>JBBRLG010000657.1:0-3805 GCA_038231495.1 Gemmatales bacterium | reverse complement strand
GGACAGGGTGAGAGCGAAGCGGGTAGAGTAATGCATCGCGGCGTCCGTGCCGGTTGATTGGGATGTCAGGAACCCCGCTCATACCAGCCGGACGCCGCGTGTTATAGACCACTCCCACGAAACTCGGGATCGGAAACGGAATAAGCGAAGCGAAAAGGGCGCACCCGTGGGATCAGACCCCCCGGTGAAGTAGTATTTGAAACGCTGCATTCGGAAGATTGCGTGAAAACGGCTGCGATGCCAGCCCGACATGTCCATTCTTTCTGGAAGCTAAAATGACCCGCCTCTCGATTATTCTATCCGCCATCCTTTTGCTTGCGCAATCCCCCATGCTCGCGGCGGCGGAGGAAGAGAAGCACCGGCAAGACAAACTGAAAACGCTCGCCCCGATACCGGAGAAGAGGTAGCGACCATTCCCATCGGGACGTGGATCGACGACTCCGTCACTTCCCCGCCATCTCCAGTTCGTAGCGGCGGGTGCCGGATTCGGTCGGGTAGATGCCCGTGATGCAGGCTCGGCAGAGGCGCTCGGCGGGGATGCCGATGCACTTGGCCACGGCGTCCAGCGGCAAGTACACCAGGCTGTCGGCCTTCAAATCGAGGGCCATCGCCTTCAATTCGGCGCGGGTCGGTTCGTCGCCGGCGATGAACTTCGGCGCGTAGAGCTGGCCGACGGTTGCCATGTCGATGCCGTAAAAACACGGCGCCACGATCGGCGGGCAGGCGACGCGGACATGGATCTCCTTCACGCCCCCCGCCTCGCGCAGGAAGCTGAGCATCGTCTTCAGCGTCGTGCTTCGCACGATCGAATCTTCGACCAAGATCACCCGCTTGCCCTGCAGCACTTCCCGCAGCGGGGTGAACTTCAACCGGACTTTGTCGGCCCGGTTTCCCGGCTCGATGAACGTCCGCCCGATGTACCGGTTGCGGATCAACCCCTCTTGGCTGCGGATGCCCAGCGCATAGGCCATGGCGTCGGCGGCGGCTTTGCCCGTGTCCGGCACCGGCACCACGATGGTGTTTCCGTCGCGGTAATCGAAGAGATTCATCTCCTCTTCAAGCTTCGCCAGTTCCTCGCCGAGCCGCGACCGCGACAAGTACACGCTGCGGTCGTCGAGGGTGCTGGCGACATTTGCGAAGTAGACCCACTCGAAGAAGCAATGGGCGCTCGCCCGCTTCGGCGCGTAGCGGTGGACGTCCATCGCGCCGTGTTCGAGGACGATCATTTCCCCAGGTTCGAGGGACTTGATCTCGCGGAAGCCCATGTTCAACAGCGGCACGCTCTCGGACGCGGCGGCGAAGAGGGGGCCGTCGGTGGCGTAGCAGAGGGGCCGCAGACCGAGGGGATCGCGGAGGACGACCATCTCGCCGAGAGCGTTGAGGTAGACGAGGTTGTAGGCGCCTTCGAGCTTGCGGCTGAGGTCGGTGAACAGCTTGCGGAGGTCGGGTTTCTGGTCGCCGCGCAGGGCGTGGGCGATTAGGTGGAAGAGGACTTCGGTGTCCCCCTCGCGGGTGAGGTGGTAGTCGGTGTACGACCCGACTTCGGCGCGGAGTTCGTCGACGTTGGCGAGGTTGCCGTTGAAGGCGAAGGCGAACCACTTCCATTTGCAGCCGTGGCGGCGCTCGTACGGCTGGGCGTAGCTGCGCCCCGTCGGCCCGCAGGTGGCGTAGCGCGTGTGGCCGATGCTGGCCCGCCCGGCGTACTCCTCCATGATGGAGGCGTGCTTGTGCTCGTGGGACATCTTGAAGGCCTCGGCGACGGTGCCGAGTTCCTTGTAGGTGTCGAGGAGTTGATCGCGCTCGGGGTGGAAGCTGCTGAACCCGGCCGCGAGCTGGCCGCGGTTCTGGAGGTCCAAGAGCATCCGGGTCATCAGGCGCGTGGTCTGATCCGGATCGCCCTTCCAGACGTGGCACTCCCGGCCATCGGCGAAGTGGTAGAGGGCCGCAATGCCGCACTCGTGCCGCAATTCGTCCATGGGCGTGGATGTCCTTGGGGAGGTTGCCGTGCGCTAAGAGTAGCTTACGGGATCGGACGGGGGGACGCCCCGAAATTATCAGAAAGCTGCGGGCGTTAAGCTCTTATGCGGAGCCCTCGCATTCGACCCCGCGAGTGTTCGTGTTAAGTGCGGTTGCATCAGTCGCGCCGGAAAAACGTGGACTGGCGATGGATGAAGTCGTACCTCAAAGAACGCCGCCGCTTCTTTTTACTGCCGGTTAACGTTGTCCCAAAAAGGCTAATTTCGGACAGTTTGACCCTCAAATCCTCGCACCCGGTGAACGGGTACCTTTTTAGGAGGTCGCGCTCCTGGAGCAGTCGTCTGTTCTCGGCCCGAAGCCGGTGGAGTGGAGTTCCCCACGAAAAACGGGCGCGCAGTTAAGGATGTTTGGAACATTCGAACTCCGCCGGGGCGACGTACCCCAGCGACGAATGTCGACGCTGTCGGTTGTAGAACAAGCCCTTCTCGGTGACGAGCTGCACCGCTTGGAGCTTGTACTCGCTCGTGAAGGCGCGACGGATTCGGGTCTTGGTCTTGGCCAAGGGTGGTCTCCTCGATTGGAGTTTACACCCTTAACTCCGTGTCCGCCAAACGTGGGGAGGTTCAGTATCTTGAACATGTTTCCGTGGACTACTCAGCGTTTTCAACCTACATGGCTCCGGAACAGGTAGTGTCAAAGCTGGTCAACCATCACTTCAAGCAACTTGAGGTCAGTGTCAACAAGATTATGGCGTCCTACGATAAGCCCAGCAAGTGAATCACTCGTAACCGTTCACCGGGTGCGAGGATTTGAGGCTCAAACTGTCCGAAATTAGCCTTTTTGGGACAACGTTACCCGGCAATAACGGACAGCTTTGAACGTAAGTCCTTATCGCGCATCGTAGCAGTGGGTACTTCGGGTTAATTTCCAACATGCGGTGAACGGTTACAATCACTCTGCAAGTTCCGTTGCCTTCGTTTCTGCGTTGACCTTGCTGAACACGGCTTCGATGCCGAGTTCGCATTCCTCCTGATTCAGAACGCAAAGGTTGTGTGGCAGCACTTTGCACAGCACTTCATTGACCATCGCCGTGTCCGACTTACTCCGCAGGGCGTCCCCAAACTTCCTCTTCATCATCGAGAACGTCGATTCGACGTTGCTCCGTTTGTGGTGAACAATCGACTTTGGACGAATAGCTGGAACGCCCGTCGAACAAGGGGACCCAAGTCCCCCTTCGGGATCATTCCAAGGTCAGTTTCGTAGGCGTGGCATCCACACGGGACATCACGTCCCGTGTTCCCAACTCGTCGAGTAGTCGGCTTGGTCCGCCGTCATGCTGTCGATGGTGATGCCCATGCTCGCCAGCTTCGCAATCGAAATGTAATCTTCGATGGCCCGCGGCACCGGGTGGACCGCGTTCGACAGCTTCCCTTTCTGTTGCACCACGTATTCCGTCGCCAGGGCCTGTGTGGCGAAGCTCATGTCCATCACGCTCGCCGGGTGCCCTTCGGCCGCGGCGAGGTTCACCAACCGGCCGTGGCCGATGACGTAGATGCGCTTGCCCGACTTCAATTTGTACTCGTCCACTTCGCGGCGGACATCGGGGAACATCGTGCCGGTCAACTTCTTCAGCGCGACCAGATCGACTTCGATGTCGAAGTGGCCCGAGTTGCAAACGTACGCGCCGTCCTTCATGACCTTGAAGTGCTCGCCGCGGATGATGTGCTTATTGCCGGTGACGGTGATGAACACGTCGCCGACGGGGGCCGCCTCAGCGATCGGCATGACCGCGAAGCCGTCCATCGCCGCTTCGAGGGCGCGGATCGGG
>JBBRLG010000656.1:0-3818 GCA_038231495.1 Gemmatales bacterium | reverse complement strand
GCGATCCGATCAGCTTCCTTCAATGCGGCCACGGCAATTAAGCCGTGGAGAAGTCCAGAACATCGCGGCAGCCGGACCGGGAAGTCGATCAGCAGCAGCAGCAGGGGGTGCAGCTACAGCAGGAGATGCTCCAGCCACCGGCCACCGCCATCAACTCTTCGTCCGACAGTTCGTAGTTGGCCATCGACTCCGGCGGCTCTTCCGGGAAATAGAAGTCGATGCTCCCCGTCTTCTTGCCTTCGTTCCACAGGCGGGCCGCGCTCTGGGGAGTGGTCTGGGAAGGCGGGGCGCTGGTCGAGCCGGGCGCCAGAACCTTGATCTTGGCCCCTTCCGGGTCCAGGCCGAAGGCCTTCAGCGTGCCCGCCGAATCGGCGTGGAATTTCTTCTTCAGCGCCGGGTCACCCCAGGCTTGCACCAGAAACTCGCCGTACTTGTGCAAGAACACGGTTTCGGGAACGTCTGCCACGGTGCGACTCCTGTAAAAGGGAAAAGGGGTGGAAAACCTTGGTTTGAGTATTCTGGTGACTCGGTTCCTAAATTGCAAGTTAATAATTGCAAGTTAATTCTTGCGGGTGTGGCAACTGTTTCGGGACCGTGGGGTGGTCGCCGGGGGAAGTCGTCCGCCACGCCCTGCGAGCCAATCGTTGCCCAACCGCGACCCCTTTGGATGACGACCGGGCCTGTCCGACCCTAGCCAAGCCAATCAACATATGGCGAGGGTCGAACCGCTTTGGCGCAAACGCTCTGCGCAATGCATCCGTAAACCCTTTATCAGTAGGCTCTTACGCATCACCACCGACGCCGGATCGACCCTCGCCAATCTCGACCCTCGCCACGAAAAAGCCGACCCTCGCCAAAGTAAAACGGGGTGTCGTTCGCGTGCGCCAGTGGACGCTGGCCCACGCGAAAAAGCTTCCACCGTCGGTGAATGGCTCTCATCGCACCACGGGGGAGAAGGCAGGAAGCGTTTCGCTCCCCGAAAGATTTGCCACACCCATTCTTGCCGGGTGGTGCCACCGATAGCGCGGTTGACGACGAGGGCAACGCGCCCCCCGTCAGGGTTGCAGCACGACGCGAAAGCTGATCTCCGGGTCGTTCTCGATGCAGGATTTGTCGTCGAGCGCCACCATTTTCTCAAAAGTCAGAGGATTCTGCGCCGTGTAACTCTGGCCGCACACCAGGACCGGCCGCCCGCGGTTTATCATCTGGAGCGGTATTTCTTCGTCCTTCCCGTTCCCCTCGTTGTGTATGGTCCGCGTCCACTCCTTGCCGTTCCCGGCCATTTGTCGGCACTCATGAATGCTCACGTCCCGGTCTCCCTGGTGAATGGACCAGGGACCGGTCTCCCCGAGGTTGACCGCGATGCCGGTCGCGCGGTCGTCGAAGGGCGTGTCGGGGCGCTTGTCCTCGCCCAAGCCGGCCGCCTTGAGCCACTGGACCCGCTGCGGCAGCTTGCCACCCAGGAAATCCGCGAAGCAATGCGCCTCGGTCACCGTCACCCGGAATACTGGAATTTTACCGCGGCCTTCGCCCACGCCGAGAGCCAGGTTTGGGGGCATGGCTCCCGGAGCGTGGGCGCCTTTGTTCCACTCGTCACGCAACAACTTCACGCCCCCCGCGCCCCCCGCGCGGAGCTGATACTTCTCAAACAGGGGGCCCGACTTCGGGTCGGCCACGAAGGCAGCATACAGGTCGTTCCAGACCTTGTTCTCCATGATGTAGAACAAGGGCGGCTCGTCTGAACTGGTTTGCGGTATCGCGAGCATCACCACCTTTTGGCCACCCACGTCGCGCACGATCCGGAGGTAGTAAGCGCGGTTGCTCCGCGGGTCATGGACCACTTCGGCCCCACTTTCGGCCTCCCAGCCTTCCGGCAGCCAGGGTTTCGGCTCCGGTACCGTCTTCGGCCACGCGAAATACAGCAATGTCAGAAGGGCAGGCACGGCCAGCGCCAACGACGCCAGGAGAACCTTGACTGCCCACGAGGAGCGCCGCGGCGGCTCGATCTTTTTCGGCAACACCGCTTCTTGAAGCGCCCTCGCGAACGCCGCGCAACTTGGAAAGCGCTGGTCCGGATCCTTGGCCAGCGCCCGCCGCAACACCGTTTGCTCGACTGCCGGCAAGGGCTCCAGGTTGGGAGCGGTCCGTATGTGGTGTTCGGCCACCTCAAAGGGCGACTTGCCTGGAAACAGGTGCCGCCCCAATCGCATCTCAACATAAGTGGCCGCCAGGCTGTACTGGTCGCTGTGCATGCTGACCTGCTGTCGCCACACCTCCGGGGCCATGAAGTGCGGCGTGCCGCACACCGCCGACGCATCGTCCATCGGCTGGTCCTGCGACCGGGCCAGGCCGAAGTCCGCCACCTTGGCGTAGCCGCGCAGCATGAGCAGGTTCTCCGGCTTGATGTCGCGGTGCGAAACGTGCTGGCTGTGCAAGAAGTCCAGCGCCTCCGCCGCCTGGGCGAAGTACGTCACGAGTTCCTCGACGGGGATGCCCGTCAAGCCCTTGGCCTGGCATTCCTTAAATCGGTCGGCGAGGCAGCCGTCGGCCACCTCCATGACGATAACCAGGTGATCCTTATCGGCCTGATACTGGTGCGTCTGCAACAAGAAGGGGTGACGGCACTGGCGGATCTTCTCCAGAGCCTTCAATTCGCGTTGACTGGCCTCGTGGTCGAGGGTGCGCAGGATGATTTTGACGGCGACCTCGACGCCGCCGGGTGCCAAAGCGCGCCACACCTCGCCGAACGCGCCGCGGCCCAACCGCTCCAGTTTCTGGTAACCCTGCCCCCCGGTCAGCACCAGGTCCGGCGCCGTCAAGTCAGCAGACCCGCCGTCGGGATTCGGCCTGTAGTTGACGGCGGTGGGCACGCCCTTTGGTCCGGCTCGGGTGGCCCACTCGTCAGGGATCGGTTGGTTCGGTGGTCGTGGCGCCTCGCCAACGGTCGAGGTGGGGGAGTGGGTCTTCCAGGTATCCACGGGTTCCGGGCGAAGGGTCTCCTCCGGCACCGGATTCAAGCGCAGCAGTTCCTGAAGCTTCTCGAACTGGCGCGGGAAGCGCTCGCGGTAAACCGCCAGGTCGGGCCGGTCGCCGTGCAGCCGGCGGACGCGGTACTCTTCATAGACCACTCCCGCAGGCACGTCCTCGGGGCCGCCAAACTCCGGGTAGCGCTGTAAGAGCTCTTCCAGGGGAAGGCCCTGACGGCCGCGGTAGCGGGCTTCCAGCTCGGTCTTGATTAACTCAAAGAAGACGACCCGGCGGTGCGGTGCGTTCGGCGGCGGCAGGAAGCGGCGCAGATCGATCGACGGCCCGCCGGGCAGCAGCGTCTGTTCGAGGAGGCTGGCCCACTCGCTCAAGTCGCGCCACTGATCGCTATTCAAACCGGCGAGGTCGTTTGGTTCGGACAAAAGAAGCTCCGGATTCAGGCTCTCGTAGCGCGCCGATTTTACCCGCTTAGGCGGTATCGTAGCCACAAGCGGCTCGCTTGTGGGCGGCGGCAAGCCCCCAAGCGAGCCGCTTGTGGCTACGGGGTGGTGCGGGTCGTCCCTGCGTTTATTGTACCGTAACCCTTCACCGCGGTGGTGGGAGTCGGACAGCAATAGACATCCCGTGCTGGGAGTTTTCTGGGTGCGCGGCAGCGCAGGACGCGCGTCACCGTTCGTTTCTGCCGGACTCCCCTTATTGCCCTTCGGGGCGACGGACACGGAAACGAACTTTTTCGTCCTAAACGTCAGCGGGCTAATGCTTTGAGAAAGTTCGTTTCCGCACCCCCTGGCACACCCCCCCCGGAGTTGACCACCAACGGCACGGTCCTGGGG
>JBBRLG010000655.1:0-3825 GCA_038231495.1 Gemmatales bacterium | reverse complement strand
GAGTTGCGGTCGCGGCTGCAGACGTTCATGCGCCACCTGGCCCACCTGCCCCAACACGTCCGGAACTACTTCAAACACCCTCGCATCCATTACGCGGCCGCGCTATAATATGTGAGAATCTTATTTGCCGAGGTAATAACGGTAGTATGCGACTGAGGCATGTTCAATGATCAGTGCGCCGGCAGAGGTGGTGCCATGATGTATTATCCAAGGCGGTTTAAGGCCGCGCTCGCAATCACCACCTTTATTGTTCTTGCGCTCTCGATATGGTGGTTTCTTTCGGTGCGCGGAATCCCGCTAATGCCACTGACCGAGGAAGCGATCCCCGACCTGCGCCTCACCCCTCGGCCACCAATCACCGATGCTCAAGCCAAACGGATCAAGGAATTGATCGGTCGTCTTGCGGACTTGGACAAGCCCGACTTCGGCCTATCGGCCACCTTGAGCGGCGACGCATTCACGCCCCTCCCCGACCAAAGCCGGGTTGGGGTCGGCCTCCTGACCGACCACGGGCTTCAGCCGTCTGATGGGCTGAAGGAATTGGTTACACTCGGACCAGATGCCCTCCCATTCCTCTTGGACGCGCTAGACGACCAGACCCCGACCAAAATCGTTATTCACCACGAAGGCGTGTTCGGGGTCATGTGGCACGCGGTCGAACTGCAACTCAACCCAGACAACCCGGCGGAGCAAACCATTTTCCAGGCGCGGACAGCAATGCCCCGGGAGGAGGAAGAAAACGTCAAGTCTTACACGGTTAAGGTTGGCGACGTCTGCTTCGTGGCAATCGGGCAAATCGTCGGCCGACGGTACCAGGCCGTCCGCTACCGGCCGACAGCGTGCGTCGAATTAAACTGCCCGACTCATGACTCGAAACTATGCGCCGAGGTACGAGCCATTTGGAAGGCCGAGGACCCGAGGCGCAAGTTGTTCGACTCCTTGTTAGCAGATTACGCTACCAAAGGGGTTTTCAACGGGAAGTCCCTGGACGGGTGGAGTTCCGGGAGCGAGTACCAATGCGGGGCGGCGCTGCGGCTGCTGTTCTATTTCGGGAGGGAGTCCGTGCCGCTCGTGGCCGGCCGGCTGGCCAAGTTGGATGTCGGGAAGGACCATGCGTCGGACGGCTTCATGCAGCGGTGCGTGGCCAACGGAGTGCGGGCTGACGACTTCGTCAAGGCCGTCGGCTGGTCCAAGGACCCGGTCGTGCGAGGCGCCTTGACGGATGTGTTCAAGCGGGCTGAGGACGTGGACGCTCTGCTTGCCGCCCTGCCTGCCGTCGAGGACAAAGCTCTGATCCGCAGCCGATTGGAGGCGGTTGTCGCCACCCTGCCCGCCGACGAGGGAGGTCCTTACGGACAAGGGTTTCACCTTCTTGTCGCTCTCGGCCAGCGGAACCCCGAAACGGCTCGAGCGGTGTTCGAGCGCTACCTTCGGGACGCGAGAGCTCAGCGGTGCCACACGGTGTGCTTGGTCTTGCGGCAATTAAAGCCGGATTGGGACGCGGATCTGCTGACCACCCTGCTGGCCGACACACGGACATGGGGGTGGACCTACGCCGTGAAGGCAGGCCAGAATGAGCCACGGCTGCCGATCCGTGTGTGCGACGAGGCGGCGGTCACGCTCAGCCAGAACCACCGGCAGTTGAAGTTCACCCAGGCCGGTGAGTACTCCGACCTGGACAAGCAGATTACGGCCATCCGGGTCCAACTGGCGCAGAAAAAGTAACTCGGATGGAGTTCAAATGCCCGCCGGGGCCCGCACGCCCAGGGCGAACTGGTATATGGCCTTAGATGTCAAGCGATGGCCACAACGCTCCCAGCGCAGGCAGGCGGCCTCCAATCATTTCCCGTACTGAAACAATTCACCTACCGGATCGTCGTCGTCGACCACCACGTGCAGATAAATGCTCGTCACCGCGACGTTGGCGTGGCCAGCTGCGGCACTGACCTCGCCAAGGTTCCGCCCGCCGGCAAGCGCATGGCTAATAAAAGTGCGCCGACCGTGGTGCATTGTGAGCGTCCGCCGCCGCGCCATTCCGAGCACCTTGCAAGCTGACAGGAACCGGCGCCGGATGGCGGCGCGTTGCAGCATTTGGCCAGGGCGATGCGCCTGCACGCAGCAGACGAACGGCGCCATACCGCCGGCGCCTGCCCGACGCGCTCGGCCTTCCAGGCAACCAAGTCGGCCAGCGTGCCGCTGTCCCACCACAGCGGCACACACCGTGGCTTTTTGCCCTTCGTGGTTTCCTTCCGAAGCCGCAGGTGCGGTCGGCCCACGTCAACGACGACGTCGTCGAGCCGCAAGCCGGCGATCTCCGAGACGCGCAAGCCGCAGCAGCACGCCAGGCGAACGATAAGGATGAGATTGCGGCGGGTGTTGGCCGAACGCGAGGCGTTGCGCTTGGCCTCGGCGAGAACGGTCGCCAGTTCGCGGCGAGTGAGAAGCTTCGTGGGATCCAAAGACGAGTTTTGTGCATTGAGCATATCAGCCTCCGAGGTTTGGTTGAAGCTGCCGGCCCGAATTTCGGATCGGCCAGGGCTTCAATCAGTACCTCAGAAGTGCCCGAATGCAAGCCAAGAACAAGGAATCCTTTTTGGCACAACTGGGTCCCTGTTTCGGGGCGCGGCGATAGCTCCGCATGATTGCCGTTTGCGATTGGCGACCAGCAGGTCTGCGTCGCGCTACGGTCAAAAACTGGCGTCGGTGTTTCGGACGAATGGCGCTAGCTTAAGGGAGAGGACGACCGAGGATTAAGGACTTACGTCCGATTCTTGGCCTAAATTCGCCGGCATTACGCTTAAGCTAACGCCATTCGTGTTTCGGACCGAAGCGCGTTAGCGCCATGGCGGTGTTTCATTGTGGATCAGCGACCGCCGAACTCATAGGCGCGTCTGTTTGATGCGTATTCGAGAGTCAGAAACGGAGAGAGGGCTAATTTGCGCGAATCGACTCCATAAGGACGTGCGCCCCTGTAGAGGGATTGGGGCCGAGTTGGCATGTTTGGAGGTTGCAGGCACCGAGGGGCTTTGCACGCTTCACGGCATCGTCATAGCCGTCTTTGTAATCCTTGAAATTCACGCTCTTGTCGTAGTCCGTCACGTAGGCATCGAGAAGTTTCCGCACTGCTGCACGCCCTTTCATTCCGGGTTGATCCCGGAAATGGAGCAGCAACCCCAATTCAAACGCGGGGTTGGATACGGCTAGCTCGGCGATCTGCTTTCGCGGTATGGCCAATCCGCCATTGAAGGCTGTATCAATCCAAACGATTAGTTCCTTTCGGTTGCCGTCGCGTGACACCGATACCGGGACGGGAATCAATGCCCGCAGCCGGCCGTCGATGAGCCCGTCACCGTTGCAGCCCTCCCAGATGGAAGGCGGCGCGCTGCCCGATCCGGATGGTGTAAGACAAACGGGATGGGTATTTGGTCCTGGCAGACTTTACTGCCTCGTCAAAGTTAGTTCCCAGGAAATACTCCCCCGATTCTGGCTCGAGCGCGACAAACTGGCCCAGGCGCTGGGACTCCAACTCGGCCGGTAGTTGCTCGGCGTACAGCCGCTTGGCACGACCGATCACCGATCTCGTTTCGCCGGACACCATAGCTGCTCTCCCTTGCTTGCAAAGGAACCATCCCGATTGTACACTCCAAACACCGTGTTCGGTAGCAAGAGTTGCGCGTGTCGGGGGTCAGGGCCAGCGCGCATAAATAGGTAAGATGGGTGGGCTTGCGCTCCGGGTCGGTGCTTGATATCTTTGTTTCGAAGGAGGATCGCGACGCGAGTCACGTTGGCTGGCATCACGGTCCCCATCGATCCCAAGGATGTTGG
>JBBRLG010000654.1:0-3829 GCA_038231495.1 Gemmatales bacterium | reverse complement strand
TGGGAAGTATAGCCGATACAGGTGGTATTTGAGATAGAAAACCTTCGGAAAGCCGGTGCCGGTAAAAGGCTCCTCTTGCCAGTTGCCGTCCGGCCCCTGGGTGCGCAACAGGTACTCGACGCCGGCCCGCACGCTTGCACTCTCGCCCTCACCGGCCGCGAGGAGGGCGAGCAAGGCCCACGCGGTCTGCGAGGCGGTCGGGGTGCCGATGCCCGCGAACGCCGGGTCGTCGTAGCTGCGGCAACTCTCGCCCCAGCCGCCGCCGGATTGCTGCACCTTTTTCAGCCACTCGACCGCCCGGCGCACCAGCGCCTCCTGCATGTCGAAGCCGATCGCCTGCAAACCGAGGAGCACCTGCCAGGTGCCGTAGAGGTAGTTGACGCCCCAACGGCCCGGCCATGCGCCGCTCGGTTCCTGGGTGCGGATGAGGAAGCTGATCGCCCGCGCGACCTGCGGGTGGTCCGGGCCGAAACCGTGCGGTCCCAGCGCCTCAAGGACGCGGGCCGTGATTTCGGGGCAGCTGGGGTCGAGCATCGCATTGTGGTCGGCGAACGGCACCTGCGTCAACACTTCGCGGTCGATGTCGCGGTCGAACGCCGCCCAACCGCCGTCGCGGTTCTGCATGGCCAGCAACCAGTGGAGGCCGCGCTCGACTGCCGGGCCGGCGTCGGCACCGCTCCGTGTCAGCGCCATCAGCACCATCGCGGTGTCGTCCACGTCCGGGTAAAAGCCGTTCCGGTACTCGAAGAACCAGCCCGCCGGCGGCAGTTTCGGGTTGGTGACGCTCCAGTCGCCGGGCCGCCGCACCTCGCGGTCCAGCAGCCAGCGCGCCCCGCGGGACAACGCACCGTGGTCCACTGACAGGCCGGTGTCGCTCAGCGCGTTAAGTGTCAGGGCGGTGTCCCACACCGGCGAGAAGCACGGCTGCAACCGGATCGCCCCGTCTTCCTCGATCGTGAGGTCGTCGAGTTGCTCGAGTGCCCACAGCATTTCCGGCGCGTCGTCGGCCACGCCGAGGCAGCGCAGACTGATGATCGTGTAGATCATCGGCGGGAAGATTGCCCCCAGGCCGTCGCTGTCCGTGAAGCGTTCGCGCATCCACGCGGCGGCGCGGCCCAGTGCCAGCGACCGGAACGGCTTCAACAAACCCAGTCGTTCGCACCACTTGTAAGCGCGGTCAACGCCGAGAAAGAATTGCGGCCAGCCGAACCCCTTGCCCTTGAGTTCCGCTGGCCAGCGCGGCGTCTCCGGCGGTTTGCGGAACAGTTCGCGGATGCCAAGGGATTCAGGCAATGCGCGGACGGGCTTGCATGCCGAGAAGATGCTGAGCGGCACGACGATGGTGCGCGTCCAGCTCGACATGGCGTAGAGGTTGAAGTAGAACCAGCGCGGCAACAGTACCATCTCGACCGGCACCGACGCGCAGTTGCGGTAGGGAAACTGGCCGAGGAATGCGAGGTAAAACTTCGTGAAACTGTTACAGCGCTCGGCGCCCCCGTTGGCGCGGATGACTTCGCGTGCCTGGCGCATGTAGTCGGCGTCGGGGTCGTGGCCGGTGAGCTTCAGTGCGAAGTACGCTTTGACGGAAACGCTCAGCTCGACCGGCCCGTCGGGGTAGTTGCTCCAACTGCCGTCGGCGCGCTGTTGTTGCCGGATGTAGGCCGCGCACTTGCGCGTCCGATCCTCGTCCTCGCGGCCCAAAAACGCCAACAGAAGAACATATTCCGATTCAAGAATGGTGTCGCCTTGCAACTCGCCGACCCAGTGGCCGTCGTCCTTTTGCAGGGAAAGCAGGCAGTCGCGAGCGCGGTCGATGGCCGTGGACAGGGAGAGGACGGACGCGAGGCTGTGCTCGGCGGCGACGGCGCCAGGTTGTGCTCCGCTCACGGAAGTCCTTTCCACCCTTGGGAGTACCGGCCGATCAATTCGCGAATACCGGAGAGTCGGCGTACTTTACCCGGTCCCCGCGTCCCCCTGCAAGGCGAATTGCGGCAGGTTGTTGCCAAGCCCGCCCGGAACTGCGACAATCAGCGCAGGTTTCCCCGTCTCTGCTCGGAGGTTTATCATGGGCGAAATGATGACGCTGGTGCTGCCGACCGTCCTATTCATGTCGTCGCTTTATCAAGCGGCGACCCACAAGCAAATGGAAGGCACCTGGGAGGTCGTGTCGGAGTCATGGGCCGGTTGGCAATTGCCCGACGACCTCCGCGCGAAGGAGGTCACGATCAAGGGCAACGTCTTCACGCAGACGAACAAGGACCGCGCGGACCCGTCCGGCTTGCGCTTTCGCCCCTTCAGCCTGCCAGTGGCTTTGGACTTGGTGGATGCCGACGGCGAGGGTTATTTCGCGGCGATCTACAAACTTGACAAGGACACGCTGACGATCTGTTACGTCATCCGCCGCAGCCTGGACCGGCCGACCGACTTTACCTCGACGAAGGACGACACGAATGCGTTGTTGGTGCTGCAACGCAAGAAGACGCCGTGAAAAACGTGCGGGACAAATGTCCGATGTTCGGCAGGTTCCGGGGGTGCGCGAATACGCGACCCCCGACCCCCTTTTTTGCTCACCCTTGTCAATGTCCCATCTTGCCACGAAAAAGTGGCATGGTTCAAAGGCCGCAAGCACGAGGCAACAAGTGGAATTCGTTTCATTCACCACCCCCCTACACCCCCCCGAACGAATATCCCAAAGTGGAACTTCTTCCCGGGCAAAGACTTAAAGCATTCATTCCGGGTGTCGCCCCAGCGTCCCGTGCTTGAACAACGGTAGTTTCCTTTGCCATCTGAATTTGAACCATGCCGAAAAAGCCCACCCTTGCCAACCGAAAACCGCCTGTTATTCGCTTCATTCTCGCGAGCCTTTCGGGAACGAGAAAAACCATTGTCATAGCCGCGACCGTGAGAGAGCGGTGCAATCAACCACTCCTTGCCGATCGCGGCTCTGACGAACTTCGGATTGCGCAAAACGTTGCCGTTGTTTTCGCGGGCGCGCGAGCGGATAATAACGCCATGCCACGAACCACACGACAACTGGAAGCACGCCTGGAGCGCGTCGAAAAGGAACTCGCTGAGTTAAAGGCCGTCGTCGCCGGTAAGCACGGTATGCCGTGGTATCGCGAAATCGTCGGCGTCTTTGCCGGCGACCAAGCCTTTGCGGAAATCGCTCGGCTCGGTCGCTTGATTCGCCAGGAAAAGCTCAAGGGGTAAGCGCTCGTGCCGATGCTCCTCGATACGGACCACCTGTCCGTCGTGGAATGGGCGGAGCAGCCGGCGTGTAATCGCATGCTTGAGCGGCTCGATCGACTTCCCCCCGACGACATCGCCACGAGCATCGTGAGTTTTCACGAGCAAGTCCAAGGAGCCTTGGCCTACCTCAAGCGGGCGCGCAAACCCGAACAAATCGTCGTGGCTTACGCTAAATTGGAGACCATTTGGCGCTGGTTCCTCAAGATGAACGTGCTTTCCTACACCGGCGATGCGCAGGCGTATTTTGCCGAATTAAAGCCTCGTTGTCCCCGCGTCAAGACCATGGACCTTCGCATCGCGAGCATTGCGTTGGCTACGGATTCGACTCTGCTGAGTCGGAATCTCCGTGACTTCCGCCACGTTCCAGGCCTCTCGGTTGAAGACTGGACTTCTGCCTGACAGCGGAGCCTAACTCCAAAAGGGAGCGCACATAACCGCTAATTGATAAACGTGCCCGTCCCCTTTTCCGTGTGTGAGTGTCTCTTCAGTTGGTGGAACAAGTGTTTAGGTTGGCCTTGGGTTCGTTGATCTGGCGGTGCCAAAAGGCCTGCCATTGGCCTGGCTCGCTTTTGAAGAGGGC
>JBBRLG010000653.1:0-3835 GCA_038231495.1 Gemmatales bacterium | reverse complement strand
GTCTGGGCATCCACCCCCCCCTGCCCCCCCTTCGTTTGGGGGGGAGTACCGGGGTACGATTCATCCTTCATCCTACATCCTTCATCACTCTGGGGTTCTCAAACCCGCGAGCCCCCCATGAACCCGGCCTACACCCTGCGCGACCCGGCCTCTGTGTTTAGCCCCGCCCTCCTCTTCTATAAGGACGTCATCCGCAAAAATATCGCCCGCGCCGTCGAAATCGCCGGCGGCCCGGCGCGGCTGCGGCCCCACGTCAAGACGCACAAGACGCGCGAGATCGTGCAAATGGAGAAGGACGCGGGCATAACGAAGCACAAGTGCGCCACGCCCGCCGAGGCGGAAATGCTCGCCCAGTGCGGCGTCCGCGACGTGCTCCTGGCGTACAACCCGGTCGGCCCCAACTGCGGCCGCATGGCCCGGCTGGCGGCGAAATACCCGGAGTGCCGCTTCACCGTCACGGCCGACCACCCGGCCGCCGTGGCCGCGCTGTCGGCGGCGGTCGCCGCAGCCGGTCAGACCATCGACGTCTTGCTCGACCTCGACGTGGGCCAGCACCGCACCGGCATCGCACCAGGCAAGGAGGCGGTCGCGCTCTATGAAAGGATTGCGAAAAGTCCCGGCCTGCGCCCCGGCGGCTTGCACGTCTACGACGGCCACAATCACCAAGAAGGCTTGGCCGAGCGCAAGGCTGCCGTGCTGCAACTGCTCGAACCCGTCTTCGAGCTGCGCCGGGCGCTGGAGGCGAAGGGACTGCCGGTGCCGCGCGTCGTCTGCGGCGGCACGCCAACGTTTCCGGTGTTCGCGAACCTGGATTTCCCCGGCCTCGAATGCTCGCCGGGCACCTTCGTCTTGCACGACAACGGTTACGGCGCGCGCTACGCCGATTTGGCCGGATTCATGCCGGCGGCACTCTTACTGACGCGCGTCGTCAGCCGGCCGACGCCCGACCGCGTGACGTTCGACCTCGGCTACAAGGCCGTGGCCAGCGACCCGCCGGCCGGCAAACGCCTCACGCTGCTCGACGTGGGCGAGTACCAGGCCGTGTTGCAGAACGAGGAACACCTCGTCATCGAGACGCCATACGCCAACCGTTTCCAGCCGGGCGACGTGGCGTTCGCGGTGCCGACGCACATTTGCCCGACGTGCGCGATGCACCAGAAGGCGTACGTCGTCGAAAACGGCGAGATTACGGGCACATGGGACGTGGTGGCACGCGACCGGATGTTGACGGTGTAAGAAGCGTTTAACCACGGAATACACGGAAAACACGGAAAAAAGACGGAAATGCAATTAACTCTTCTTCCGTCTTTTTTCCGTGTTTTCCGTGTATTCCGTGGTTAAACGCCTTTGCTCACTTGCGTGGCGGCGGGAAGCGTGAAATGTTCAGGTCGTAATTGTGCTCCCCCGCCGTGACCTCGACCTGCAACGGCGTCTTCGGGGCCAACGTGTAAACGGGGGGGATCGCCGGACCCGTGCGCTCGCCCGCATCGGTCCGGCCCTGTAACAACAACACGTTGTGCTTGCCGACGACCGCGCCGGACTTCGTGTTCTCACACGCCAGTTGGAAATGCCCCTTGTCGTCCGTGTAGCCGCTTGACGACGGCCCTTGCACTTTCGCGTCGTCCGGCACGAACCGGACGGACACGTTGGCCAACGGCACCCCGTCCAGCTTCAGGGTCCCTTCCACGTTGTCGTTTTGACTCCAGGTTTTCGCGCAGCCGGCGGCGCCCAGCAAGACGGCAAACCCCAGGACCGTGAGGCGGCGAATCGTTATTCCAGTCATGCGAGCAAACTCGTGTGCAAGGGGAAGGGGAAGGGGAAACATGCCGGGCGGGCACCCGAATGAATCGTCGGCACCCGCCCGTAACGAAGGAAAATCTGTCGGTTAATACTGCGAAGAATCGACAACCTCGCTGCCGTTGCGCGTGGACAGCTGTTGCAGGACGACCACCGGCGTGTTGTTGTTCAGGAAGCGCACCGAGCCGTCGCAGAAGCAGAAGTTCGCCCCCTGCGTGTGGCCGGAGCCGTAGACCGAGAAGCGGATGTCCTCGTAGACGAAGCCGGGGTCGCTGTTCACCGCCGGGCACGCCCAGTTGATTGCCGCCACGGAGCCGCCGAGGTAGTCGAAGCCGGGCAAGGTGTTGGTCCACGCCCAGCCGCTGTGATTCTCCATGAAGTTCGGCCCGTACACGGCGTTCAAGTTGAAGTCGATGCGGTTGCGCTCGCCGAACAGGAACGTGCTACTGGTGCCATCGGTAATGTCGGCAATGCGCACCGAGCTGTTGATGAAGAAGATGCCGGTCTGGTCCATCGACGTGGTAAAGAAGCCGTAAACGCCCGGGTTGCCGACGTAACTGTTCGCCGCGAAGTAATTGGCGTTGTTGTAGACGACCTGCGTGGGGGCGCGATCCGACGGGCACAGGTACGTTTTCACCACGGTGTTGGCGGGCGCAGTCGGGGTGGCGGAGTTCGCGTACTGGTTCTTCGTATAGTCGAACTGGCGGTAGAGGGGTTCCTGCTCCACGTAGGGCAACAGAGCCTGGAAAACGCTCTTGTACTGGCCGGGATTCGGGGGGTTCGGACAGAGCGAACCGCCGCCGACCTTGGTGGTAAACGGTATGTTGACGCCGGACGGGAACCGTTGGAAGTCGCCGTGAAAGTTCTGCGAAGCCAGGCCCAGCTGCTTGAGGTTGTTGGTGCAGGAAATGCGCGCCGCCGCCTCGCGGACCTTTTGGACCGCCGGCAGCAAGAGCGCGATGAGGATGCCGATGATCGCGATGACCACCAGCAGTTCGATCAGCGTGAACGCCTTTCGTTTTAACATGCTTCTCTCCCATCCCCAGGTGCGAAGGGTACGATACGACGATGAGTAAACGATCTGCCGTCATTATTAGGGAGAGCGGTGAACGGATGCAAATGAATAACAGATGAAGGTGGGCGAATTTTTGGCCGGCCTGTCATTCCTTCGACAAGGCCCGTCCGGTCGGCCGGAGCGGTCAGGCGACCGTGGCCGCCTGGCGAAGTCGGCCCATTGCCGCCGCCACGCCGTCCGGCGCGCCGAAGACGGCGGCACCTGCGACCAGGACCCGCGCCCCCGCGGCCACGACGAGAGGAGTCGTCGTGGCGTCAATCCCGCCATCCACTTCCAGTTCGATGTTGAGATTGGCCTTCCCAATCAGCTCACAGACTTCGCGGATTTTGGCAAGGGTCTCGTGCCTGAATTTCTGTCCGCCGAAGCCGGGTTCGACCGTCATAACCAGCACGAGATCTACGTCCGGCAAGACCGCTTCGATTGCCGACACGGGCGTGGCCGGCTTGAAGGTGACGCCGACCTTTTTGCCCAGGGCCTTGACGCGGCGCAGGGTCTGGCGCAGGTCGCCGGCGGACTCGACGTGGATGATGAGCGTGTCGGAACCGGCCTGGGCGAAGGCTTCGATGTAGCGGTCGGGTTCCTCGATCATGAGGTGCGTTTCCAACGGCAGTTTCGTGACGGGCCGCAGTGCCTTGACGACGACCGGCCCCATGCTCAGGTTGGGCACGAAATGGCCGTCCATCACGTCGACGTGGATGCGGTCGGCGCCGGCGGCTTCGGCCGCGCGGACCTGCTCGCCGAGCCGGGCGAAGTCGGCGGAGAGGATCGACGGGGCCAGCTTGACGGCGGTGGGATTCATGGTTGGGGCCTTTCTTGCGCGCGTTTGTGAGATAGACTGCGGGTAGGGGTTTGCAAAGCCGCAAGCGGCAGACGCGCGATTGCCCTTGCCCGAAATCGGCGAACCGTTACCCTGTTGGGAAAGATTGAAGTAACCATGTACTCCCCCCCTTACGAAGGGGGGGT
>JBBRLG010000652.1:0-3862 GCA_038231495.1 Gemmatales bacterium | reverse complement strand
CTTCCAGCCCGTCCGGAGGGGACCGACGGGCTGGAAGCCCGTCCTACGGAAGAAAGCCCTCCCGAAAGTTTTGCCACACCCGCATCGCCGCTAAAGAAGCGGTTACTTGACACGAGTTTTCTTCGGTGTTCTACTGGGGCGTAATAGCCTGACCGGCGCGAGCCATACCGCTACCGGCGCAGTCGTAATACCCTGACCGGCGCGAGCCATACCTGCACCGGCGCCGGTATGGATAATCACCAGTTCGGCCTAGAAATCCTACCCATGCGATTCGCCATCCTTGCTACTGAAGGAGTGTTTCCCGAGCTAAACTATGGGGCGTCCCGTCCCCTTTGACGGGCGTCCCCTTTGACGGGGCGGTCGGTGCATGGCTGCCCTCTCACCTCGTGCGCGAGGGCAGCAAGCGTTTCGCTCCCCGAAACATTTGCCACACCCTGCCAGCCATCCCATTCTGTTTGCCCAACCTCCATCGGGCGGTTACGATATTTCTCATGGCGTGCCACTGCCTTTTGCCAACGGATTCCATTCCGAGACCCCGTGCCCATGAGCGCTCCTCAAAAGCTCCTCGATCTGGTTGAGACGTTCGACCGCAATTCCGAGGCGTACCTGTCGGGCCAGTTTAACGAAGCGATGTTACGGCAGCAGTTTATCAACCCGCTCTTCAAGTGCCTCGGTTGGGACATGGAGAACGAGCAGGGCCATGCGGAGGCCTACAAGGATGTCATCCACGAGGCGTCGCTCAAGATCGGTGGCGCGACCAAAGCTCCGGACTACAGCTTTCGCATCGGCGGCACGCCGAAATTCTACCTGGAAGCCAAAAAGCCGGCGGTGAACATCAAGGACGACGCCGCACCGGCCTTCCAGCTGCGCCGCTACGCCTGGTCGGCCAAGTTGCCGCTTTCCATCCTCACGAACTTCAAGGACTTCGCCGTTTATGACGGCCGCGTCCGGCCGACGCAGACCGACAAAGCCGCCGCCGCCCGCATCTTTCACCTGCACTACACCGATTATGCCGCGGACTGGGACAAGATCGCCGGCGTCTTTGCGCACGACGCCATCCTGAAAGGCTCGTTCGACAAGTTCGCCGACTCCAAGAAGACCAAGCGCGGCACGGCCACCGTCGATGCCGCGTTTCTTGAGGAGATCGAGAGTTGGCGGGAGGAACTGGCAAAAAACCTGGCCCTGCGCAACCTGCAACTGACTTCGCGCGAACTAAACTTTGCCGTCCAAATCACGATCGACCGCATCATCTTCTTGCGCATGTGCGAGGACCGGGGCATCGAGCCTTACGGCCAGCTCGCGCGGCTGCAAAACGGTCCCGACGTTTACGAACACCTGCGCGAACTCTACCGCAAGGCCGACGAACGCTACAACTCCGGCCTGTTCCATTTTCAAAAAGACAAAGACCGCCCGGAGTCTGCCGACGAGTTGACGCCTCGGCTCCAAATCGACGACAAGGTGCTCAAGTCGATCTTCAAGGGGTTGTACTATCCGGACAGCCCTTACGAGTTTTCGGTGCTGCCCGTCGAGATTCTGGGCCAGGTCTACGAACAGTTCCTCGGCAAAGTGATTCGCCTTACCGCTGGCCACAACGCCAAAGTGGAGGAAAAGCCCGAGGTCAAGAAGGCCGGCGGCGTCTACTACACCCCCTCCTACATTGTCGATTACATTGTCAAGCACACGGTCGGCCACTTGCTCGAAGGCAAGACGCCGAAGCAAGCGGCCAAGCTGACGATCCTCGACCCGGCCTGCGGTTCCGGTTCCTTTCTTCTTGGCGCGTACAAGTATCTCCTCGAATGGCACTTGAAATGGTACGAGGAAGACGGTTCAGCGAAGCACAAGAAGGAGTTGTTCCAGGCACCCGGCGGGCCTTTGCGGTTGGCGACCGGCGAGAAGAAGCGGATTCTCCTGGCCAACATTTACGGCGTGGACATCGACCCGCAAGCCGTGGAGGTGACCAAGCTCTCCCTCTTGCTCAAGGTGCTGGAAGGTGAATCGCAGCAGACCATCGAAAGCCAGCAAAAACTGTTCCACGAACGCGCCTTGCCCGACCTGGCCAGCAACATCAAGTGCGGCAACTCGCTGATCGGGCCGGATTTCTACGACGGCCAGCAGACGATGGCATTCGATCAGGAGGAGCGGTATCGGATCAACGTCTTCGATTGGAGCGCCGAGTTCCAGCAGATCATGAACGCCGGCGGCTTCGGCGCGGTCATCGGCAACCCGCCGTGGGGACAAAAGGAGATTGCTGACCAGCAGGGGATAAAGGAGTACATTTGGAGCCGGTATCCCTCGACGAAAGGAATATACGACCTCTTCAGGCCCTTCGTGGAGAAAGGCATCGAGCTCACCCAGCGCGGGGGGTTCCTCGGGATGGTACTCCCGGACATCATCTTACTCAAGGACTACGTTGAGACGCGCAAGCTCCTGCTGGAACGGTTGACAATTCATGCGCTCAATTGGTGGGGGATGCCGTTTGCCAACGCCGTGATCGATGCGGCGACGATTCTCGGCGCGAAGGGGGCACCGCAGGACGGCCACATGGTGAATGTGGCCGTCCACGATTCGGAGCAGCCGGTCGTCCAAGAAATGCGACAAGCTGACTTCTGGTCGAATCCGAGGTTGGTCTTCAACCTCCATCTGACGCCGGAGAAGCGTGCAGTTTTGGACGAGTTGGAGACGTGTCCACGCCTCGGTGCTTTTTTTGAAGTCCATGAAGGGGTTCACAGCGGCAACATTCGCGAGGAATTATTCGTGGATTGTCTTCTAAACGAAAGCTGTAGGCCCCTGATCTTCGGGCGCGACGAGATTCGGCCCTACCTTCTACGCTGGAATGGCAAGTACATCCGCCTCGATGCGGTGCCGCCGCGGAAGACGAAAGAGCGCTATGCGAACGCTGGCAACCCCGATTGGTACGCCACGGAGAAGCTCCTCGTGCGCCGCACCGGCGATTATGTCCTCGCCGCCGTGGACCGTGAGCGGCGGTACGCAAGCAACAACTTCTTCATCGTTTTCCCTAAACGGAGGTGCGAACTGCTGCTAGACGGGCTTGCCGCACTACTGAACAGCCCATTCATGACCTGGTATTTTCGGGCCATCGAGCCACGTCAGGGTCGCGTTTTCGCGGAACTCAAAATCAAACACCTAGTCACCTTCCCGTTGCCGGGAGCGGTTCTGCAACCAGTGGCGTGCCGAGAGCTGAATGCGCTAGGCGCGAGCAGGGCTTCCCTCGCTGGCCAACTGGTTGAGGCGGCCGTGCCCCAAGAACAGATCTTACTACAGCGGGCGATTCGGGAAGTTGACGCCAGGGTTCGGAAGACCATACAATCACTGTTTGAATTGCCAGGTGAAAGCGCCCGACTAACCGGGTTAATGGAGACTGCGCATGCCACAGCCAACAGAACGGGAGACGGCCCACTGTCTCATCCTTGAACGCCATGCCTGGGAGACCGGCTTTGGGCAGGAACAACTCCAAATCCCCTTGAAGCCCGCTGAGGAGTTCTTTGGCGTTGGAGATACTTTGCGTCCGATTCGGGTCCGCATCGCGGGCGCGGGCACCCATGAGTATCCGTGCGCGGTCTCGAAGAAGCATGCGGCCAGTGGCACTCGTCGGATCAATGGGCTGGACCTTGTCGGTCTGCTAGATGACCATTTCCCAAGTTCCCCGCCTAAGTCGATCGGTCTTGACAAAGCGGGGAACTTTGGTCATGCTGGCAAGCCATCGCTGGCTGATTTCACTCTTCGTGCAAGGATGCATGCCATGCCGCTGCCCCGCACTGTGGTGGTCTCAGACGAGGTCCGGCTACGTCTCAAGACCCTCATCCGCGCCGGTTCTTCACCCCAAGCCTTGGTCTTCCGCTGT
>JBBRLG010000651.1:0-3875 GCA_038231495.1 Gemmatales bacterium | reverse complement strand
TCCGCCGACGGACTTGGCGGTCCGGGGCGGTTTTCGTGGTCGTGGCATGGCGGCCCGGTGGATCGGGTGTCAATTTGGCGGGCCGGAACCCTGCCGGATCGCCACCCGATCATGGCGCAAATCTCGTGCCGAACACTATTGCTCCCGACCCCTTTTCTTTGCCCGTGTCGTGAATTGGTTCCAAGGCGGCCACCGGTCTGGCCGCCCTTTATCTCGTCTACCCGCTTGTGTGCTGCTCCGGCGGTTGTTTCATGCCTTCCACGAACAGCGCCTCGAACTCCGGGCCGACCTGCTTGGCCTCGCCCTTGAGTTCGTGGAGAAATTTCCGCTCTTCGTCCTTAAACTTGCCGTCGGCAAAGAGCATCCGCCGTAGCCAGGCGGTCTCCTCGGCGTCGATCCGGCCGTTCCCAAGAATGTGGTTCTTTATAGCCTGATAGAAAAAGTGCTCGAAGGCAGGCGTCATGTGTTGCACCCGCTTGTGCAACTCGACGAGAAAGTCAGCGCCCCGCCGATTGACCTTGCCGCCGGCGTAAAGTTGCTGGCGCAGCACTTCCAACTCGGCGGTATCGACCCTGCCGTTGGCCAATATCTTCTGTTCGATTTGTCGCAAATCCTGCATGACTCGATTTTCCTCGATAGATTCGCGTGGTTCGCAAGCGAGCCAATCGTGGGCGTGCGCTGATCGTCCCGCCGCGACACGGAAGTGTTTATCGGGCACAGACACGAGGCGTGGTAAAGTAGTCCCGTAGTGCCAAATGCGGGCGACGAGCCGCAAGGCTCGTCGCCCGATCGCAGTTTATTACTTCATCGAATGCTGGTGAGCGGTCTTGCTGTGCCGATCCGCATCCTGACTATGGTCGTGGGCCGAGGAGGCGTGCTTCTTCGCCTCGTCGTGGTTGCCATGGTCGTGGTGATGGGCCGCCTGGTGGTGGTGATGGGCCGCGGCCTCGTGGTGCGCGGCGGCGTTGTGATGATGCTCGCTGGAAACGTGTTTCTTTTTCTCTGCCATGTCAAGTTCCTCCTGCCAAACGAAGTCCGCGACGTTTCCGGGCAAAAAGCCCGTCAGACAGCCGTCACGGACTTCACAGACAATACCGAATCCCAAAAAATGCCGGTGTCACCTTTCCGGACGAATTACGGCTTACGTTCCCGCCGTTCGAGTCGGCGCTCCTGGCCAGGTGTCAGGCCGTAGTACTTGTAAACCTGGGTCCGGTAGGCCGGCGTGTAGAATTCGGGGTACTTCTCGATCGTGAAAGTCGGGATTTGCTTGTACTGCTCGTCGGTGATGTTAATGGTGGCCAGCCGCTTCTCGTAGTTGAACTTGGCGGCCTCCCACGGGACGGTTACGAGCTTACCGCCCGAATCCGACACGATCAGATAATCGACGACGCCTTCCTCGCTGATTACAATGTCCTCAACGGTGCCTGCGCTGGAGCCGCCCTGCAGGCTCACCTTGGCACCCAAGACCGACTTGACCCGAACGCTCGTCGTGTGACCGACCTCCTTAACCGGGGGAGCCGGGTCCGCAGCTAGGCCGGCGGTGAGAAAGGCGAGGGCAGAAGCGGTGCAAAGAGCCGTTCTTAACATTGCGGGAACCTCCTTGAAAAAGGGACAACCGTTGGCTAACCAGGCGCAGGAATGCGACGCGTGGGTAACCGAAATACGCCCTGGTTTGTTTTGCAATTTTCATGCCGCTTTGCGACGCTGTCCTTGCCACACGCGGGTCGTGCAGCGACGGCTGAAGTATTTGGCTACCGCGGTCGTGACTAATGCTTGACCGACGACCCCGGTTGGCTGCCACGGCTTGCGTCTAGCAAGGCAAAAGGGGTCCAGCAAGGCAAAAGGGCAAGGCAAAAGGGGTCAGGTTCAATAGTGTTCGGCTCGACCTTTGCTGTGATTGATTGCAGCCAAGGCCGCGACGATTATTTTCAGAATTCCGCTATTTTGCACTTGCGCGATGCGCTATTCTTGCGCATACTACCGTTGGCCTGCACGACGACAGGCCGCTCGTCCGACTTTCGCCCCCGGATACGGTTGCATGGCGCACCCCCGCCGCAAGGAACTCCGCGACAAGGACCTGGGTGGCCTCAAGTACTTCAAGGTCTTGGGGCCCCTGCTGGACCGTCTGCATTCCAATGCCACCCAACGCGATCGCGCCGGCAACCGCCAACTCCATTTCGACCAGTACGCCGGCCTTATCCTGCTGGCCTTCTTCCGTCCCCTCGTGGACAGCTTGCGGGGCATTCAGCAAGCCAGCAGCCTGGCCAAGGTCCAGAAACTCCTCGGCTGCGAACGGAGCGCTCTCGGTTCGCTGAGCGAAGCCGGCCGCGTCTTCGACCCGGCTTTGCTGCGGGAGCTCATCGGTGAACTGGCCGCGCAGGCCTTGCCGCAAATCCAGGGGCGGGAAGCCGAAGCCTTGCGCGGCCTCACCGCCGTCGATGGCACCCTGTTGACCGCCCTGCCCAAGATGGCCTGGGCTTTGTGGGTGGACGACGAGCACCGCGCCGTCAAGATGCACCTGCACTTCGACGTCCTTAAGGGCGTGCCCGTCGAGGCCACGCTGACGGCAGGCAACGGCTCGGAAACCGCCGAGTTGCGGGCTACCCTGCAAGCCGGCCGGCTCTACGTCATTGATCGCGGCTACGCCGAGTACCAACTCTTCCAAGACATCATCGACCGCGGCAGCAGTTTCATCGGCCGCATTCGCGACAACGCCGTCGGGACCGTGGTCGAAGAACGCCCCGTCAGCGCGGCGGCCTGGGCGGCCGGGGTTCGCAGCGACCGCGTGGTGCGCCTGGGCTGCGACAAAAGCGGGGCAGTCTTCAAGCAAGTGCTGCGGGTGGTGCAGGTCGACACCGGGAAAACCGACAGCCGGGGACGGCCGGAGGTGCTGCTCTTGGCCACCGATCGTCTGGACCTGGAGGCGGAGCACGTCGCCCTGGGGTAGCGCTTTCGCTGGGCAGTCGAGTTGTTTTTCCGCTGGTTCAAGTGCATTCTCGGTTGCCGCCATTTGCTGTCGACGAGCCCGAACGGGATTACGATCCAGTTGTATCTGGGCATCATTGCCAGTTTGTTGATCAGCCTGTGGACCGGCAAGAAGCCGACCAAGCGAACCTTGGAGATGCTCCAGTTCTACTTCGCGGGCCTCGCCAGCGAAGAGGAATTGCAGCAGCACATCGAGAGGTTGCAGCGACAGGACTCCTGAAAACCGCCGACCCTTGCGCCCGGGGCCTGGCGGCGTTTGACCCTGCGCGCTGTTCACCTCGGGCCAACCCACTTCCTCTAGGCTTACCCATCGTGGGGTGCCGTTCGATCATCCCAGGTTAGTCCCAGCCCTCCGGAAACAGGCAGAGCAAGGAATGGGCCGAACAGTATTGGGTCAGGTTCATTTTTCGACAACCATGTCCTGGCGAAACTGGCACAGGACGGCGAGAATCTAAGGTATCGGGAGTCAATCTCGGAATCGACTTGAGACCCCTTCGACGTTTGCAGCGCGTCGCGCACCGACGCTGCCTGTCCGTAACTTGCACGACAGCGATCGACCACGGTCGGCACTCACTGGCAGGTTTTCACCGTTAGCAAACGACGGTTTGGAGCGCCGCTGAATGACACCACGGCGGCAGGCAATACCATGCCGTGGGTTGCTCTGGCAGACGGCAGGAAAAAGCCGGGGTCGGTTCCTGTTTTGGCGGCAAAGGAACGTGAACGGGCACCGGTTCCCCGTTGGCAAGGGTGGACTATTTGATGGCAAGGGTCGGAAGTGGCCCCGCAAGCCCGCAGTGCGAGCGCGGCGAGCGGGGTCGCGGGGAACCCCCCCCCGAAAACCCCCCCGGGGGGCACACGCCCCCCCCCACCACCGTGTGTTTAAAACAAAT
>JBBRLG010000650.1:0-3879 GCA_038231495.1 Gemmatales bacterium | reverse complement strand
TCCTTCCGCAAAAAAGGAGATCGCCAGGGCGCGGAGCCCGCCGCCCTACGCACGCACGAGCGTGAATTCCGGGGAACCGTGCCGCTGGTCTTTGCTGCGGGCTGCGGACTCGCCGCCTTCTCGATCTCCTTTTTTCCGAACGCTCTTACTTTTTCGGCTTGCTCCGCCGGGATGCCGGCTTCTCCTTGCCCGCCTTGGTCCAATTGGCCGGCACGGTCCGCCGATTCAGATCGTCCGCGAAATTCCAAAAAGCCAGCCCCTCTTCCCCAGGCTTCCAGGAGAAGAACGCCTTGCGATTGTTCACGATCGTCGGGAAGCCCACCAGGCCCGTCCGGACGACGAGCAGGGACACGCCCAAACCCTCCAACTCGCCGCGCGAGGCCGTCAGCTCCTTGCCGAGCGCCTTGATCTCCTCTTCGAGTTCGTAACGCCGGGCGCGTTCGGCCCAGGCGAGGTTGAGCCGGTTGCGTTCGAGCCGGTCGTGCTCCGGCCGCACACGCAGGAGCCGTTCCTGGTGCCCCAACACGTCCGCAACGATCTGCCGCACCAGGGGCAGCATCGCGAAACTCGTCTCCCAGGTCAGGACCAGATCATTCGGACCGGGCCGTTGGCCGGAACCGGATGCCCTGCGTTCCGTGAAACCATTCATTACCTTGTACCCCCTCAGCCAGGAAGCCTGGACAGCTCGTCCTCCTACATCATACGTTCGGAGATCAAGGGCAATTCCCTCAATGGAAAGCCCGGTCGCGCGCGGCAAATCGCAAGGTCCTTTCGCGAACAACATGAACCACATGAGCAGTCCATCGACCGCGGGCCGGAACGCGGTCTGTTGGGGGACGTTGGGTTAAAGTTCGTTCCGATGGACCTGCGCGATGGCGAGCGGCGGACGCTAGTCCGCCGTGGTCGTGTCGTGGTCGTGCGGCAGCCACGGCGGACTTTCGTCCGCCGCTCGCCGTAGTCTTCTTTCCGCCACCGCTTATTCCGCACTTGGTACTTGCCATATCCGGCCTCCTTCGGCCATGATGACGGCTGGCAAAGACGGTTCACGTCCCGGCCCGGAGGTTCCCCATGCAATCGATCGTGCCGCAGCGCTTCGCCTGGTGGGTGGTGGTCGTTTTATCGTTGCCGCCGGCTGCCGCGCGGGCTGACGACGAGGACCTGGCCGCCAAGGCACGGGCAGTTCTGCAAACCCATTGCGCCGGCTGTCACGCCGCCGACGGCAAGGCCAAAGGCGGCTTCGACTACGTCCTCGACCGCGAACGACTCGTCAACCGCAACAAGGTGGTGCCCGGCAAGGCGGCCCAGTCGCAACTCTGGCAGCGCGTCCGCGACGGCGAGATGCCGCCGGTTGGTCGCAAAGCACCGACCACGGGCGAGGTCGCCGTTTTGCAGCGCTGGATCGACGCCGGCGCGCCGGGCGAAAGGGTTCCTGCGACGACGCTGGTCCGTTATGCCGCAGTCCAGTCCTTTATTCTTGCCGATCTGCAAAGCGTCGAGCCGCGCGAGCGTCGGTTCATGCGCTACCTCACGCTGAATCATTTGCCCCTATCCGGAGTGTCGC
The DNA here is from genome assembly GCA_038231495.1 of Gemmatales bacterium. Taxonomy (GTDB): domain Bacteria; phylum Planctomycetota; class Planctomycetia; order Gemmatales; family Gemmataceae; genus JBBRLG01. The sequence continues at coordinate 2,318 of JBBRLG010000650.1, read as the reverse complement.
AAGAGGAAATGGAGCGGCACCGCCAGGCGCTGGCGAAGCTGGTCAACAGCCTTTCGTGGCACGCGCGCATTACCATACCGCACCCGGTAGACGTGGGTAAGACGGTCCACCGGCTCGACCTGCGCGACTACAAGTGGACGGCGCGGCAATGGGACCGGCTCGCGGCCGCCTACCCCTACAAGCCGGCCGATACGCCTGACGCGGCCAAGGCGCTGACGACGTTGGCCGGCTGCGACATGCCGGTGCTGCGCGGCGACTGGTTCGTGGCGACCGCATCGCGACCGCCGTTTTACCATGATTTCTTGCAATTGCCGAACAGCGACCGCGGTCTCGAAAGCCGGTTGCAAGTGGACGTGCCGGCGAACTTGCAGGACGACAACGCCGTCCGCGCCGGCTTTAACGGTTCCGGCGTGTCGCGCAACAACCGCGCGATCGAGCGCCACGATGCCGCGCACGGGGCCTACTGGCGTAGCTACGATTTCAGCGACAACACGGGTCGCCAAAACGTCTTTGAGCACCCACTGGGGCCGGCGGCCGGCACGAGTGCCTTCGCCCACGCCGGCGGCGAGGTGATCTTTCACTTGCCCAACGGCTTGCAGGCGTACCTGCTCGTCGATGGCACGGGCCGCCGCATCGACAAGGCGCCGGGCGAGATCGTGAGCGACCCGAAGCGGCCGGACAAGCTCGTCGAAAACGGCCTGTCGTGCATCTCCTGCCACGTCAGCGGCCTGTTGCCCAAGGACGACCAGGTGCGGGCGCACGTCCTGAAAAACGCGCGGGCTTTCGCCAAAGCCGACCGCGAATCAGTGCTGGCGCTGTACCCTCCCGCCGCCCGGATGCGAACGCTTCTTGAGGAAGACAACGAGCGGTTCAGCCGTGCCCTCAAGCAAGCGGGCGTCACGCCGGGCGAACCGGAACCCGTTACGGCGGTCGCCCTGCGCTACGAGAGCACGGTCGATCTGCCGACCGCCGCCGCGGAAGCCGGCTTGACGCAAGACGAGTTCGCGGCCCGGCTGCGCCGCTCCGACGAGTTGAGCCGCTCGCTCGGCGCGCTGCTGACCAGGGGCGGCACGATCCAGCGGCAGGTGTTTCAGGACACGTTTGCGGACATGGCGCGCCGCTTTCGCCTGGGCGAAGACAAGACCGAGGCCGCCGCAGCGGTGACGCCGTTCGCCGGCCACCGTGGTTCCGTGCGCGGCCTGGCCTTTTCGGCGGACGGCTCGACCATCGCATCGGGCGGCGAGGACAAGACGGTGCGCTTGTGGGACGCCGCAACGGGCAAAGAAAAGGTGCGCTGGGAAGGCCCGACCGACGAGGTGCTGTGCGTGGCCCTTGCCGGCGACGCCTGCTTCGTGCTGTCGTCCGGCCGCGACCGCGTGCTGCGCCTGTGGGACGTGAAGGCCGGCACGGAAGTGCGTCGCTTCACCGGCCACACCGACGCGGTTTTTGCCGTGGCCTTTTCGCCGGACGGCAGCCGCGCACTCTCCGCCGGGGCCGACAAGACGCTCAGACTGTGGGACGTGGACAGCGGCAAGGAGTTGGCTTCGTGGAGCGGCCACACCGACGCCATAACCAGCCTCGCCTTCTCACCCGACGGGAAATTCGCACTGTCGGCTGGCCGCGATCACACGGTGCGGTTGTGGGACGTGGTCCAGGGCACGGCGAGTCTGGTCCTCACCGGCCACACCGCCGCGGTCCATGCCGTCGCGTTCGCGCCGGACGGCAAGCGTGCCGTGTCGGGCGGCAGCGACAAGACCGTCCGCGTGTGGGATCTCGACACGGGCAAGGAGGTGCGCACGCTTGCAGGCCACACGAACGCGATAGTCGGCGTCGCCTTCCTCCCGGACGGTCGGCACGTCGTATCTGGTAGCAGCCAGTACCGGACGACGGACCGGATTGTCCGCGTGTGGGACCTCGAAAGTGGCAAAGAAGTCGCCGGCTCGAAGGACGCTTACGCCGAGGGCGTCGAGAGCGTCGTGTTCTCACAAGACGGAGGCCAGGTGCTGTTAAGCCACGCCGTTGCCGGGTTACGGCTGTGGAAAGTGCCGCGGAAATAACGAGTCGGGTGGACGATTTTGTGACAGTGTCCACGCGGGACTTATTCCCACCAATGGCAAATAATAAGCCGCCAATGGCACCCGGCGCGCACCGCGGACGCCACGGTCGGCCGACCGTCATCGAAACAAGCTACTTCAATAGTCCGCAATCACTCGCCGACGGGCGGGCGGTGCTTGGGACGCCCGTTTCCGTGCGCCGCGGGCCGGTCCGGACCTGCCGCGGTCTGGGGCGTTGTCGTTCGCCGGGCCGCATCCGCGTTG
>JBBRLG010000649.1:0-3916 GCA_038231495.1 Gemmatales bacterium | reverse complement strand
TTCAGCCAGCAAGCGAGCCGCTTGCGGCTACGACAGTTCGCCCTCTCCAGTGGCAGCGAACTTACGAAATGGACATCTAGCCGTTATGGTTGAAACACTTCCTCGATCGCATTGCCCGTCTCGACGATCTTGAGCGGCCGGCCCACGTCGCTCTGGTTCTCCGTGCGCGGGTCGATGCCCAGCGCCTGGCAGAACGTGCAAAACAAATCCGGCACCGACACCGGGCGCTCTATCACTTCCTCGCCGTTCTTGTCCGTCGCGCCGATGACGCGGCCGCCGCGGACACCGGCACCGGCCAGGGCCACGTTGAACGCCTGGGGATAGTGGTCGCGGCCTGCGGTCAGGTTGATGCGCGGCATACGGCCGAACTCGCCCATCCAGATCACCAGCGTCTTTTCCAGCAGGCCGCGCGCCTTCAGGTCTCCCAGCAGTGCCGCCGTCCCTTGATCGACCGGCGGGATGAGCTTCTTCAAACTTTCCAACTCGTTGCCGTGCGTGTCCCAGCCGCTCGATTGCACTTCGACGAAGGTCACGCCCGCCTCGACGAGCCGGCGCGCCATCAGGCAGCCCTGGCCGAACGCTGACCGGCCATAATGGTCGCGCACCCGGTCGGGTTCGCCATCGAGGCTGAACGCCCGCGTCCGCGGACTGAGGACCATTTGCGCGGTCTGGTCGTAAAGCGTTTGGTGGTCCTTGACCAGCGGGCCGGCTCCGGTGCGGGCGAGCGGACTTTCCAGTTCCTTCATCAGTTCGAGCCGGCGGCTGAGGCGCTCCTTGCCCACCGGCGGGGTAAAGTTGTCCGGCGGCTGGTTCGGGTCGGTGACGACAAACGGGGCGTGCCGGACGCCGAGAAAGCTCGGTCCGACGCTCGCTCCGGAAATGCTGACGAAGTGCGGCAGATCGAAGTCGGCCGCGCCGAGTTGCTGCGCGACGAGTGAGCCGAAGCCGGGGTGGACGATGCCGCCCGACGGCGGGTAGCTGGTGTGCAGTAGGTAGGTCGCCCGACCGTGATTGCCTTCCTTGCTCGTCATGGAGCGGATGACGGCGAGGTCATTCATGGCGGCACTGGTGCGCGTCCAGTGCTCGGCGATCTGGATACCGGGCACGCTGGTGGCGATGGCCTTGGTCGGTCCCTGGGTTTCGGCGCCGGGCTTCGGGTCGAACGTCTCGAACTGACTGGGGCCGCCGCTCATCCACAAGAGGATGCAGGCGCGGCCCTGCTTCTTCATCTCGCCGGCGTAGGCGCTAAGGTAAGCGCACCACGGCAGACCGGCAACCGTAGCGCCCGCGGCCAGACTGCGCAGGAACCCGCGCCGGCTAACGACGCCGCGGGCGTTGACGTGGAGGTTGACGCAGGTTTGCAGGGGGGAGGTCATGATGCGGCACCGTATTCCTTGTGGGTCAGGATGCCGATCCTGACGGCGGAACCTTGTGGGTCAGGATGCCGATCCTGACAAGTTCTGTCGCAATCCTAACCCACACGTTTACTTCTTGATCAAAAACTCCGTCGAATTCACGAGCGCCCACAGGACATCTTCCAGTGCCTCCTTGCGGTCGCCCACTTTGCCCAGGTAACGTTGACAACTCGCCTGCTCCTCGGTCGTCGGCTTGCGGGCCAGCACCCGTTCGTACAGCGCGGCCACGATCTCGTCGTCGGTCTTCTCCTTGGCCAACAAGTCGGCCAGAAGCGTCTTGCCGCGGGCCGACGTGCAGGCGTACACCAGGGCGCTGTTCATCATCACCAGCGCTTGCGGGATGGTGCCGTGAACGTCGTCCAGCGGCGTCGAGGGGTTCTCCTTGAACGCCTGGTAGACCATGTTGCGCAGGCCGGTGTGCCGCTGTACTGCGGGGCCGGAGCCGGGCGCGGGGGCCGGGATCGTCTTGTCGAACTCGTCGAAGCCGAACGCTTTTTGCAACGCCTCGAACACCTGCTCCGGCCGCAGGCGGACGGGGCACACCGCCGGCACCGACAACTCGGACGACGGTGCCGCCTGCTGCGGTCGCTGGTAGGCCTGCGTCAGCGCGATCGTGCGGAACAGCCATTGCGCGTCGTAGCCGCTGGCGATCCACTCTTTTTCCAACAAGTCCAGCACCGCCTTATGGCGCGGCTCGGCGTTCGTACCGAGGTCCGTGACCGTCGGGTAGAAACCCCATCCCATCAGGGCGGTCCAGATGCGGTTGACGTAGCACTTGGCGAACCACGGGTTTTTCGGGCCGGTGAGGTAGCGGGCGAGAGCCTGCCGCCGTTCGTCGTCGTTGGCGTCGCTGCCGATGCTCTCGCCGGTGAGGAAGCGCGGCTGCATGGGAATAAGACGGTCGGGGTCTTTCTTGTCGGTCATGAGGAATTGACCGTCGGCCCGGCTCTCGATGGCGTAGGGCGTGCCGCGGCCGTCCACGTCCTTGTGCTGCACGAGCCTGGCCCGGCCGAAGAAGGCCGCGAATTCGTGGAACTGCTCGCGCTTCCAGGTTTCGGTCTTGGCGTTGTGGCACTCGGCACACTGGATTTGCACGCCGAGGAAGACGCGGCTGGTGGTGGCGGCAACTTCGCTGGGGTTGCCGTACAGGGCCGTGAGGTAGTTGACCGGGGCGATTTCGTCGTTAATGCCGCTGGCGGTGACGAGCGCGGTGACGACCTGGTCCCAGGGCCGGTTGCGGCGCAGTTGCGTCGCCCACCAGTCGTCGAACAGTTTCCAACGCAAGTAATTGGCGCTGGCCGGCGTGTGATAGGTAACGGTGTCGCGCCAGTAGCGGCCCCAGTTGACCGCGTAGGCGTCGCTCTTGAGCAGTTCTTCGACGATCTTGGCCCGCTTGTCCGCCCCGGCGTCGGCGACGAAGCGGCGCACGGCGTCGGGGTCGGGCCGTTTGCCCGTAAGATCAAGAGACACACGCCGCAGAAAGGTTTCGTCGTCCACCACGGCGGGCAGCGGCGTGTCGGGTCTCAACCCGCGGAGAAGGGCGGCATCGACCTTCGCGGCCGTTTCCACCGCGGAGGGTCGGGCCGCGGGCTTATCCGCCGCGCGCACGCCCTCCGGCACAAGCAGTAATATCAGCACGGCGAGCGGCACAAAGCGCCGGGGGAGACGCGGCAGGATATCCATCAGCGAAGACCTTGGAAGAAGGCGGCTTGGCAAAACCGCGCAGGCGGCATGGTTGAAGTGTAAAGGCGCGTTAACACAAGTGTCAACTAAAAAGCCGGCACCTCAACCCGAATTGCCCGAACAACGGCAGGCGTTTACGCCGGCGGTTGCCAGAGTTCGATCCGGTTGCCTTCCGGATCGGTCGCCCAGGCGAAGCGGCCGTACTCGGAATCCTCCCGTTTCGGGTCCACGTCCGCACCGGCTTCCCGCAACGCCACCAGCATGCCGTCCAGGTCGTCCACCATGTAATTCACCATGACCGTCTGCGGGCCGGTGCCGAAATACTTGGTGTCACGGGGGAAAAGCGACCACACGGTCATGCCCTTTTTGGCCGGGTCGTCGTCGTGCCGCCAGTGAAGGAGGCTCATCGGGGCGCAGCCTCCGGGCAACCCCAGGCGTTCGTACCACGCGAACAGTCCCTTGGTGTCGTCCGCCTTGATGAAGACGCCGCCGATGCCCAGGACCTTTGCCATGACCGCTCCTTTCGGTTGCATTGAATCCGCTGTACGTGCGAGCGGGCAGTATACCCGAGCACGGTGCGCTTTCGCAATTGCAGACCCGCCAGGGCCGTTTGAAAGTTGATGTTGGCCTAAACGACGTGAGGAGGTAATTGGGGGAGGGTTCAATAGTGTTCGGCTCGAAATTTGTGGTCGGTGTGCCGCGGTCGGGTGATCGCGCGCGCGTTCGCCGAATCGACGTCGGTCGGCCGCGCAGTGCAACCACGGCGGCGTTCGGACCCCACTGGCATTCCGCACCGCGCAGCGTCGAACGCCACCCCG
>JBBRLG010000648.1:0-3946 GCA_038231495.1 Gemmatales bacterium | reverse complement strand
TCCTTCCGTTGTTTGGTAGCTCAAGCTACGACAGGAAAGACGCCGCCTTTTTCAAGGCCTCCCGCAAGCAGTCACGCCCAATTTTTGGCCGTCAGCTGCAAAAAAACCCAGGGTTCAGGCGCAGGAAAGTGACCGCACCCTAGCGAAGAGCCAGACCTCCCTGCCAAGATGTTGTTGCAACACGACATCCCCAAGGAGATCCGGCAAGACATCATGGACGATCCCCGCACCCTTGTCTACCAAACTCGAGCAGCTGGCGCGGTTCCTGGACGCCCGTGTCCGGCCGCTGTTCGCGCTGGTTTTCGCGGGCCTGCTGTTCACCACGGAGCGGCGACGCACGGCCTCCAGTTGGTTCCGGGCGGCCGGGATCGGCACCGAGTTCCGGCGGGCCTACGCTGCGATCGCCGCGGCGGGGCGGCGGGCGCCGCTCTTGGCCACGTCGGTGTTACTCGCTGTCGCGGCCGTGCCCGACGAACGCCCCGACCGGCTGGTGTTCGGGCTGGACGATACGCCGACGCCCCGCTACGGCCCGGAGGTGGAAGGGGCCGGCTTGCATCACAACCCGACGCCGGGGCCTTCGGGTCAGCCCTACGTCTACGGCCATGTGTGGGTGACCCTGGCGCGGCTGACCCGGCACCCGCGTTTCGGCACCATCGCCTTGCCGGTACGCGCCGAGTTGTACGTGCGTCGCAAGGATCTGCCACGCCTGCCGCCGGAACGGGACCGGCCCTTCCGCACCAAGCTCGAACAGGCCGCGGAACTGATCGGCTGGCTGGCCACCTGGCTGCGGTCCAAGGGCAAGCCGCTGTGGCTGGTCGTCGACGGCGGCTACGCCAAGCGTCCGGTACTGCGGGCGGCTCGGGAGCACGGCGTCGTGGTCGTCAGCCGGTTGCGCAAGGACGCGGCGTTGCGGGGCCTGCCGGCCGAGCCGCCGCCCGGCCGCCGCGGCCGCAAGCCGGTCTACGGCCGCGATGTCTTCTGCCTGGCCAAGCGTGCCGGACAGAAGCAGGGCTGGCAAACCGAGACGCTAGTCCTGTACGGCAAGGCCGTGGTCAAGACATACAAGACGTTCCTGGCGACGTGGCGGCCGGCGGCCGGGGTCATCCGCGTCGTGCTCGTGAAGGAGCAGGACGGCTGGGTGGCGTTCTTCGGTACCAAGGCGGACGCGACGCCGGCGGAAAACCGGTCGTGACTCCACCGGCCTTCCAGCGGTGTTTCCTGCCTGCTATGGTGACGGGAGTACCAGGAGGGAAGGGTCCTGATCGAACAAGACTGGTCGCTGTGCGCCTGTCCCAATCCCGTGTGTTCCGCCTACGGCCAGCGCGGCGCTGCCACGCTACGCCCCCACGGTTGGTCGAGCAAGGCGCGGGGCGTCCGCTGCCTGCGCTGCTCCGTAGGCGGCAGCGCTTTCTCCGCCCGCCCCGGCACCCCCTTGTTCCGCTCCACCCTGCCGCCAGCGAAGGCCGTGCTTAGCGGCCGGCACCTCGCCGAGGGCTGCGGGATGCGCGCCACCGCTCGCCGCTGCGGCGTCAGCCGCAACACCGTCCTGCGCTGCGCCAAACGGGCCGGCGACCACGCCCAGGAGTTTCACGAGCAGCAGGTGTAGCACGTCCCCATCAGTCAGGTGCCGGCGCACCGAAGCGGTGCTCTTCAAGGCGTTCGCCGACTTTTACACGCGGACCGACGGGGCGTTGCCGGACTCGATAACCACGGACGAGTCCAAGGCTTACGAGACGGTGATCTACCAAACCTACGGGGTCTGGAAGGAGAACCTCGACCTGACCGAGGAGGCGGAGGGGGCCTGGGACGAGGCGGAGGGGCCGCCCTTCTCCTTCCCAGCGGCGATCGCCTCTGCCACGGTACCAAGGAGCGCCGCAAAGGGCGGGTGGTCAAGATTGAACAGCGGGTGGTGTTGGGGACCGAGAACCAGGTGGCCGACGTGCTGTGCCCCAGCGACACCTCCCAGGTGGTCAACACCAGCTACGAGGAGCGCTGGCACGGGACGCAACGGCACCGCAACGCGCGGCAGGCACGCCAGGTCGGTACGTTCGCCAAGGAGTTGTTGTTTCATGTGGCGGTGACCTATTGATGTCTGGTGGTTTACAACTGCTGCTGGGAACCACGGACGCTCCGTCAGAAGGTCCAGGACGAGCCGCCGCGCTAGCACTAGCGCACGCCGGCGATGGTCGCCGGTTTGACCGCGAAGACCTGGACGATGGCGGAGATCCTGAGCTACCCGCTGTCTCCACTCGTTCCCCCAGGAGAGGAAGAAAAAGGCCAAGCGCCTCCGGATAGTGGTGGATAAGGGCGGAAGCCCGATGGAGTCACGACCAATTATTTCGTAACCGTTCACTCCCCCCCTTACGAAGGGGGGCGGGGGGGTGGAGTGGACGCCAGGACTGTTAAACGCAACCGTTCTTACCCCCCTTCGTAAGGGGGGGAGAAGTTGCCGGTGAACGGTTACATTATTTCTCCTCAATGCAATACAGATGCTTCTCGCCGCGCAGGAACAGTTGCTTGCCGACGACGGCCGGCGAGGCGTCAATCGGTTCACCCAGCCGGTTGGTCGCCAAAACTTCCAGCGCGTCGCCGGCTTTGAGAACGCGCGTCGTGCCGTCGCGATCGACGACGTAAATGCGCCCCGCCGCTGCGACGGGCGAGGCGTACAATTCCCCCAACCCCGGCAGCCGCTCGCGGTCGATGACCGGCTTGCCCGTCTTCACGTCGAGACTGGTCAACATCGCAGTATTGCTCTGCGTGAAATAGAGGCGGTCACCCAGCAGCAACGGCGACGGCACATAGGGCGTCGCCTTCTCGTACTTCCACAGTACTTTGTCGGTGCCGGTCACGTCGCCCCTGGCGTCCAGCGAAATGGCAGCCGCTAGCGCGCCCTTGTAACCGCTCACGCAGAACACGACGCCGTCCTTTGTCACCGGCGACGGGATGCAATTGACCGTCTGGCCGCCGCACTCCCAGAGAAGTTTGCCGTCCGCCGGGTCGTAGCTCCGCGTCTTTTTCGTGCCGTTGACGACGACCTGGGTGCGGCCCTTGTGTTCGACCACGAGCGGCGTCGCCCAGGAGGTCGGCTCGGCGCGCTCGACCTTCCATTTCACTTCGCCCGTCCTGGCGTCGAGGCCGACAATGAACGAGCCGACTTCCTGGTCCCAGTTGACGATCAACACGTCACCCGTCAGGACCGGCGTGCTCGCCTCACCCCAGCCGAAGCGCGTTTGCATGTGGCCCAACTCGCGCTGCCATTGCAACTCGCCGTCGAGGGTGTAGCAGTAAACGCCAAACGACCCGAACGAAACGTAGAGGTGTTTGCCGTCCGTATAGGGCGAACCGGCGGCGTAGGTGTGCGTCGGGTAGTGGCCCTCGTGCGGCACCTGCTCCGTCGCCACTTTCTTCCAGCGAACCGCGCCCGACTTGCGGTCGAGGCACAGCACGACGAACTGGTGGTAGGTGTTGGGCGCACTGGTCTTTTTCTCCAATTTCGGATCGGTTTTCGGTAGATCGGCGTCGTCGGCGACCTTGCCAGTGTCGATGGCGGTCAGGACGAAGACTCGATCGCCCCAGACGATGGGAGTCGAGGTGCCGCGACCGGGGATTGCGGTCTTCCATTTGACGTTGGTGTCGGCGTCCCACCTGGTCGGCGGGTCGGCGTCGGGGGCGGTGCCGGTCGCCAGCGGGCCGCGCCACTGGTTCCAGTTGGCGAATTGTTCCTTCGTCGGCTCACCGGCGGAAACGGCCGCAGTGAGGACCAGGCCGACGGCGAGGACAGTGAGTTTTTTCATGGCGGCGCACCACCTCAAAACGAATGAACCTCGGAACACTCAAGCTGGCAATCCCATCCGGCATCGTATCAGCCCGCCCTCCTTCCTGTCCGTAACTTCCTTTGCACTTTCCGTGTAATTCGTGAAAAAAATGAGTCGGAGCCGCGACCGTC
>JBBRLG010000647.1:0-3946 GCA_038231495.1 Gemmatales bacterium | reverse complement strand
CACCCCGCACGCCACGGCGTTGGTCCGGGCCCACACCACCTTGATTAATATACCCCCAATGGGGGGGTACAAAATAACGGCCGCGGGCGGCTGTGCGCCCCGCCGCAAGCGGCGAACGGGTTACTCGGCGGAGAAGTTGGCGAGGTAGTCCTCGAACTCCTTCTTCTGCTTGAACTCCAACCCTTGCAGCTTCTTGACCTCGGCCTGGTACTGCTCGATCTGCGTCTCCTGCGCGTCGAACTTCTCCAGGTAGCGCTTGTACGCCGCCGCGGTGGGCGGCATCTCCTTGAGGTTGGCCCGCAGCCGGACCTGGTCGTCCGTGATGATCTTCAACTGCTGCTGTTGCTCCCCAATGTCGCGCTGCGTCTTGGCCATCGCGTGACGCAACTCCATCGCGTTCTTCAAACCCGTTTTGACCTTCTCGCTGGCCACCGGGCTGTTGAGGAAGATGCGGATCTGGTCGTCGCCGCTGTTGAGAACCTGAAAGCCCTGGTTGAGAACCCGCTCCTCCGTGACGACTTGCGTCTCGGTCTTGCCGGCGGGCACCTTGACCTCGAAGCGGTACACGTCACTGGCCACTTCCGTCGGCTTGACCTTGTCCTCGATCAACTTGAACTCGTTACGCACCGGGTGCTCGATCATGACGAGGCGCTCGGCGTCGTTGCGGTTCTTGATCGTATAGGTTCGGGTTTCTTTAAGCTTCGTGGTCGTCTCGATGATGCCCTTGACCGCCTTAATCATGGTAAAACGGCCGTTGTCGGACGAGGCCACCGGGTTGACTTCCGTGCCGAGATCGACGGCATAGGAGATGAGGCGCTCTTCCTTGGGCTGCAAATCCAGAATGCGGGCGTCGCCGGCGTAGTTGCTGCCTTCAAAGACCGTGATCGGCCCTTGCATCAAGTGCAGCCCGGACGTGTTCTTGAGTTTCAGGCCGAGCAACGGGAACTTGGCCTGCGTGTGTTCGTTGTAGATCGAGACGCGCGTGCCTTCCACGTCCTTGTTGACGATGGGCAACAGGGCCGATTTTTGCCGGGGCAAGCTGACCGGCTTGTCGATCGCGTACTGGAAGAAATCGCCCAGCTTCGCCGCCGTCGCCGACGGCGTCACGCCCGCGTTGAGGTTCATCTTCTCTTCCAGGGCTTTGTTCGTATCCCGTCCGAACAGTGCGCTGCCGCCGCCGCCGGGGGCGAGCTTACCTTCCGTCTTCTTCTGCCCGTCCTTGCCGACAGCACCGCGCCGCAATTCGGCCCGGTCGTCCATTTGCAACGCCAGCGCTGCTTCTTCAGGCGCTACGCTCCTGTTGAAGACAACGCCGAAGTGATCGGCGGTCAGGTCGCCGTTGTAGGTGACGGGCCGCAGCGACGCGAACAGCTCCGGCTCGACCACCGGCCGCGGCACGTACAGCGGCGTATAAAGGTCCATTTGGAACGAGATCGGGCGGCCGGAGACCAGCGCCATGCGCACGTCTTTCCAGTCTTCGTCGGTCGGGTTCTCGACGACGGCCCAACCTTGCAGGAACGGCTTGTCCTCTTTTTCCTTGGGCAGCACGAGGCGGTAGCTCGTTTTCCAGATCGGGTTTTCGATGACGTAGCCGACCTTGACCTGACGCTTGCCTTCGCCGGCGAAGTTGATGCTCACCGCCTTCTTCTGGGTGTCGTGCGACAATGTCAACGTTTCCAGCGCCTTCCGGAATTCCGAATCCATGACCGGGTTGAGGAAGCGGACGCGCTGGACCTCGTTCAATTTCAGGCTGCGCATGCCGTCGGCACACCACAGGTTCAACAACTCGACGTTAACGGCCGCGTCCTTGCCGACGGGCTGGTGCTGGGTCTCGACGCCGACGACGGTGCCGGTCAGGGTGCCGGGCTGGGTCGCGTTCGTCTGCTGCAAGACGACCTCGACCTTTTCGCCGCGCGCCTGACTGAGAATCCCGGCAAACGACGGGCTGCCGTTCAGGTTGATGGCGAACGATTTCAGGGTCTTCTCGACCGGCGCGTTGCTGTCGTACGAGACGGTGCTGACCACGCCGCCGTCCAGGTCGCGCACCACCATCGACTTCAACAGGTCGTTGATGTCCTGGGTCGGAAAGGACAAATCGACGCGGGCGTTGCCTTCGACGGAGCCTTCGCGTTGGAAGTAGCCGACGCCGCTGGAGAACAGCACGATCTGGCCGATCGGCAAACCGGTGCCGTTGCGGCCGCTGTCCGCGCCCTTGGCCTCGGGCTTTTCGGCCTGCACGACCGGCGGCAGAACTACCAGACCGAGGCCGAGGGCACCGAGTACCGAGCTGGCCACCAGGGCCGCGCCGCCGACCGCCGTGGCGTACAACCATTTGCGCGTCATGAATCGTTCCTTTCGGAGAGTGATAAGGTGGTGCGTTTTTTTGCCCGTAGGCCATACAATCTCACACAACTCTATAGACGAGTCAATCGCCCGTTTGGTTTGGAGGGTTTCATGAGCGAACGGTTGCACCACGAGTTGGCCCGGTTCGACGGTGCCCTGCCGCTCGAACGGGCGCGGACCATTCCCGCGTCGTGGTACTTCGATTCGGCGGTCTGCGAACGGGAGCGCCAGGCCGTCTTCGGCGACACCTGGCAGGTCGTCGGCCGCGTCGATCAGGTCGCTAAATCCGGCGCGTTCCTGACCGCGACCGTTGCCAGCGAACCGATTCTCGTCCTACGCGACGCGGAGGGCGTGTTGCGCGCCTTCTATAACGTGTGTCGGCACCGCGCCGCCCCGTTGCTGACCGAAGCGCAAGGGCAGGTGACGAAATTGCGTTGCCGCTACCACGGCTGGACCTACGACCTCGCCGGACGGCTGCGCGGCACGCCGGAATTCGACGGCGTGCTCGACTTTTGCAAGGAGGAACAAGGGCTGGTGCCGTTGGCCGTTGACACCTGGGGGCCGCTCGTGGGCGTCCACGGCGGCCAGCAACCCGGTTCGCTGGCCGACCACCTCGCGCCGCTGCCGGAGCGCACCGCGGGTCGCGGCCTGGAAGCGTTGCGCTTCGTCGAGCGGCGCGAGTATGAATTGGCGTGCAACTGGAAGGTGTACGTGGACAACTTCCTCGACGGCGGCTACCACGTCAATACCGTGCATCCCGGCCTGGCCGGCGTCCTGGACTACGCCAATTACCGCACCGAAGTTTTCGGACAAACGAGTCTGCAAAGCAGCCCGCTGCAAGCGCCGGCCGCGGGCGACGACGACGCGGTCGGCCGGGTCCGCACCGGCGACCTGGCACTGTACTGGTGGGTTTTTCCCAACTTCATGCTCAACCTCTACGAAGGTGTCATGGACACGAACCTCGTCATGCCGCTCGGGCCGGACCGCTGCCAGGTCGTGTTCGATTTCTATTTCACGCGGCCGGAGGGGGCGGCGGTCACGGCGTTCGAGCGCGGCAGCATCGCCGTGGCACACCAGGTGCAACGCGAGGACGTGCAGATTTGCGAAGAAGTGCAGCGCGGCCTGGCGAGCCGGTCGTTCGACGCGGGCCGGTTCAGCGTCCGCCGTGAGGTCGCCGGGTATCACTTCCATCGGCTGCTGGCGGTGAAGCTGCGCGACGCTGGGGCCTAATGCAGGATCAAGGGACCTGTTTTCGTATCCTTGGGAGCGCCGGCCGCTCTTTGGAGTGCGGCGGCTCGACGCCGCTTTCTTTCTTTTCTGAGGCACCCGACCCCGACAAAGAAAGAAAGCGGCGTCGAGCCGCCTCACTCCAAAGGGAAAACACCTCCCTTGATCCGGCACTAGCGCTTGTGACGGTTCTATCGTGGCGGCCCCCTCCTGACAGGCCGTTCTACGCTGCTTTCTGTTTTGACGGCCTCCCGCGGACCCGGTGGGTGTGGCAAAACTTTCGGGAGGGCTTTCTTCGGTAGGACGGGCTTCCAGCCCGTCCGTGTCCTCTGGACGGGCTGGAAGCCCGTCCTACAGCAGACCTCCCGAAAGTTTT
>JBBRLG010000646.1:0-3953 GCA_038231495.1 Gemmatales bacterium | reverse complement strand
TGTTCCCCCGTTTGCGTTTGTGCAATTTTCTTTTTTCCCCCCCCTGGGGGTGGTGGCCCCTCCGGGCGGGTTTTGTGTTTTCGGGGGGGTTCCCCCCCCCCGGCCCGCCGCTTGCGGCTACGACAGTTCGCCCTCTCCAATGGCAGCGAACTTACGAAATGGACATCTAGAGCGCCAGGGGGTTGCGGTTGAACTTCTGGAACGGCAGGCGCACGCCGCGGACGAAGGCCTCGTCCGCCCGCGTCACGTTTGACGGCGGTTGATAGCCCTGCGATGCCGCGAACGTCACCACGTCGTCCTGATCGACGCCGTCGCCGCTCACGCCCAGGCCCCCGACGAGCCGACCGTCCGCCGTGTACAGGGGCATCGAGCCGGGGAAGAACACGACGCCATCCTGGTTAAGTGGATTAAACGGATCGTGGAAGTTGGTTGCCGGGTTGAAGGCATTGTAACCCTCCACGCTCTGGAACGCCGACGCCGGCAGCGGCGCGCCCGTGTTCAGGCCCGTAAAGAAGTCCGAGCCGCCGTCGTTCAGGATCGAGAACGGCCCCGGTGGGCTGCCGTCGATGCCCTCCGGGAACCGCGGCTGCGCCAGGTAACGGAAGGTGCGCGCCGTCAGTGCCGTCCCCGGCGCGACGCCCGTCACCTGGTCGATGGCCTGGAGCAGGGCGGCGTTGTCGTAGTAGGCGACGTTGCGGGCCTTCGCCACGGCCACGTCGATCGAGAAGACCGTCGCGTCGGGCATGCGGTACAGGCCCAGGACCGCACCCGTCTCGTCCGTCACCGCGAACACCATCTTGGTGCGGTTGCCCAGGGGCAGGCGGATCGCGGCGCGGACGCCGTTCGCCTCCGCGATGCCCTGATTGATGATGTTGATCGCGTCGTCCTTGCTGACGCCGACGCCGTCGTGCGGCAGCACCAGCCAACCGTCGGGCACCGGCTTGCCGTTTTTCAGCGTCGTGCCCGTTCCGTCCACGGGCAGGTTATGGCCCTTCGCCGGGTCGCCGGTGCCGAGCGTGCGGCCGAAGTTGAGCAGGTTTTCCGGCCCCTGGTTGCCGCCGGGGCCGAAGATGTCCAGCGTGATGCCCACCAGGTCGATGCGGCCGAAGGGCAAATCGAAACCAGCCAGCGCGGGGATGCCGGCCAGGG
The DNA here is from genome assembly GCA_038231495.1 of Gemmatales bacterium. Lineage (GTDB taxonomy): Bacteria > Planctomycetota > Planctomycetia > Gemmatales > Gemmataceae > JBBRLG01. The sequence continues at coordinate 2,804 of JBBRLG010000646.1, read as the reverse complement.
TACCGATCGACGCAGCGGCCCCCCTGCTGCCGCCCACCGCGGCGAACGCCATATACTCCGCCTCGAACGAGCGGTCCGGGCGCGACGGGTCGTAGTTGCTGCTCAGGCTCGAATTCTCCGCGGAGGCGTAGCCCGTTTTGCCGGGGAAGAACACGCCGATGCCGCCGACGACCTGGCCGTTTTTGACGACGGGGATGCCGCCGGGCAGCGTGCCGATGCCGCGGCCCCGCGGCTTGGGAACCTTCGGGTTTGCCAGGTCCGCCGGGGTTTGGATCGCCTCGCCGTAGGACACCGGGGCGGGCAGCTCCTTGCCCGGCGGGACAAAAGCCGGGTCGGCGTTGAAGCGCTCGGGCAGGACGACGCCCCTGTCAACGGTGCTGTCGCGGTTGGTGAATTCGATGTCCTGCAAATCCACTTGCGGCGTGAACTGGACGCCCGGCGGGAAGTGCCCTTTGATGCCGATGGAAGCCACGACGCCCGGCCCGCGCAACGTTGAGTTGGGGTCGGTAAGGTTGGGGTCGGAATCGACCTCGCGCTGGGTGATGCTCGACTGGCTGATGAACTGCACGGTGCGCGAAGTCAGCGGCGCGTCGTTGTTGCCGAAGAACGCCCCCGTCCGCGCCTCGGCCACCGCGCCGTCGATGGCGAAGGTTCGTTTCTCCGGGTCGTTCGTGATCTCCGGGGCGACGCCATTTTCGACGCGGACGCCCAGGATCGTGCCGTTGCGGTCCACCACGGCGATGATGGCGTCGTTGCTGTGCGACGCCGCGGCGGCACGGTCCAGGAGTACGTTCACCTCCTGCGCAAGGAGGATTTCCGGGGCCACGGCGGCGGGCACGTCATCGACGATCGTGTCGGAAGCGGCGGCGCTGAGGACGGTGTCCTGGGAGCCGACGACGAGTTTGTTCGGGCCGGGGCCGCCGACGAGTCGGTTGCCGCCGCCGCGGCCTTCCAAAAAGTCTCGCCCGGTGCCGCCGACGAGGAGGTCGTTCGCCGGGCCGCCGACCAGCTTCGCCGGGCCCGTCCCCGCGGTAAGGGTGCTGGGGCCGCCGCCGGCGTAGAAGATGTCGGTGCCCGACCCGCCGACGAAGTTCGCGGGCTGTAGCACGTCCGGGTCGATTTGCACAAGGGCGTCGCCGCTGCCGGCCTGGACGAGCAGGTTGTTGACCGCGGCCGCGGTCAAGCGGGCGATTTCGCGGCCGTCCTCGCGGACGACGAGTTGCGCGCGCTCGGCGTCGTGGGAGACCTGGACGTGGGCGCGGTCCGCACCGGTGGCGAGAACAAGAGTGCCCGTGGTCAGCAGGCTGGCAGTGGCGTCCGGCAGCGTGCGGGCTTCGAGCAACTCCAGCGCGAGCCGACTCCGACGGGCCGTCCTGCCTAGGGAAACGCGGTCGAGCAAGCCCATGAATTCACCTCGACATTGAGCGCGACGACGGGGACGCAGCTTCGTTAAGATCGGCAAACTCGATGCGGATTGTGACGAAACTGCACGGTATTTCAGGCAACGGGGTCCAGAGTTGGCGAGCCGGGAGCGTAAGCGACCGGAGTTCATCCGGAGACACCCTCTTACGCTCCCGGCTCGCCTTACGCGTCATTGAAGATGTCGTAAAGTCGTCCCAACCCTCAAGGTCTGCCCCGTTTCAACCGATAACAAATTGACAGGCCGATTTTGTCTCGTGCTATACCGGCCGCGGGGGAAAGTGGCACCAACGCCCGTAACCACAAGCGGCCCGCTTGTGGGAGACGTGTACCCCCAAGCGGGCCGCTTGTGGTTACGGGCGTTGGTGCCGAATCGAGCCGCGGGCAGTATAGGAGTTAGCGCAGAGGGCCACTCCCGTTGCCCCCTTCACCCACGCTTACCGGATCGGAGCCGGACCGATGACGCGCACGGGACGGGCAACGCCGGGCACCTGGGCAGGGCTGGCCGGCGGCTTGCTGCTCCTCCTTGCCGGCAACGCCCAGGCCGCGCCCCCCGACGCCGAGGAGGATGCTCCCCCAGCCCGCGTCACACCCGCTGCCGACGACAAGCCCCAACTCCGCCCCTTCGACGAACCGACGGGCAGTCCCCGCAGGTTCCCCATCCTCGAAGACCGCGGCCTGATGCGCACGCCCATCGACCCGCCGCTGGGGTTCACAGGCAGGTCGGGCGTCCTACCCACGGAAGGTCAAACGAGCGACCACTTCATCCCGGTCGAAGACCGTTGGCGCATCGGCTTCCCCGCATGGGACCGCTACGACAAGGGGCACCCGCCCGTCGATTCCTACCCCTACGTCGAGGGGCACTGGTGGGACCCCCACAACCAAAACGTCCTCAAGGGCGACTACCCCATCATCGGGCAGCACACCTTCCTGAACCTGTCGGCCACCAGCCTGATGCTGGTCGAGGGCCAGCAAATCCCCACGGCCACCACGCCTTTCGAGAGTACGGCCCGGCCCCGGCAAGAAGAGTTTTTCGGCCGGCCCGACCGCTTCCTGTACTCGCACTACTTCAAGCTGGGCGTCGATCTGTTCCACGGCAACGCGGCGTTCAAGCCGATGGACTGGCGCGTCAAGGTCACGCCCGTCTTCAACGTCAACAACTTCGCTGTCGAGGAGCTGGCCCTGATCAACCCCGACGTGCGCGACGGCACCGACCGGGGGCGGACCTTCCTGGCCCTGGAGGAGTATTTCCTCGCTCAGCCTCCCCTGGACGGCGATCTGCACCGCGCCGGCCAAGCCTGCGACGAAAGCAACCGCTGCGGCAATCCCCGTCGATCCCATGCGTTGACGCTATACGGCGCGCCCGACGTCCCTTGCCGCTGCCG
>JBBRLG010000645.1:0-3968 GCA_038231495.1 Gemmatales bacterium | reverse complement strand
GTGAGTCGTTCCCGACACGTGCTTCCCTTTCCCGCCCCCGAACCTGTCCGCGCGGGGCGCGCGGGCCTCCCGCGACGTCGTCGCCCGATCTCCCTTGTACCTTCTCAATCCTCAATTCCTCATTCTCAATTTGCGACAGGCTTCCCGCGACGTCGTCGCCCGATCTCCATTGTACCCGCGCGGCGGGGCCGGGAAAGATCCCGGATGGTGTCAGGAAGCGACAGGCGGGGCGGCGCGAAGGGCGGGGGCAGCCGCCGTGTCCCGCCCAAGTGTTGCGGGACAACGACTTGCGCCGACAGTCGGGCCAGCCACAACCCCGACGCGGCCTTAGGCCGGTCTTGCTCGGCCGCGGCACCTACCGTCTTGAGTCGTTCGACCGTCTTCCTGCCGACTACTCCTTTTTCTTCTCCTTCTGGTAGACGGTGTATGAGACACCGGCTCCCGGCTCGGCCTTGGTCGTGAACGCGGTGGGCCGCTTGCCGGTGTTGATGCTCGGCAGGCAGATCTCCAGTTTCTCGTCGCTCATCTTGTAGATGGCGAGCCACACCTTGCCGTTGCTGGTTCGGAAGTCGATCTCCGGCGGGTCGGCCTTGGGGTTCACCCGGATGGCTTTCATGTTGTCCCGCTTATTCCCTTTGAACAGCATGGTCAGCCGTCCGTCCTCGACCAGCAACCCGTGGTCTTTGGGGTCTTTCTCGGCCCGACCGGCGAGTTCCCGCTCGGCCGCGACCCACTTCCCGGCCAACTTCTTCATCTCGTCCTGGTACACCGCCTCGGCAGGGTCGAGTTTGGCCGGCGGGGTCTTCGGCTTGAGGACGTACAGGATGCTCCCGGCCCCGGGTTCGCCCTCGGTCGCGAACGCGGTCGGCCTCGGCTTTCTGTCTTGTGCCAGGCAGATCTCCAGCCGGCCCTCTTTGAACCGGTAGATGCCGAGCATCGTTTTCCCGCCCTGCTTGACATCGATCGTCCGCGGGTCGGCACCCGGGTTCAGAGTGAAGGTCGCCTCAGGGGACTTGTTCTTCTCGTGGTAAAACGTGTACTTGTTCCCGTCGAACACGATCCGCTTGGCCTCGGCCCGCCCGTCCCCGCTGCCGTTCAACTCCATGTCGAACATGACCCAGGTGCCGGTGAGCCGCTTGAGTTCCCCCTGTCCGGTGGGCGGCTTCTCGTCGGCGGCGACGGCGACGGGTAGCACGACGGCGAGCCCCAAGAGAATTCGCGCGATCCGCATGACTGACCTCCGGTACGAGATAACGGAATCGGAATTGACCGCCCGCGCTTCCGGGCAGGGAACGAATCCGCCCGCCTAACGACCCAGCTCACCTGCCCGGCCCGCTGAGGTAGCTACATATCCCGAAAGGCGAACGTGCGGGCCGGGTCAGGTGCAGCGCCTGGTTCGGCGGCTCGCCCCCCCACTTTTCTTCCCGCCCAATCACCACCCCACACCCCAGGGTTGCTTGCTTTCGAGGATCAGGGCCTGGTATCGATAGCGCAGCGTCTTCTCCTCTCCGGCGGCAAGGCTGATGGTCCAAACGATATCGTGGGACGGGTTGACCGACCGCAGCCCCTCTTCCTGGGGTTGCACTTTTGTTTCGCCATCGGTGTCCAGAACCCTGCCTTTAAGCGCGCGGCGCACGATGATCTTGCTGGCCTGCGGGCGCTGGTTCTTCACGGTCATTTCCCCCTGGATCGTCGCGCGGCGATATTCGTGTACGCCGATGCGGACGAGCTCGGGCTTGGCGTCCTTTTTCGGCTCCTTCTTGGGTTGAGCTTCGCTCTCCTGACCGCGCGTGCGCAGATCCAGCGACCTCGTGAAGCGGAGCGAAGATCCTTCGCCGGCCATAGCCCGCGAACAGGTGCGCTGACTCTTGAATTGATCCTTGTCCATCACCAGCGCGGGAGCCGTCGCCATGGGGAACGCAAAAGGGTTCTTGAAATGCAGCACGTCCCAAGTCTCCTCCTCGATCGCTCCGCTTTCGTCGCTGGCCACGTTCCACTCGACCACTCGTTCATAGGCGACTTTCGTCCGGCCAACGCTCAAGGAAAGCGACTCTCCCTGCTTGAGGCTGCGTTTGCCGATGGATGTGAATTGCATGTCCCTACCGTCGCCGATCGCGGCCGCTTCGTTCTTGATGCCGGCAAGGAACTTCTCCAAGCTCTGTCGCGGCGAAAGGGGGGAGATGACATGAGCGAACTGAATCGTGGGAAAACCTGTCATGAGCTTGATCTCCGCATCCTGGAGATTGGCGAGCTCATTGCGGACAGCGGCGGCCATTTCAATGGTTAGATTCTTGCCGTCGGCGATCTCAACGAGATAACTCGGCGCCCAGCCAAAGCCGTGGGTCAAGTAAGACACGGAGATCACCGGCTTCGGATCGGCCTTGACCACGGTCAAAACCAACACGGGCCGCTGCTGCTTGACCGTGTTCTCCTTGCCCTTGGGCGCACCTCCCTTGACATCAATGTAAGCGATTTCGCTTGGGTTGATGTAATGAAAGCCCGTGACGGTTTTCAGGACGAGGAACCCGGAGGGATTTCGGGCCGCTTGCTCCACAGTGCCCGTGAGTCCGGCCAGGTTTGCCTTGTTATCCTTCAAATGGATGACCGCGTCTTTGCCGGCCAATTCCTCCTGCAACCCGCCCACGGCACGGGGCGTGTCGACATCAAGTAGCTTTAGGGCCGTTTCCACCTGGCAATTGCTCTTAATCCAGAACGTGCCATGCACCGGCTCCGGGATCGTGTCGAGCCGATAGGTCCCCGCTCCAGGGACTTGGATTTCCTGTTGAACCAAGGCGAGGCCATTCTTGAAAACGCCCACCGAAACGATTTTACTTTTGGCCTCAGGCTCTCGGGCCGAACTCTTGGCGGGAATGATGACAAACGAAACGAAAAGAACCGAGATGAGGATCTGGCGCATTTTCGGGCTCCTTCACGAAATAACGACTTACTTCGTCTCTGCGAATGAAGAAAACAGTCCGACGAGAAAACGTAAATGCCACCCAAACTCCTTACTGCTGCACGAGGTCCGGCGAGCAGCGTCGGGACCTCCAACGCCCTGCCGTGTCTCCTTCCGCCGAACGACCCAGCTCAGCAGCGGCGGCCGCGCTGTGAGAGGTTGAACTACCGGAAACCAGGATCGCGGCCGCCGTCTGCTGCCGCGTTTGGTTCGGCGCTGCCCCGCGCTGCCACCGGATGCGAGCGCGGCCGGACGAACATCAAACAAAGTCCAACGACAGCCATCGGTAGGGAGAGCCAAGCTAGCACTACCACCGCATTCTGCGGACAGAGGTATGACCTTTCTTCAAGGCCAGTCGTGAGCATGCCCTCAAGCCGATCTCCCAGTTTGGCGGACGGCTGCCGCTGATTCAATTCATTGATGACGAGTGGCCTGAGCTGGCGAACCTCCTCCGCCGGCAGCATGAACGGGTTCTCCTTGTCGCCTTTCCAGTCGTCGTCGAAGCGGTGACTGGTCAACTCGTAAGTCCAGCGCGACTCCTTCAAGAACAGGCCAGGGACGAAAAAGTGCGATTCCCAACGAACAGTGCCCATGTCCTGAACAATGACGTTGACGGCCCAAAGGGGCTTCACCTCTTTATGTTGGCCGAAAGGCACGAAACGGAAAGACGCACCGTCTCGGGCCACAAGGACGGGCTCGCGGAAGACCTCGGCTCTTGGCGGCGGCTCGGCGAGTTTCGATGGCAGCCAGAAGCTCGACAGCATGTTACCCAACGCGAGCAGTGGAATCGGCAAGACCACCCACAGCCACGCGGGTAGGCCAAGCACTCGACGGGAAGGAAACGACCCTGCCATATTGCATTGCCTCCGCCGGTCGGGTAAGAGAGCGGCGTCACCGCCGCTCCCTCCCCTAAGAACCGTACGTGCGAGTTTCCCCGCATACGGCTCAAGCCTTCACAAACGCCCCTCGCGGGACGCAGCCTAGTTCACCACCAATCCCTCACTGTGGACCT
>JBBRLG010000644.1:0-3971 GCA_038231495.1 Gemmatales bacterium | reverse complement strand
GAGACGGTCACCCACAAGCGGGCCGGCCCCGTAGCCACAAGCGGCCCGCTTGTAGGCTTTCGCCCAGCCAACAACCGGGCCGGCCCCGTAGCCACAAGCGGCCCGCTTGTAGGCTTTCGCCCAGCCAACAAGCGGGCCGCTTGTGGCTACGGGCGGGCCGCTTGTGGCTACGGGCGTTTGCGTCACATTGGACCGCGTTGAGTATAAATGCAGGGCGGTCGGCCTCGCCTTCCCTTTTTTGGGCCGACTCTCTATAGGTGCCGACTGAGGAGGCAGGGCATGCGGCGCGTCGGCTGGATATTGGTGTTGGCTTTCGGCGTCACCGGCTGCGGGGTGAACCGGCAGGAGAAAATCCGCGACTACGCCGAGGACGGCCTGCACCTGTACCAGTGCGGCGACTACCGGCACGCCCGCGAAAGCTTTGAAGCCGCCCTCGTCCTGGCCCCCGGCGACGTGACGTTGCAGTACGACCTTGCCCAGTGTTACGACCGCACGGGCCGGGCCGAAAAGGCCGAGACCCTGTACCGCGATTGCCTACAACGCGCCCCCAACCACGCCGACTGCCGGCACGCCCTGACCGTGCTGCTCGTGCGCCAGGGGCGGCGCGAGGAGGCCGTGCGCCTGGTCCAGGACTGGCTCGCGCGCGCGCCGAACCTCTCCAGCCCCTACGCGGAAGACGGCTATCTCTGGCACGATTTCGGCGACCTGCCCCGCGCCCGCGGGCGCCTGGAACAGGCCCTCGCCCTCAACATGCGCGACAACCGGGCACTCGTCGAACTGGGTCTGATTTACGAGGAAATGCACTACCCCGACCGCGCCATGTCGCTCTACGAGCAGGCGTTGCGATACCAGCCGTACCAGCCCGACGTGGAACAACGCCTCGGCCGACTGCGGAGCCAGGGCGTCGGGTCGCCGAAACCGAATTGAGTTGCGCTCCGGACGGAACGGCACCCAAGTTCATAGAAATAGGGGAGCGGTGTCCGCCATTCTCTTGCCCGGATTACCACCAGGGCGGTCGGCCTCCCGAAGGACCTCTTTGATGCTGCGAACCACCAAAAAAGAGCGGATCAACACGCGGATCTTCAAAGCCGTCCACGGCAAGAACCTCATCTACAACACCTGCTGGGAGGACCCGGCCCTCGACCGCGTTGCCCTGCAACTGCAGCCGGACGACCGACTCGTCGTCATTTCCAGTGCCGGCTGCAACGCCCTCGATTACCTCCTTGCCGGCACGGGCGAGGTCAACGCGGTGGACGTCAACCCCATCCAGAACGCCTTGCTCGAACTGAAAGCCGCCGCCGCCAAGACACTCGATTACGAGTCGTTCTTCGCGCTGTTCGGCCGCGGTTATTCGCCGTGGGCACGCCAAATGTACATGGACGCGCTACGGGCCGAACTGAGTCCGACCGCCGCCGCCTACTGGGATCGGCGGCTCGGTTTCTTTCTCGGAAAAGGTTGGCGTAAGTCGTTCTACTACCACGGCACCTCCGGCCTGCTGGCCAAGCTGGTGCTGACCAACGTCCAAACGCTGCAACGGCTGCGTGGCCCCATTGACCAGCTGTTGGCCGCCGCGACGGTTGAAGAACAGGCCGCGGTCTACAATTCCCGGATTCGCGACCGCATCTGGACGCCGTGGCTGCGCTGGTTTCTGTCGCGCAGCGTGACGCTCAGCATGCTCGGCGTCCCGTGGCCGCAGCGCGACCAGATCACCAACCAGTATCCCGGCGGCGTCGCGCAGTTCATCCGCGACGCCCTCGAAACCGTCGTGACCAAGCTGCCTTTCCAGAACAACTATTTCTGGCGCGTCTACATCCAGGGCCATTACACGCCGGAATGCTGTCCCGAATACCTCAAGCCGGAGAATTTCCAGCCGCTCAAGGCACGCCTGGCGCGGCTGAAAATTCACACCTGCACGATGACGGAATTTTTGCGGGGCACCGCACCGGGCATCTCGAAGTTCGTGCTGCTGGACCACATGGACTGGATGGACTTCAACAACCCCGAAGGTTTGGTGGACGAGTGGAACGCGATCCTGGAAAAGGCACGACCAGGCGCGCGGGCCATCTACCGCAGTGCCGGCCTGAAGGTGTCGTACCTCGATCACCTGCGCGTCCGGCACCGCGGCCAGGAAACCGAACTCGGCGGCCTATTGCGGCAGCACCCCGACTTGACGGCGGAACTGCACGCCAGGGACCGCGTTCACACCTACGGCAGCTTCTACATCGCCGATTTGCCGGATTGAAAGGCAAATTCCATCACGAAAACACGAAAGGACGAAAAGGCGAAAAGAGAGGCATTCCTAGGTGGCACCTGACCGCCTTTGCATACTTCTTTTCCTGTAACCGTTCACCGGCATTAACTTCTCCCCCCTTACGAAGGGGGGGCGGGGGGGTTAAGAACAGTGAAGTACTCGATCACAGCCTAAATTCACCCCCCCAACCCCCCCTTCGCAAGGGGGGGAGTGAACGGTTACCTTTTCCTTTCGTGTTTTCGTGATGGAATTTGTCGGCAATGTTAAGGTGAACCGATCATGGGCCTGGCTTCCGACCTGCGTGTTCTGTACCACCTGGCGTTTACGCCGGTGCGCGGCGGCGATCACGGCGACCGGCTGGAGGCGTTCTACCGCGAGCAAAGCGGCGCCTATGACGACTTTCGCAAACGCCTCCTGCACGGCCGCGAAGAACTGATGCGCGGCCTGGACGTCGCCGACGGCGCGACGCTGCTCGACATGGGCGGCGGCACCGGCAACAACCTCGAATACCTCGGCGATCGCGTCCGGCAGTTCAAAAGCATTCGCGTCGTGGACCTGTGCCCGTCGCTGCTGCAAGTCGCCGCCGAGCGCGTGCAGCAGAACGCCTGGTCGAACGTCGGCACTGTCCTGGCCGACGTGACGACGTATGAACCCGACGACGCCCCGGTCGATGTGGTGACGTTCTCCTACTCCCTGACGATGATCCCCAACTGGTTCCAGGCGATCGACCAGGCGTACCGACTGCTGAAGCCCGGCGGCCTCATCGGCGTCGTCGATTTCTACGTTTCGCGCAAGTGGCCCGCCACCGGGTTGAAGCAACACCGCTGGTGGCAGCGCGTCTTCTGGCCGACCTGGTTCGCGGCGGACAACGTTTTCCTGTCGCCGGAACACCTGCCGTACCTGCAAACCCGCTTCCAGACGGTGCGGCTCGACGAACGACTGGGCAAGGTGCCCTATTTGCTCGGCCTGCGGGCACCGTACTACCTATTCCTGGGGCGTAAGGTTTAACGTAACCGTTCACCGGCATCAACTGCTCCCCCCCTTGCTAAGGGGGGGTAGGGGGGGTAAGAACGATTAAACTACTCGGTCATGGCGCTCTCTTCACCCCCCCTACCCCCCCTACCCCCCCCTTCGTAAGGGGGGGAGTGAACGGTTACGGTTTAACGCCTGCCGGGGAGTGGACGGTAGCGTTCGTTGCCCGCCTACCCGGCAAATTCCGCAAATCTTTTCCATTTTTCGATTGCTCTGTTCTGTGATCTGGCTTAGCATGATTACCTGAAGTCAGGTGCAACCATTCGGTCTCGATCAGTCGTTTGCCTTGAATCCGGTGTGCGCTTGTCGGCTGGGGTTCGGAGACCCCGCAGCCACACCGTTCGGTCGTCAGCAGCCTTGAAGGAGCATCCCGCATGTCCACTGCGACGTTGGAGCACCACGGTGCCAGTAAAGCTCTTCTACGCAGTCCCATCCCGGCCCTGCGCAACCTGTCGCTGGAAGAGACCGTCAACACGGTCGTCATCCAGGGAATCGTGCCGACTTACTACCTGAAGCAAATGGCCCAGGAAACGGTGATGCCGTTGCTCGCCGGCCGCGAGCTGCACAACCGCGTCAGCGTCGTGCGCTAAAGTCGCTAACAAAAAGGCGAGCGTCGGGGCGTCAGCCCGACGTGGAACGTTCCACGTCGGGCTGACGCCCCGACGCTCGCCTTTTTGTTAGCGACTTT
>JBBRLG010000643.1:0-3985 GCA_038231495.1 Gemmatales bacterium | reverse complement strand
TTGACGCGGGCGGTGCGGGAGGCGCACGAACAACGCATCATTCACCGCGACCTGAAACCCAGTAACATTTTGCTCACCGGCGAAGACGTGCTCAAGATCACGGACTTCGGCCTGGCCAAGAAAATGGACGAGGCGGGCCAAACCGCCACCGACGCGGTCATGGGATCGCCCAGCTACATGGCCCCGGAACAGGCCCGCGGGCAAGGGCGGGACGTCGGGCCGGCCGCGGACATCTACGCCCTCGGGGCGATCCTTTACGAGTGCTTGACGGGCCGGCCGCCGTTCAAGGCCGCCACCTGGGGCGAGACGTTGCAACAGGTCATCGACGACGAGCCGGCCCCGCCGCGGCGACTCCAATCTCGGACGCCGCGCGACCTGGAGACGATTTGCTTGAAGTGCCTGCAAAAATCCCCCCCGAACCGCTACGGCTCGGCGGCGGAGTTGGCCGAAGACCTGCGCCGGTTCCAGGCGGGCGAGTCGATCCTGGCGCGCCGGTCCGGTTCGGCCGAGAAGGCGGTCCGCTGGGTCCGACGGCGGCCGGTGATCGCCGTCCTGCTCGCGGCCATTTTCGCCCTGGTCGGAATGCTCGGCGTCGGCACCGTGACTTCCGTCGTCGAGATCAAAGACGCGCTGGGTCGAGAAAGGGCGGCCCGCGACAACGCCGAGAAACAGAGCGAAGCGAACCGACTGCTCGCCGAGCAAAGGGAGGAAGCCTTGGCGAAGGAACGGCGGGCCAAGGCCGCCGCGGACGTGGAGGCCGATAAGGCGAACGTCGTCGCCGATTTTTTGCTCGGCACCTTTCAGGTCGCGGACCCGCTGAACATAAACAGCATCACGTTTTACATCCCCAAGGCGACTGGCGCGGGGCTGACGGCGAAGCAAATTCTCGAAAGCGGCGCCGCCAAGGCCGAGCGCGAGTTGCAGGGCCAGCCGCTCGTGCTGGCCAAGGTTCTGGACGCGATCGGCAGCACTTACCGCAGCCTCGGCGATTATAAAACGGCCGAGCCGCTGTTGAACCGCGGCCTGGCGATCCGCTTCAAAGAACTGCCCGCCGACCACCTGGACGTGGCGGCCAGCTATCAAAACCTGGGCTGGCTTTATCACGACTTCGGCCAGCACGAAAAGGCCCGTGACTACTACGAAAAGGCGCTGGCCATTCGGCAAAAAAGCCTGCCGGCGGACAACACGCTCGTGCTGGACAGTCGGCTGAATTTGGCCTGGCTGACCGGAGACGGCGGCGACCCCAAGCAGGCGGTCCACGAGTTCCGGGAGATCGTCGCGTTGCGCAGTCGCGGCCCCGGCGGCGAGCAGACCCGTGCCGTCGCCGTCGCCCAGCTCGGCCTGGCCACGATGCTCGCCGACGACAGGCAAATCGTGGAAGCCCTGACGGTGACGGCCGAGGCCATCCAGACGTTCATCGCGCTGGAAGGCGACAAGAACCTCGCCCTGGCGGTCAGCGACTTCCAGGTGGCGATGTTTAACCGCGAAGTCTTGCACAACTACGGCGGGGCGGACGCCAAGTACAAGGATGCGTTGCGCCGCTTGCGCGAGTCGCCTCTTGGCCCTAAACACGCTTACAACTCGGTCATTTTGCACGAACTGGGCGTGACGGCGATGCTCCGGCACCCCGACCACCCCGAGGAGGCGGAGGCGTATTTCCGCGAGTGTTTGGAGATCGTGCGCACGAACGATTTGCTGGCCCACCCGCGTGCGGCAACGCTCGTGTATCATTTGTCCCTGCTCCTGCAAAACCAGAAAAAGTTTCAGGAAGCCGAAGCCTTGCACGTCGAGCACCTGCAAGCCCTGGAAGAGCGGTACGGCCCGGACCACCGCTTCCGGGCCAAGGGGCTGTTTCTGTACGCCCGGTTCCTCGCGGAAACCGGCCCGTCGGCACGGGCGGAGAAGACGTTCCGCGACGCGCTGGCGATCTTCCGCCGGTTGCAGCGCCCGCCGGACCTCTTCCATTTCCTGTGCGTGGCCAGGCTCGGCGAATGCTGCTTCGCGCAGAACAAGCTGCCGGAAGCGGAAGAGTTGTTGGCGGAGGCCGTCGGCCATTTGCGCAAGGCACCCGACTTGATGCCGGAGTCCTTCCTGGCCGACCTGTTGGAGACCGAAGCCCGCGTGCTGCTCAAGGAAAAGAAATACAACGGCGTCGAAGCCCTGTTGGCGGAGTCGGTGAGCATCAGCCGCAAGCATCGCCGCGAAGCCCAAGTCACCTTGCGCGACGCGCTGCTGACCCAGGACGAGTACTACCGCATGAAGGGCCAGCCGGCGGCGGCCCGCGCGGCGATGGTGGAATTGCGGTCGGTCGCCAAGGACCCGGCCGACTTATATGCGGCGGCACGACGGCTGGCACTGTGCGCCACTTTGGTCGGCGAAGGGAAATCGCAACCGAGCGCGGCGGATACGGCGGAGCGCGCGACGTGCCAAAACGAAGCGTTTGCGACGCTGCGCCGGGCGGTGGAAGAAGGCTTTGCCGACCGTAAGCGCCTGGACAAGGATACCGCCTGGGACGGGCTGCGCGGCCGCAAGGAATACGAGCAGCTGGCGAAGGACCTCGCGGCGCAGTCGGAAAAGAAGTAGCGGCTTGGTGCCGCAATTCGGGCCGTAGGACGCCATGAATAGACCGCATACCAGTTCCGGCTGAGGCTATCGGAAGGCAGCACGGCGCACCGGGGACGGCACGGGACGCCAAGCCCGCTAATTAATCTACCAAACAAGTGCTAGAAACGGCCTACGCGCGCCTTGACGACGCGCCGGAGCCGCTGTCGCGCCGGGTGTCGGCGCGGCTGGCCGATGCAGGCCGGGTGCCGTTCGACGCCGGTTGGGGACACGGCCGATTCGGCGCACCGATTTCTCCGTTTGCTGACGGTGCCGGGCGCGCGTGCGGCTCAGTTGCCTCGCGGGCGCCGCCGTTCGCTTGCGTCGGTGCCTCGGCGGCGCATTCCTCCTCATCGTTGGGCTGGCGCGGCTCCAGGTCGGCCGACAGCTCCTGGCCGATTTCCTCCTGCAAGCGGTCGCCGACGTTGGGCAAGTGGCTGCGCAACGCCTCTGCCACCGGCCCCGGCGGCAAGCGATCGGTGAACACCTCGGCGGCCTCCTTCGGCGTCGGTGCCCGGCGGTACAGGTCCAACTCCTCCAGGTCCAACGTGTCCGGGTTCACGGTCGTCGGCGGCTTGCCCAGGACGTACTGGAACAAGAGTTTAATCGCGCCGAGTTTGCCGCACTTGGCCTGGACCAACAGCTCGCCGACGATGATCTCCATTTCCTGAGACGTGACGCATTCGAGCATGACGCGCCGCAGCTCGGCGACACGGCGGGCGTAGGGGTTGCCCGGCCCGCCGGGGTTGCCCGGCACGAAGCGGCCGCGCTCGTCGTGGCCGTTGCCGGCTTGCGATTGTTCATCGGCCTGGGAAGGGGTGTGGCGGTCGCGTGCGGACGTGTTCATGACAACCTCGCGGCAGAAGGATAAGGTTCGGAACCGCGCGCGGCCGTCCTGTATTTGGAAGGCCGGCGCATTAACCTGCATCATGCCGTAATCGAGGCGTTGTTAAGAGATTAGTTTGGGTGAAAATGAGCGCCATATTCGGGGGCGTCGCTCGTGGTCGGGCATTGGCGTTGCTCACTGATGCCGTCGGCCCAGACGGCTCTGGAGAGCCGTCCTACTCGTCATGCCACGCGGGACGATGCACCAGGACTACTCAGTGAGCCGGTTCCTTGTAAACCGGCGGCAAGTCCGGCGCGCAAGGGCCGGTCGTCCTGTACGCCCCCGTGCCGCCCTGGGAACGCTGACCGTGCCACCAACTCAGGAACGGGTCGCGTACCAACCAACTTGTGCGGTAATCCCAGCCCCAGGTGCCTTCCTCCACAGTTTGCCGAGTACCTTTCAGCCTGATTCGCACGATGCCTAGATGTCCATTTCGTAAGTTGACCGCCAGTCGGTCGTAGCCGCAAGCGGCTCGCTTGCTGGCTTCTGCGCGGGTTC
>JBBRLG010000642.1:0-4007 GCA_038231495.1 Gemmatales bacterium | reverse complement strand
TACGGCACCGATGCCATGTGCCACCTGCGTGCCCTCTTCAAAAGCGAGCCAGGCCAATGGCAGGCCTTTTGGCACCGCCAGATCAACGAACCCAAGGCCAACCTAAACACTTGTTCCACCAACTGAAGAAACGCTCACACGGCACAGTTCTCGCACCTTACCCTTGTCCTGACGGCGCGTTCCGGTCTCATGCCATCGGGCAATTGGTTAAAGCGAATGGAAGTGTACCCGCTGCCGCGCGCGGCCGTCCGGGCGATCTTTCTCAAGATCGCGGGCGACCACCACAAACGCGACCCCCGTCTAAATGAGGTTTTGGCCCTGGCGGACGGTATGCCGCTCGCGGCCGAATTGCTGGGCGGTGTGGTTCGCGAACACGACACGCTGGCCAAATTCTTGACCGCGTGGCAAGCCAGTGGCGTCGCCCTCCTGGACACTGCATCGGGTGGGAAGCGAAGCGCGAGCATCCGCCGCACGGTTGCCTTTTCGCTCGACCACTCCCGGCTCAAGGACAACGCCAAGGCCCGGCGCCTCCTGCGCCTGCTCGCCGACCTGCCCGATGGCCTGTTTCGCGACGACCTGCAAGCCGCCTTTCCAGAGCTGGACGCGGAAGCCTTGCCCACGCTGGGCGGCGTCGGCGGTCTGCTGCGCGTCGGCGAAGATCGTCTGACCATGCTCGCCCCCATCCGCGAAGAACTCCGACAACTCCTGTCGCGCGATGATGCGGATTGGCAACATGCCATCGGCTACTTCGCGCGTTGGGCGCAAACGAATGGCAATGCGTTTCGCTGGCAACACGATGCCAATGCCCTGGCGCGTTTCCGGGAAACGCAACAGAACCTGGAACTTCTGTTACGCGAAGGATTACACCGGAAAATCGCGGAAACGGCCAGCGGAATTTGCGCGCTTGGGGACTTTGGATATCGACTTGGTATTGATTACCACCCGCTTCTGTCCGACGCCGCTGCCCTGGCCACGGAACAAAATGATCCGCTGACCGCTGCCTTCGCCTGGGGGCAGATCGCCGATGTGCTACAGCAACGCGGCCAGACCGACGAGGCGCTGCGCATCCGCCGGGAGGAAGAATTGCCCGTCTACGAACGCCTCGGCGACGTGCATGCGAAGGCCGTGACCCTGGGAAAGATCGCCAACGTGCTCAAGAAACGCGGCCAGACCGACGAGGCGCTGCGCATCCGCCGGGAGGAAGAATTGCCCGTCTACGAACGCCTCGGCGACGTGCATGCGAAGCTCATTTGCCGGGCGAAAATCGGGCGGGACCTGATCTTGCGCGGGAACGCCAGCGATTGTCCCGAGGCGCGGGCGCACCTGGAATGGGCATTGGCGGAGGCGCGAAGACTCCAGCTGCCCGAGGCGGTTGTGATCGAAGGGTATTTGAAACGGTTGGAAGAAGAATGACTGTAACCGTGTACTCCCCCCCTTACAAAGGGGGGGCAGGGGGGGTGTATTAGACGCCAAACGGTGTACTTAACCCCCCCGACCCCCCCGTCGTAAGGGGGGGAGAAGTTGGCGGTGAACGGGTACGAATGACCGAAGCCGGACTTGGCGGATGCAAGGTGTTCGGAACTATTTTTGTACCGTTCACCGGGTGCGGGCCGTGGACATGATTGGACATCAACGCCAGGAGAGAATCCAGGGGGTGTGACAGGGGGTCGGGAAACGAACTTCCCCAAGAGAATACCCGATAAGCACTTGCGGAAGAAAAGTTCGTTTCCGTGACTTTCAAGCCACGAGAACGAATGGGTCGTCACGGAAATGATGGCACACCCTGTCTACGATTGGCTGGTTTTCGACAACCCGGTGTTCGGAACTATTTTCAATCTTTTCCAACCAGGCGAGCAATGGCATCCGGAAGGGTGGTCAACGGCGGACGACGGTCGATCCGCCAAACCTCTTGCCGGAGTGACGCTCATGAAACTGGTACACGCCTGCTGCCTGGTCTTCCACGGTATGATCGCCGGAGCCTATGCCCACGAATGTCTGCTGGCCCCCGCCGACCCGCACAAACACATCGTCACCGGCGCCTACTTCGCCCTGACGATCGCCCAGGCCGTCCTTGTTTACCTCCTCTTCAAGGACGGCCCGAAACGCGGCGCGAAATTGCTGCCGTAAACGGGCCGCCCGCCTAACCCGGTGCCGGCAACAAGTTCGGCCTCATTCTCAAACTCCTGCTTGGGAACGCCTCGCCCCTAAATGACTGTTTCATGAATCGGAGCCAGTGGGGCGATCCAACACACAAGCCCGAAGCGCAAGCGAGGGTTTGGCTTACGGAAAACCCTCGCTTGCGCTTCGGGCATGGTTCAAACTCGGGTGGCAAAGGAAGCAACCTTCGTTCAAGGACGTGTCGCTGGGGCGCCACAGGGAACGAATGCTTCAAGTCTTTGCCCGGCCAGAAGTTCCACCTTGGGAAATTCGTTCGGGGGGGTGTCAGGGTAGGTGAATGAAACGAATTCCACTGGTTGCCGCGCGCCGGCCGCTTTTGAACCATGCCCAGCGTTCAAGGGGAAATGCCAAAACGAAAAACAAAAGCGGCGACAAAGCGCCGCACTCCAAGTGTCCCCCTTCGGGGGTAAGGGGTAAAGCAGTAAAGCCGCTCAGCGGAAAGTCCTCGCCGGACGAAAACCGACATTGTTGTCCCGGAGCGTCGGCACAAAGTCGTTCCGGTTAGCCGAACGCACGAACGACGCTTGAAAGTAGAACGAGCCGCCACGCAATACACGGCCACCTGTACTGGAGATCACTAGCTCATCCTCCTTATCGTCGCTTGTTTCCTTTCCCTCCGGATACGGCTTGTAGCTCTCCTGGCACCACGTATACATGTTTCCCTGCACGTCGAAGAACCCCAAATCATTCGGCTTCAGACTCCCCACCGGCCGGGTCCGTTCCCGCGCGTTCTTAAAGTACCAGGCATACTTCGGCAACAGGTCTTCCGCCTCACCAAAGTACCGGCTCGTCACCGCCCCCGCACGGGTTGCATACTCCATTTCCGCTTCCGTCGGCAATCGATAACCGCTCAAACTCAAATACTTCGCCTTCAGCTTGGTCTCCTTGCCCTTGCTCTCGTAACACCACTGGTCCTCGGGAATCTCTTCCTCCTTGCTCAGCCAGTTGCAATACGCTGCCGCCTCATTCCAAACCACACCACCGATTGGGCAAGTCGACTCGGGATAGCGTTTCATCTCACTGTGCGTGAAGGTCGGCCTGAAACGCAAAAACTGCTCCTTCGTGACTGCCGTAGCTGCCAGTGCGAAGGTTCGAGCGATCGCGCGCTTGTGTTGCCGTTCATCGCTACGCCGGTCGGCCTCCGTGACCGGCGATCCCATCAGGAACTCCACCGGGCCGGGGATCACCACCATCGTCTGACCCTGACCGTTGACGTACCAACCGGGTGAAGGGTGGTGGGTGGAGGGTGGTGGGATCCATTGGTGCTTTCCCACCACCTTCCCTTTCGCCCATTCCTCATTCACCTGCTTCAGCCACGGTTCCTGCTGCCACGTCCGCAGCAACCATTCCGCCGCTGCGTGCAGCCCCGGATCGGCATCCGTGCGATAGATGGCCTGTAACTTCGGCAACAAAGATGTGCGGGCGGCGGGCGGCAGTTCCTGTTCGCCGTATTCGCCCAAGCTCAGCAGCAACGCCCGCCGAATCGTGATGTCCGGCTCCTCGTCCAAACGCTCGATGATCGCACCGGTCTCGGCCCCCAGCGGTGACAGGCGATGAATCAGGTAACTCCGCACCCGCGGATCGGGGCTGTGCTGCAACAGCGGCCAGACCTTTTCGGGACGGTTCATGCGCAACAGGGCCACGGCCGCATTCACCTGGCGCTTTGCCAGTTTCTCGCGCTTCTCGTCCGCCGAGGGCAGGTCGGCAGGCAGTTTCTTGTCGATCTCCCCGGTCAGGATCGTAGCCACAAGCGGCTCGCTTGTGGGCTTGCCGCCGCCCACACGCGAGCCGCTTGTGGCTACGGGATAGATCGCGGCGAATTGCTTGTC
>JBBRLG010000641.1:0-4009 GCA_038231495.1 Gemmatales bacterium | reverse complement strand
GGGGATCGGGGATTTGGGCAAGAACCTCGACCAGGGTAAGCGGGGTGGTCATCGGACAGCACTCCTTACGGGAAAGGAACCCTCCCCCAATTACCTCCTCACGTCGTTTAGGCCAACATCAACTTTCAAACGGCCCTGGGTGAACGGTTACCAGATTTGAACTGCCCTTGTCCGCGCCGCCGCGGCGTGTTATAGCGCGGGTTCAAGGATGGCGAAATACGTTGTCGCCGCTGGAAGCCGAGGCCGTCGAATGCACGCGCGTTGCCACGTCTTACTTCGCAAAACTTGGCGCTGCGCGGGTCGCTACCCGTACTTCGCCGTCGCGCTTCCGGTCGTCCTGGCCCTCTCGATCTCCTTCTGTCGCCGGGAGGATTCCGAATGGGAATGCGTTTATGTGGTAGCCGCCAACCACCTGCGCGATGGCGCCGACCTCTACACGGACGGCAACTCGTACCCCCCCTTCGCGGCGTTTGCCGCCCTGCCGGCCTCATTCCTTTCACCGCCTTTCGTGCGTCTGTCCTGGTTGGGCGTGAACCTCTTGTGCATGGCGGTCATGGTGCGGGGAGCCTGGCACCTGGCCGGCGGCGGTAGACTTCAAGGAAGCGGTCGTGCCCCGGTCGGCGAACACCTGGCCGCCGTGCTGGGCTTCCTTTGCGGGGTGTGCTATTTGCAAAACGCCCTCGCGCACCAGCAGACGGACGTGGTCATCGGAGCCATGCTCGTCGCCGGTTGCCTGGCGCTGAACGGCTCGCGGTCCTTGACCGCCGCGACGTGCTTCGGCTTTGCGGCGGCACTAAAATGTACGGCCCTGTTATGGATTCCGTACCTGGTCTGGCGCGGCCGCCCACTTGCCGCCCTCTGGGTGCTGGTGGTCGCAATCGGCGTCAACTTGCTTCCGAACCTGATCTCCGCTCCCCCTTCCGGCCAGCTGTGGCTGGAGGAATACGCGAACCGCTTCCTGGTGCCCATTACTGCCAGCGATCACGTCGTCGGCACCTGGGGCAGCGACATCATGTACAACCAATCGGTTGCAGGCACCGCCCAGCGCTGGTTCGTCGCCGACCGCGCCGCCCCGCTCGACCCTAAAGCGCTGCGCGCCGTCGTGCTGGCAATCGAGGCCGCGCTGGTCCTGGCAACCCTTGCCGTGTGCCGGCTGCCGTTCCGCAAATCTCCGGTCCCCAGCGCCAGCGGCATCAACCGCGAAGCCGTCGAGTATGGCGTCGTACTCATACTGATGCTATTGCTATCGCCGATGTCCAGTAAGGCGCACTTCGGCGTGCTGATCGTCCCCGGTTTCCTGCTCACCCGCGCGGCCCTCCTGACGCGCAGTCGGTGCCTGTGGGGCTGCACTATTGGGGCTGCCCTCCTTGCCCTTGTTTCCAACAAAGACTTGCTCGGCGAGGCGCTTTACACCCTCGCGCTGTGGTACGGCACGGTGACCTGGCAAACCTCGTTGCTGTTGGTCGGCTCGCTTGCCGTCGTTTGGCGGCTAGGGACGGCCGGAAATGCGCCAACACCGAGCATCGGCCACGAAGGCACGAACCGCCAGGCGGCGTAGTCGCGCTCAGGAATTGGTCGATTTGCTCTCGACGCTCGTATAGAGCTTCATGGCCCGCATCGCAATCAGGATCTGGTGGAAATCCCTGGGCCGGTCCTCGCGCTTTTTGGCGAGCATTTGCAGGACGAGGTCGGCGAACTCTTTCGTCACGTCCGGGTTGTATTGCTGCGGCGTGGCCGGCTTTTCAAAGATGTGCTTATTCAGCAATTCGTTGGAGCTGCCGGCCCGGAAAGGCGGCCGGCCCGTCATCAATTCGTACACGCCGGCCCCGAAACTATAAACGTCGGCCCGCGCGTCGATATCGCCGCCGCGAATCTGTTCGGGCGACATGTAACTCCGTGTACCCGCGGGCTTGACCTTGCGGCCAAAGACGCGGGCAAACAGGCCCTGCTTCACCGGCCGGATGGCCAGGGCGAAGTCGATGAGGCGTACGTCGCCCGCACTGTTGACGAGAATATTTTCCGGCTTCACGTCGCGGTGAATCCAGCCCTTCGCGTTCATGAACGCCAGCGACGTGGCCCACTGCTTGAGGATGTCCTGGCTGTGTTCGAGCAGCCATTCCTTCTCCTTCGGGTCCTTCGCCGTTTTTTGCATTCGCGTCTTGAGGTTGCCGGCAGGGAAGAACTCCATCGCGTAATACGGGTTCTTCGGACTTTCGCCGATATGGACGATTTTGACGATGTTTGGATGCGCCAGAGCCTTGCCGACTTTCGCCTCGTGGACCATGAGCCGGCGGTACTCCGGCAGCGCCGCCTTTTCCGGCAATAAAAGCTTGAGCGCGAAGTGCCGGCCGCTCGAATTCTCGACGACCTCCCAGACTTGGCTCGTCTGGCCGGTGACCATGTGCTTGACCAGGCGATACCCGCCGATGAGTTCATCCGACATGCGCCGCCTCTGTTCTAGGAAAGCCGGCTGCCGCGCGCAGGGCTGTTGTTGCTCGACCTTTCCATGATAAAGGCCATCCAGCAGCTACCAGTATTCCTCGAAGTGAATGTTGCCCTTGATCTTGGCCTGGGGCTGATCGACCTGGAAGCCGCGCTTCTCCAGGATTTCGATGACCCCCAACGGTTGCGGAAAGACGCGCTGTCCGGTAACGCGGTCCTTCTCCGGCACGCCGATCATCTTGGGGTTGCCGCACAAAAAGACGTGCGTGCGCGCGGGGTCCAGCTTCTGGCCGATGCGCTCCTCAACCTCGCCGCTCGCGATTAAATCCTGCACATATTTCTTGTGCCCTGCCGCCTCCGGTTCGCGCGTCGTCAGGCTCAGATAGGTGTATTGAGGGAACCGCCGCATCAACTCCTCGTGGGTGGCGAAATAGCCCAGGTCCATGCGCAACCGCACGCAAGACACCGACAGGATGCGCCCGCGGTGGCCGCGGCGCAGCAACTCCCACAGCATGTAATTGTGCGGCGCTTCGCCGGTGCCGGTGGCGAGGAAGACAACCGTGTCCTCCGGCCCCACGGGGTCCAGCGTGTAGACGCCGGCGATCTTGGTTCCCAGGTGCAGGCGGTCGCCCTCCCGGAGCATGAACAACCGCGGCGTCAACGCCGGTGCCTGCGGCTTGCCTGTTTGCCGGACCAGCACGACGTAATACTCCAGCCAATCGGTCTGGGTCATGTCGATCAGGTCGCCGCGGCGATCGAGGATTGACGAGCTAATCGAATACGACCGTCGGGCCAGCTTGGAGTCGTCGCCGGGGCCGAGTTGTTCTTCCTGGCAACCGGGGAAGCGCGGCTCCCAAAAGCCGAGGCCGAGGACGCCGTACTGGCCGGGTTTGTGGGCGGGCCGGGGAAAGTCCGGCCGCACCCGCATGACGAGCAGGTCGGAATGGAGTTTGATCAGCCGCACCACGGTGGCGTTGTATTTCTGAGTACGCAGCTCCGCGATCTGTTCGGGTGTCATGCGCGGTATCGGTTGCGGGCGAAGTCGGTGCCGTGCCGGCCGTGCGGGACCACGGGGCTTGTATGCCAATTATACGCGAAAGGGAGAGGGTTGTTAAACCTCATTTCCGG
Organism: Gemmatales bacterium; assembly: GCA_038231495.1. Lineage (GTDB taxonomy): Bacteria > Planctomycetota > Planctomycetia > Gemmatales > Gemmataceae > JBBRLG01. Next base: position 439 of record JBBRLG010000641.1, on the reverse strand, counting down.
CGTGCGGCGCAAGGGCGGCGCGCCCCCCTGCCCCGCACGCGGGCGACGTGCCTAGTGCGGGATCAAGGTGCCTGTTTTCCTATCCTTGGGAGTGCTGGCCGCTCTTTGGAGTGCGGCGGCTCGACGCCGCTTTCTTTCTTTGTCGGGGCCGGGCTCCTCGCCAAAGAAAGAAAGCGGCGTCGAGCCGCCGCACTCCAAAGGGAAAAACACCTCCCGTGATCCTGCACTAACTCACCTACTTCACCGACTCTTTCACGACTTCGAGGCACTGGGCCACATCTGGCGACGGGTCGTTGGGTTTCGCCTCGTACTCAATGCTAATCATGCTCTTGAACTCCACTTCCTTGAGGGCCGTGAGCACGCCCGGCACGTCGAGGACGGCCTTTTTGTGGGCCATTCCGGGGCGGTCGGTGGCGTTGTGTTCCGCATCCACAATTGT
>JBBRLG010000640.1:0-4013 GCA_038231495.1 Gemmatales bacterium | reverse complement strand
CTATTCGCGCTGGGCGTGACGGCGTACGAATTGTTCACGATGCGGCTGCCCTGGGAAAAGACCGAGTCGCTGCAAACGCTGCTCAGCCACATGAACAGCGGCGGCAAGGACCCCAAAGAGATCGTGCCGGAACTGGACGACAAGACGGTGGCCTTTTTGCGCAAGGCCATCGAGCGCAACCCGCGCGAACGCTTCCAGGACGCCGCCGAGTTCCGCGAAGCCCTCAAGACACTGCCGCCGAACTAATGCAATTAAACCACGGAATACACGGAAAACACGGAAAAAAGACAGAAAGACAATTACCTATTCTTCTGTCTTTTTTCCGTGTTTTCCGTGTATTCCGTGGTTTTATGTATTTCTCACACCGGCCCAGACTGCCAGCACTATTGCCGCCGTTTCCACGCGCAGAATGCGCGTGCCCAGATCCCGCACCTGCCAACCCGCCTGGCGTGCCGCCGTTACTTCCTCCTCCGTGAAGCCGCCTTCCGGACCCACCGCCAGCGCCACGTTGCCAACCAACACGGTGGGTGGTGGATTGTCGTCTTCGGAGCGGTACGGGTGGGCGATAACCTTGGTTGCCGGCAGGTCCGCCCGCCGCAGGTAATCGGTCCAGACGGCCAACGGCTGTACCTGGAGCAGCAGGTTGCGGCCACACTGCTTGCTCGCCTCGATGACGTGCCGTTGCAGCTTGTCCAACTTCGTCTCGCGCGGGTGGACCACGCTCCGCGCCGTTTGCAACGGCACGAACGACGTGACGCCCAGTTCGGTCAGTTTTTCCAGCAGGAACTGCGCCCGGTCGCCCTTCGGCAAAGGCGCGGCGACCTCGACGCGGAAGGTGTGTTCACGCTCGGGGGCGGCGACGCCGGTGATCTGCACGGTCACGCCCCGGCGGTCGACTTCGACCACCGCGGCGGCGTACTCTCGGCCGTTGCCGTTGAAGAGGCAGACCGCGTCGCCGGGGCGGACCCGGCAAACCACGGCGAGGTGGTGCGCCTCCGGCCCTTCTAGTTCGATGCGGCCCGGCGCGAGTTCGCAATCGACGTAATAGCGGTCCGCCATGCGCGTGCTGCTCCCGTGCGGATTGGGCTTTCGGATTTCCGGGCGGCTTGTTAGTGTCCCCCGCCGAGTGGTTTTGCCGCTTGCGGCTGAGCGCTCGCTCAGCGCTCTCTCAGCGCTCAGCCGCAAGCGGCAAGGCAAGCGGCCGCGCCCCATCGTTCGGAACCAGAAGGTGACCCCGCATGTCGATTTCCCTTTCGCAGCGCCCGTCGGGGACCTCCGCGAACCCGACCCGGCAGCAACTCGACGAACTCGACGCGCTGTTGCAGCGCATGATGGATTTGCCGGTCAACAAACCCGACGCCGACGGGCCGACGCCCCCCGTATCCTACACGACGCCGGACGAGATGGACGGCCCGGCCGACGAATTGCCGGCCCCGAAAATCGACTTTCAGGCGCTCAAACAACGCCTCGCCGCCCAGGCCGACCGGCAAGCGCCTGCGCCACCAACCGCCCCCGCCGACGACGCGAATTGGGTACCACTGTCGTCCACCTGGCAGCCCTCGTCGTTGACGTGGAAGCCGCTGGCTCAGTCACTGCAACAACCGCAGACCTCCGCAGCGCAGGCCGCAGAGGAGTCACCGGCCGCGGTTTTGCCCGCCAAAGAGGTGCCCGTCTGGGAGCCGGTGCCGACTCGGCCTTCTGAAACCGCCGCCCCGGCGGACGCCTTCCGTGACCTGGGCGTGGACCGCCCTGCGCCCGCCGCGCCGGTCGGACCGCCCGCCCCTGCGCCCATTGCGCCCTGGGCGACGCCGTTGGTGTTCGTCAACGGGTTGTTCGATTGGTGTTTGCTGCCGCTCGGCCCCGTAGGACGTTTCTTGGGCAGGCGGCGGGGACGATTAGGCCTGGCCCTCGTCGGTGCCGCGTGCCTGGTCGCGGCGGCGGTCTTGCTGTTCGTCGATTGGATCGGTTGGACCTCCTGACACTGCTTCCGTAAAATGACGGCGGCGTGCCATCGAAGTACGAGGGGGCGCCGGCCCCGCAAAGCCGAACCGATTTGTTAACCGTTCACCGGCATCAACTTCTCCCCCCTTTACGAAGGGGGGGTGGGGGGGGTTAAGAACGGTTGAAGTACGCGGTCATGGCCTCCTCTCCACCCCCCTATCCCCCTTTGTAAGGGGGGTGTGAACGGTTACCCGATTTGATCCCGCGCCGCAGGAGAGTGCCAGCATGGCCACCGCCAAGACGTCGATCAAGGTCAAGCCGCTACCGCCGCCCGAACTCGGCGCGCTGGCCGCGTTCCTCAGCTTCCTCGTGCCCGGCCTGGGCCAGGTCGTGCAGGGGCGCATCGGCAAGGGACTGCTGTTCTTTTGCAGCGTCTACGCCCTGTTCTTTTACGGCATGTACATCGGCAGCGGCTCGATCGTGCTGCATCCAGCGGCGGACCACGAACGTCCGCCCGTGACCTATCGCGTGACCGGCAACGTCTACCTGCCGGCCACGGCGGAGTACTGGGCCGACGACCCGCGGAATGCGGAACACAAGATTCCGGGGAAAAACAACCCCTGGAACCTGCCGCTCTGGCTGGCCAACCTCTACAACCGCCCGCAGTACCTCGGCCAGTTCTGGGTCGGCGTTGCCGCCTGGCCGGCGCTCTATCACTACGCCTTCCCCGGCAAGCCCGAAAAGAACGATGCCGAGAACGGCGAGCCGAAAGCCCCCTCCCTGTGGACCGAGGTGAAGAACTTCGAGAAGACGCCCAACGAGGACGCGATCAACGCCGTCCACACCAGCGGCGACAAGCTCCTCGAACTGGGCTGGGTGTACACGGTGATCGCCGGCGTGCTGAACATCATGGTGATCTACGACGCCTTTGCCGGCCCGGCCTTCCCCGCCAACCGCCAGGCCGCCGACGGCAAGAAAGAGGGGGTCGGGGCATGAACCTGTTCTGGCACTTGCCGGTGTTGATCGTCATTATCAGCCTCGTTTACAGCGCCACGCGCTACGACGAATGGGGGCCGATCTTTCGCGAGGCCGTCCGCTGGGGCCTGCGCCTGGCGGGTTTTCTGGCGGTCATCGGCATCGCGCTTTATCTGTGGAAGTTCTTCTAAAGCGGGCGCCGCATGAGTGCGAACGCATCTCCTCCTGGCCCACCTTCCGCCGACGACTTTCGCTGGCAGGCGTTTTTTCAGCACTCCACCGACGCGCTTTTCCTCCTCGACCGCCAGCGCCGCATTCGTTTCGTCAATCGCGCCTGGGAACACCTCGCCGGGATGCCGCTCGCGCAGGCACGCGCCCTCGCCTGCCGCCGTCCCAACCCCGCTTCCGCGGACGACTCCCTTGAAGACGTTTTGGCACACGCCCTCTGCCCGCCGCCGGAGGTGCTGCAAGGCCAGGCCGCCCACGTCCGCCGGTTGCTGCCGGGCGTTGGCCGGCAGTGGTGGGACGTGGAGTTTCTGCCCCTGCGCGACCGCAAGGGTGTTCGCGGCGTCCTCGGTCGCATCACGCCCGCGATCGTCGCCGAACCCGTCGCCGCCGTGCCGCTGCCCGAACCCGTCGCCGCCCTCCGCGACCGGGCCGTGCGCCGCTATGCCTTCGACCAACTGCCCGCAACGCTGCCCGCCTTGCGCCGTCTTGCCGACCAGGTGCGCCTGGCAAGTCAAGTCGTCGTCCCGGTTTTGCTGGTCGGCGAAGCGGGCACGGGCAAGAACTGGCTCGCCCGCTTGATCCATTACCAGGGGCCGGGTCGCGAACGCTCCTTTGCAGCTCTCGATTGTAGCCGACTGCCCGTCACGGCGTTGTTCGACGCCCTGCTCGGCGAACGTGGCGACAACCAGCGCAACCAGCTCGCGACGCTTTATCTCAAAAACCCGGCCAGCCTGCCGCGCGAGCTGCAAGCGCGGCTCGTCGATCGGCTCGCCAACCATAGTGGCCCGCGCGTCGTCGCCGGCTGTGCGAACCCCGCCGCCGACGTGCAGGGCGGCCGGCTGTTGGAAGACTTCCATGCGGTGCTGGGG
>JBBRLG010000639.1:0-4030 GCA_038231495.1 Gemmatales bacterium | reverse complement strand
GTGAAAAGAGCGCCATGACCGAGTACTTTAATCGTTCTTACCCCCCCGACCCCCCCGTCGCAAGGGGGGGAGCAGTTGTTGCCGGTGAACGGGTACTGAGGGTAATCGTGCCGATAACGACCCCGGCGAGCGGGGTCGCGTAAGCGCCCCGAGTAGTCCCACCGGGTCGTCCGCCGCCGCTTAACGACACGGAGCAGTTGCCCGGGGACCACGGCGACCGACCCTGATCTTGGCACGGCCGTTGACCGCGGTCCCCGGTCAACGGCAGCTGCTGGTTACGGCCTCGGCGGCAGGAGGCACCGAGGACACCGGGCGGCGCGGCGGCAGGCGAACCACTATGCGATCGCCAGCGGCGTCACGATCTTGCACGTCTTTCACGATCCTTGGAATGTCAAAGTTGAAATGGGACGCCCGAAGCTCCCGTAGTCTACGAATCTCGGCAACAATGGGATCAGATTGCATCGTCGATCTCCAGCAACTCCTGGGGAGTGCAAATCACGGGGGGCTCGTACCCCAATTCGCGGCACCGGTGCTCGATTCGCGGCCGCAACGAGTTGCCTCAGGCGATTCGTTGCCGCGCGACGAGGAGCTCGCGGCCACTCCTGATCTCTCTGACGCACTGGACTTTAGTGCCAGGTGGGAACTCCCATTCTTCAGCCGTCGGGTCGTAGTTAGGCGTCGGGAGTACCTGGACCTCATTGGACCCCACGACCAGTCCCCGAGTAGGGCGCAGCACATCGGTCCCCTCGTTCAACAAGGGGATGAAGATTTCAACGGTACTAGTAGACGAACCCATCTCCACCGACATGGATCACCTCCCCGGAAACCGTATCGACGACCACCGAGCGACCCGTTGTCGGATGAACGTACCGAGTCGCCACCTTGCCAGGGTTCACGTTGTTCACCGCCGGGAACTGCTGACCGTTTTGGATGGCCTCGGAAAGCTGCTGCGGCGTCCAGCCTCGCTGGGTCATCTTGTTCTGCCATTGCTGAGCAGAATGATTGCTGCCGAGCCTCCAACTTGATTGGCCGCTGCTGTTATGCACGAGGAGCCCCGTTTGCCCGACGGCCTAGTTGTGCAGCCCTTCTACCTCAAGATTGTAGACCATCATCTTGATATGCCGCACCGACACGTTGGTGACCAGCACGCGGCGATTATCCCGCCTTCGCCGAACGACCAAGCGTAGGCAATGAATGTAGGGTATCGGTGCGCCGCGGCCGGAGCAAGGAAAACCCGGAGATCGCCCACGACGCCTGCCACTTCGCCGGGTAAACTCTAGTGCGGGATCAAGGGAGCTGTTTTTCGTAGCCGTCGGAGTGCCGGCCGCTCTTTGGAGTGCGGCGGCTCGACGCCGCTTTGGCCCTTTCTTTGGCGGGCCAGCACGCCTAGAAAAAGAAAGAAAGCGGCGTCAAGCCGCCGCACTCCAAAGGGAAAAACGCCGCGCTTGATCCTAAACTAGAGAACAGAAACCCGCCCGTCCGTCACCTTTCGGGGAGCCGCCTGTCATGCGCATTCTGCTTTCCTTCGGCTTCGTCCTGGCCCTCGGCTGCGGGGCCGGCGCGCCGGGTTTTACCAGCACCCCCGACGACGACGCGGCCGTGAAGTCCGGCCCGGACGCCCCGCCGCCGCCCGACCTCGGCACCCGCAAGGCCGGCGGCGATTGGCCCACGTTTCTTGGGCCGACCGGCGACGGCGTTTCCGCCGAGAAGGGCATTATCAACCCCTGGCCGAAGGAGGGGCCGCGCGTCGTGTGGGACAAGAAGGTCGGCACCGGCTACGCCATGCCGACCGTCAGCCGTGGCCGGCTTTTTCACTTCGACCGCGTCCGCAACCGCGCCCGCCTCAGCTGCTACAAGAGCGAGACCGGCGCAGCCGTCTGGGACTTCGACTACCCGACCGATTACGTCGATTCCTACGGCTACAACAACGGCCCGCGCTGCGCGCCCGTCGTGGACGGCGAGCGCGTTTACACCTACGGGCCGGAGGGCAAGCTGCATTGCCTGCGCGTCACGGACGGCAAGCTGGTTTGGAAGGTCGATACCGTGGCGGACTTCGGCGTCGTCCAAAACTTCTTCGGCGTCGCCAGCACGCCGGTGGTGGCAGACGACCTGTTGCTCGTGCAGGTCGGCGGCAACCCCAAGGGCAGCGAGGACGTGGATTTCAGCCGGCTCAAGGGCAACGGCAGCGGCCTCGTCGCCTTCGACAAGTACACGGGCAAGGTTATCTACCGGGCCACCGACGAGTTGGCGAGCTACGCCAGTCCCGTGCTGGCGACGATCGACAAGCGTCGCTGGTGCTTCCTGTTCGCGCGCGGCGGGCTGGTGGCGCTGGACCCGGCCAACGGCAAAGTGGAGTTTCGCTATCCGTGGCGGGCGAAATTGCTGGAGAGCGTCAACGCCAGCAACCCGGTCGTCGTCGGCGACCAGGTCTTCATCTCCGAGACGTACGGGCCGGGCAGCGCCTTGTTGAAAGTGAAGCCGGGCGGTTACGACGTGGTTTGGTCCGACGCCAAGCGCGACCGCGACGACAAGAGCCTGCAATGCCACTGGAACACGCCGATCCACGTCAACGGTTACTTGTACGGCAGCAGCGGCCGGCACGAGCAGAACGCCGAGCTGCGGTGCGTCGAGCTGGCCACCGGCAAGGTGATGTGGAGCGAGCCGAATTTAACGCGGACTTCGCTGTTGTTGGTGGACGGCCATTTCGTGTGCCTGGCGGAGGACGGCACGCTGTCGCTCCTCAAGGTAAATCCGAAGAAGTACGAGGCGGTGTCGAGTGTCGTCTTGCAAACGCAGGACGCCGACGGCCAGCCGCGGAACCTGTTGCAAAAGCCGTGCTGGGCGGCACCGACCCTGGCGCACGGACTGCTGTACGTCCGCGGTGCCGACCGGATCGCGTGTTTGGAATTGATCACGGTGAAATAGCGCAGGGCGAGCGGCGGATGAAAGTCCGCCGCTCGCCTTCAGCCGTTCGCGGGTGCGTCGGCCGCCGCCGGCTTGCCGCAATGCTGGCGCACCAAGGTCAAGAGTTTTAAGGTGTCGATCGGCTTGCGGAGGTAGGCCACCGCGGCCAGCTTGGACGCCTGCGCGGCCACGTCCTCGGCGGCGGACAGGACCACCAGCGGAATCGTCGCCCAACCCTGGTCCTCGCGCCGAGCCTGGCAGAAGCCTTGGCCGTCCATGCCCGGCATCTTCAGGTCGAGCAAAATGAGATCGGGTTTCTCGTACGTGTGCAGCCGGTCGATGCCGTCCAGGCCGTTCCGCGCCGCGGCCACGCGGTAGCCCTCGCAACCCAGGATCGTACTCATCAACTCCAGGGTGGACATGTCGTCGTCGATAACCAGGATGCGCTTACCGACGTGTGCTGGTGCCGCCATGCTGCTCCTCCGCGCGGGGTGTTCCTGTGCGGAAGAAGTGCAAATGCTGTGCCTGCCGCTTGCGGCTTTGCGCGAACACGCCGGTGATCTTGACTTCGGGCACGCTCAGATCGACGAGTTCCGGCTGGTCGGTCTGGGCCACCGCGGTGTTGCCGGCCGTGTCGCGGACCGTCAGGCGGAGGTAGACGCTGGGCGGAATGTTGGCGGGCACCGTCCAGGTGAAGCGGCCGGTGTTCGGCAACTCCGGCCCGCCGATGTACTGCCAGGGGCCGTCCTTGCCGGCCGCCCATTCGAGCGTGACCGGGTTGTTGGCCAGGTTCTTGTCGGACGCCTCCCAGGCGAGCAGGAGGGTGTCGGGGCGGTTGGCGTCGGCCAGCGGCCGCAGCAACCGGGCCAACGGCGGCGTCGTGTCGCGCTCGATGCGGATCTGCGGGTAGTCGCCGTTCTTGGGCGGCGCCTTGCCCAGGCCGGCCCCGCTCTTGACGATCATATAGAAGCCGTAGATCACGTCGTCCTTGTCCAGGTGGACCAGCACGCCGCCCTTGACCGTGGGGGCGCGCGGGTCGCTGGCCGGCATCCCGGCGACCGCTTCGAGGCCGCGGACCATGCCCCAGGTTTGGCCCTCGTCGGTGGTGACGTAAACGTCCACACTG
>JBBRLG010000638.1:0-4034 GCA_038231495.1 Gemmatales bacterium | reverse complement strand
GGCTTGCACCAGTTCCGTGTTCTCGTCGTTGCGCTTGGCGTGCAGCCATTGCTCGAACTGGTCCAGCACGAGTAAAACCTTCTGGCCCGATTCCAAAAACCGGCCGCGCCGCAACGCCGACAGCGACTCGATCAGACTGAGATTGTTTGGCAGGTCCGGCAGTTGGCGCCGCAACCCCTTGAGCAAGCGGGCTTCGGTCTCTTCGGCGGTTGCTTCGACGTACACCGCCATTACCGACTTTGCCAATCGCGGCAACAACCCGGCTTTTACCAGCGACGATTTACCACACCCCGAAGGCCCGTAGATCAGCCCGACGGCGAACGTGTTATCGGCGTCCGTCGTTTCGATCCGGGTCTTCCAGAAGCGGATACTATCGGGCAAACCGTCTCGATCGCGTGGCCCTGGCAACAGTTCGAGGAAGAAATCCGCATCCGTCGCATCGAACGACCGCAACCCCTTCGGCACGATCTTGATGGGCTGGCCGTCGGTGGGCGTCGGCACGGGTGTCAGCCCGACCTGGTCCGTTGGGGTCGCGACTTGTTCTGGGCGAGCGTCGGGGCGTAAGCCCGACGTGTGGGGGCGTAAGCCCGACGTGTCGGGGCTTTCACGTCGCGCTGACGCCGCGACGCTCGCCAGGGAGGCCAGAAAGTGTCGCAAATCGTCAGCCATATCCTTGGCCGTCGTGTACCGCTCCGAGGCACGCTTGGACAACGACTTGAGGCAGATGCGCTCGACTTCCTTCGGGATATGGTCGTCTATTTGCCGGGGAGGACGAGCCTCGACATTGGCAACCTGGTCGAGTAATTCGTCTTGCGAATCCGCCTGGAATGGTCGGCGTCCCGTGAGCAATTCGTAGAAGACGATACCCAGGCTGAAAATATCACTGCGGCCATCGACCCGATGCCCTTCGCCCCTTGCTTGTTCGGGACTCATGTAGGCGGGCGTCCCGGCATAGCGCGGTCCCTTGCCCACATCCCGCTCCCGCAGGGCCAAGCCGAAGTCGCCCACGAACGGCTTACCGCTGCGGTCGAGCAGAATGTTGGCCGGCTTGACGTCCCGATGCACCAGCCCTTGCTTGTGGGCGTGGTGCAACGCCTCCGCCACTGTCGCCACCACTTCGACGGCCTCGTGCAGCGATAAACGGGACTGCTTGAGCCTGGCGGCGAGGTCGGTGCCGTCGATGTACTTCGAGACGACGAAACAGGGGAACTGCTCGGTGCTGCCCACGTCAAAAACGGGAACGATGTGCGGATGATCGAGGTTGGCGACCGTGCGGGCTTCCGTCAGATAGGCTTCGGCATCCGTGGTCTGGGCGACGAGTTGTGCGTGCGCAACCTTGATGGCGACGAAACGCTGCAACTGGTCATCGTGGGCCAAATAGACGAGGCCGAAGCCGCCCTTGCCCAGCACCCGTTCAATCCGGTAGCGGCCGATTTGGTTGGGCGTGGACCCGGCAGGAACCGGCGAGGCTTGTCCAGCTGGGGCAACGGTTTGATACGAATCGTTCATGGCTGCTGCCGATCCCGTTGGGGTATCTGTGCGTTGTCGTGCCAACTAAGGCAATCCGGCGCATTGTAGCCGAGCCGTTCTCGGCGTGCCTCTTAAAAGCGGGGTGAAAAAGGGGTGAAACAGGAGACGCAGTTCGTTTTACGGACGGCATGCCGTCCGTAAAACGAACTGCGTCCCCTGTTTCACCCTTTACCATTGGCCCCTCGTCGCGAAAATAATGTCAAAAAATCGGTTGGATATGCCTTGACAGGCCGAAATCACGGAGTAATATGAACATTATAATGAAATGTTCATTGTTCATTCCGCCAGAAAGGGACGACCTCATGATGGCCTTAAACGCAACGGCACCCACGGCGTCGGTTGAACGGAAGAAGTCCTGGTCGGGGCCGAACGGCAACTGGCTGCTCGGTTGCATGCGGGCCTTGCAAACCGACCCGCTAAACTTCTACAAGAAGACGTGGCAGACCTACGGCGATTACGCCCGCATCCGCATCGTCCCGCGCATGTATCTCTACTTGCTGGCCGACCCGGCCGCCGTCGAACACGTCCTGTACAAGAACCACAAGAACTACCGCAAGCCGGACTTCTTCAACAAGCCGGTTAGCTTGCTCGCCGGCAACGGCATCCTCAGCAGCGAGGGCGATTTCTGGCTGCGGCAGCGCCGGCTGTCGCAACCCGCCTTCCTCCGCAATCAGGTGACGAAGTTCGGCCAGCACATGGTCGCCGGCACGGACGTGTTGATCCAGGAATGGGAGCAAGCCGAATCCGGGCGCACGCTCGACGTGCTGCCCGAAATGATGCGGTTGGCCCTGCGGATCGTCAGCACCGCGCTCTTCAGCACGGACATCAGCGGCGAGGCCGACGCGATCGGCCATGCCTTCCGCGTGACCTTCGGCCACGTCAGCGACAAGATGAACGGCCGGCCCACGCCGCCGCTGTGGGTTCCGACCCGGCACAACCGCGCGTTCAATCACAGCAAAGCGTTGTTGGATCGGGTCGTGCTGGGGCTGATCGAGACCCGCCGCCAGAGCCGGACGCCCACCAACGACGTGCTGGACATGCTCCTGGCCGCCCAGGACGAGGAGTCCGGCACCGGCATGACCGACCAGCAATTGCGCGACGAGGTGCTGACCCTGCTGACGGCGGGCCACGAAACCGTGGGGGCGGTGTTGTCCTGGACCTGGCACTTGCTGAGTGAGCATCCGGCCATTCAGGAGAGCCTCCACGACGAGGTGAGCGCCCACCTACAGGGGCGGACGCCGACGCCGGAGGACCTGCCCCAGCTGCCGTTGGCGACGGCGATCTTCGAGGAAACGATGCGGCTCTATCCGCCGGCCTGGGGGCAGCCGCGCGAATCCATCCACGCCGACGACATCAACGGCTACCCGATACCGCCCAAGGCGATCGTCACCGTGTCGCAGCTGCTAACGCACCGGCACCCGGCATTCTGGAAGGAACCCGACCGCTTCGACCCGGAACGGTTCCTGGGACAGCGCGGCCTGGAGCGCCCGAAGATGGCGTTCTTCCCGTTCGGCGGCGGGCCGCGCATGTGCATCGGCAATCATTTTGCCATGCTCGAAGGACCACTGGTTATCGCGGCCCTGGCCCAACGGTTTCACTTCGCCTCGGCCCCCGGCCACACGGTCGTGCCCGATGCGACTTTTACCCTGCGTCCCAAGACAGGCGTGCGCGCGATCGTGCGCAAACGCCCTTGAATAGGAGCATTCCAGACACCCGTTGCCAATTGGAAGAAAGCCCGCGCATGGAAAACAAACGCGACAAGATCGTCGAGGCCGCCCGCCAGCGGTTTCGCTACTACGGCATCAAGAAAACCACGATGCGGGAGGTCGCCCAGGATGCCGACATCGCCGTGGGGACGCTCTACCTCTACTTCAAGGACAAAGACGACCTGGTGGTGGCGTGTGCCGAAAACTACGCCGCCCTGCACCGTCAACACGCCGAAGCGCTGTTGGCATCCGCGGCGCCGGTCGAGGAGAAGTTGCGGCAATACCTGGTGGGTCGGTTCCGCCAGGCGGAAGAAACGCGCACGAGTTCTCGACACGCCGTCGAGCTGGCACGGGAGGTCCTACGCTTGAAACCCGATCGACTCCAGGAAGAAGGCAAGATGATGTGGGAGAACATCGTCCGGCTGTTGAAGGCCGGCATGGAAAGCGGGGAGCTGTATAGTGCCGCGCCCGAACTCGACGCCAAGGTCCTGCTCTATTCGATTGCGTACTTTTTCCCGAATGGCCTGACGACGCCGCCGGTGCCGCCGACGGAAGAGGACTTCCTGATGGTCGTGAACTGGTTCATCGCCGTTTGGCGGTCCGCCGCCCGGTGAGCACCCGCGCCCCGGACGATTGCCGGCACCTTGTTGCGCTAGCTGTCCATTTCGTAAGTTCGCTGCCACTGGAGAGGGCGAACTGTCGTAGCCGCTGGCGGCTCGCTTGCTGGCGGAACCCGCTGTCGTAGCCGCCAGCGGCTCGCTTGCTGGCGGAACCCGCTGTCGTAGCCGCCAGCGGCTC
>JBBRLG010000637.1:0-4036 GCA_038231495.1 Gemmatales bacterium | reverse complement strand
TAGAGCATCGAGTCGAGGTCGCCGGTCTCCTCGCCGACGTCGATCATGTTGACGACCATGTCATCGACCAGCTTGCTCTCCTTGAGCGGCTGCGAGATCGTGTCGCCCTCGCGGATCGACTCGTAGACGCGCGTAAACATCCGCTCGAAAACCGCGTTGGTACACGTCTCGCGGACGATGGCCAGGGCTTCGAGGATCGGCACGCCGGACGCCACCAAGGTGCCCAGGGTGCGCGTCGTCCGGGCCACGATGGTCTTTTCGATCAGCGGCCCGATAATCGGAATCCACAGGTACATGCGGTCCAGCGCGTAATTGCCGCTTTTGTTCAGACGGATGAGTTTAATCATCAGCCACCAGCCGAGCGGGAATAACGGCAGCACAAACCAATAGTTGGCGAACCAGCGCGACGTGGCCATAAGCATCTGCGTCGGCCACGGCAGTTTGAGGTTGAAATCTTTGAAGATTTTCTCGAACTTCGGGATGATGAACACCATAATGCCGGTCACGATGATGACCGCCACCAGGATGACCACTACGGGGTAAACCATTGCGCCCGTAATCCGGCGCTTGAGGCTTTGCGACTTTTCCTTGAAGTCGGCAAGACGCTTCAAGATGATTTCCAACGCACCGCCGGCCTCGCCGGCTTTCACCATGTTCACATAGAGCCGGTCGAAACATTTGGGATGTTTCGCGAACGACTCGCTGAGCGTCATGCCGGATTCGACGTCGTCCACTACGTCGATCATGGCGTTCCGTAAGACGCCGGGCTTCATCTGGCCTTCGAGGATGCGCAAACTCCGCAATACGGGCAGGCCGGCGTCCTGCAAGGTCGAGAACTGGCGCGTGAACGTACACAGGTGCTTGCTGGAAACGCCGCCGAACGCCCACACTTTGCCGCGCTTCTTGGCCTTCTTCGCACCCTTCTTGCCCTTCTTGGCACCGGCCACTTCCGTGATTTTCGTCACGAAATAGCCCATTTGCCGAATCTTTTGTTGCGCTTCGTCTTCGCTCAGCGCCTCGACGGAGTCCTTGACTTCCCCGCCGCTCGTGTCCATGGCCTCGTACTTGAACGTTGGCATCGCTCTCTCCCTCAGCACTATCTCGGCGTAAACAAAGCGAAGAAAATCGTTAGCTGGCATCACTCCCCCCCTAACAATGGGGGTTAATAAAACCGTTCGCTGCATCAATTCCCCCCCCTTACGACGGGGGGGTAGGGGGGGTGTAAAGTTCGCGGTCACAGCCTCGTCTCCACCCCCCCTACCCCCCCTTCGTAAGGGGGGGAGTGAATGGAGAAGAAAATCGGTCGTCGCATTCCTCTATTACTCGTCGTCGAGCACCGTCTCGCGGACGATCTCGTCGATGGTGGTCAGGCCGCGGTAGAGCGCATTCATGCCCGACGTTCGCAATGTCTGCATGCCCATCCGCCGACAGGCGTTGCGCAGCTCGTCGGTGGACGCCCCGTTGGACACCAGGTCGCGCAACTCGTCGTTCATGATGAGCAATTCGTAAATGCCCATGCGGCCGCGGTGGCCGGTGTTATTGCAACGGTCGCAGCCGCGGCCGTAGAAAAACTTCTTGCCCCTGGGCACGTCCTGCGGCCGCATGTTCAGTTCCATCAGCATTTCCGCACTCGGCTCGAACTCCGTGCGGCAATCTTCGCAAATCTTGCGCACCAACCGCTGGGCCAGCACGCCTTCGAGCGTGGCCATGATGAGGAACGGCTCCAAACCCATGTCGCGGAGGCGCGTGATGCTGCTGGGGGCGTCGTTGGTGTGCAACGTGCTGAACACGATGTGGCCGGTCAGCGACGCCTGCACGGCGATTTGTGCCGTTTCCAGATCGCGAATCTCGCCGACCAGGATTTTGTCGGGGTCTTGCCGTAAGATGCTGCGCAAGGCCGCGGCGAAGGTCATGCCGATTTCGTGGTTGATCGGCACCTGAATGATGCCGTCGATTTCGTACTCGATGGGGTCTTCGGTGGTGATGATCTTGTCGCTGACGACGTTCAACTCGTTGAGAGCCGAGTATAGCGTCGTCGTTTTGCCGGCCCCCGTCGGCCCGGTCACGAGCAAAATGCCGTTGGGTTTGCCGATCAACTCGCGGAACTGCGCGAGCATCTCCGGCTCCATGCCGACCTTGTTGAGGTCCAGCGACACGACCGTGCGGTCCAGCACGCGAATGACGACGCTCTCGCCGAACATCGTCGGTAAGATGCTGACGCGCATGTCCACGGGGTTGCCGCCGACGTTCAACTCGATACGGCCGTCCTGCGGCATCCGGCGTTCAGCGATGTCGAGGTTCGACATGACCTTGATGCGGCTGGAAATAGCCATGGCCAGGTGGCGCGGCGGCGGCACCATTTCATACAGCACGCCGTCGCAACGGTAGCGCATCTTATATTCGTCTTCAAACGGCTCGAAGTGAATGTCGCTGGCCTTGTCCTTGATCGCGAGGAGGAACACCATGTTGATGAGCTTGCGCACGGGCGCGGCACCGGCCATTTCGATCATGCTTTCCATGTCGATGCTGGTTTCGGCGCGGCGCTGGCCCAATTCAGGGTTTTTCTCGATCTCGTTAATGAGGTCGATGATGCTCTCTTCCTTGCCCAGGTAGCATTTGGCAAGGATTTCGGTGATGGCCGCGGGCGTCGATAGGTTCGCGATCACTTCGTTGATGCTGAGTAGGTTGCGCAAATCGTCGAGCGCGCCGAGGTTATTGGGGTCGCTCAGGGCGATCGTCAACACCTTGTCTTTGAACGACAGCGGCAGAATCTTATAGACGCTAGCCATCGTTTCCGGCACGAGGTTCAAGGCCTCCTGCGTCGGCTTGACTTCCTGCAAATTGACGAGCTTGAGCGAGTGCTGTTCGGCCAGCGCCTGAAAAAGTTGTTCCTCGGTTATGAGGCCCTTCGACAACGCCGCCTGGCCGACCTGAATGCCGCCATTCTTCGCCTCGTCAAGTACCTCCCACAACTGATCTTCGTCGATAAAGCCGAGGTCGATGAGTACCTGGCCGAAGCGGCGCTTGCCGGTGTCGCGGCCCTTGCCGGCGGACGCCCGTTTCGCGGGGACGCCGGGTTTGCCGGGCGCGGGCTTGGCCCCCGGCTTGGCCGGCGGTTTGATGCTCTGCGGCGGCTTGGCGCCGGGCACCGGCGGCTTGCCCGTCGGCGGCGTCGGCTTGCCGGCACCGGCCGGGCGCGGGCTGGTGCCCGGTTTGCTCGGCGGCACGATCGGTTTTTTCGGCGGATTGCTGTCGTTCGGTGTCGCCATGATTGCGGTACTCGCTTCGCCAAGCTGCCCAACTGCGGACAAGATAAACGGAATGCTCAACGCTTCGGCTTGCCCTTGCTCCGGGCCGGACGATCATCGTCTTCATCTTCGTCCTCGTCGTCCTCATCCTCGTCGTCTGCGTCCTCGTCGGCTTCATCCTCGTCCTCGTCCCAGACGCCGCGCTCGGCGTCGGCGATGCGCTTGGCCAACTCCACCGGCTTTTGAGAGCGCAACAGGATTTCTTCCTTCTCGCACAGGTTGTCTTTCCACAGCTTGAACAGGCTCTCGTCCAGCAAGAACATGCCTTCCTTACGGCCCGTTTGGATGCTGGAATCGATGCGGTACGTCTTGTTCTCGCGGATGAGGTTCTGGATGGCGGACGTGACCACCATCATTTCGTAGGCCGCGATGACGCCGTCCGGCTTCTTCGGCAACAATGCCTGGGACAGCACGCCAATGAGGGCCGTGGACAGCTGCGTGCGAATCTGGTCCTGCTGCTCCTGCGGGAACACGTCGATGATGCGGTTGATCGTGCTGGACGCCCCGCTGGTGTGCAGCGTGCCGAAGACGACGTGGCCGGTTTCCGCCGCCTCGATGGCCGCGTGGATCGTTTCCAGGTCGCGCATTTCGCCGACGAGAATGATGTCGGGGTCCATCCGCAACGCCCGGCGCAAGGCCTCGGGGAAGCTCGGCACGTCCACGCCGATCTCACGCTGGTTGACCGTGCATTTCTTGTGCTTGTGGTAGTACTCGATCGGGTCTTCCAT
>JBBRLG010000636.1:0-4049 GCA_038231495.1 Gemmatales bacterium | reverse complement strand
TTACGCCCCGACGCTCGCCACCGACGTTGGTGATTTTCAAAACAGAAACTGCAACTCCACCATCGGCCCGTGGTAGAACATGCTGCCGTAGTTGCTCTTGCGGCCGGCCGGGTTGGCCAGGTTGAAGTCGAGGTTGTCCGTCGCGGTCGCCACGCCCACCAGCCACATCGCCGTGTAACCGAACCGCAGCTTGGCCCGCTCTAACAAGTGGAAGTCGATCGTCGCCCCCACGTCGTAAACCTGGCCGAAACTGTATTCGTCGCGGTGGTTCTGAAAGCCGACGAAGCCGTCGTTGCGGTTGAGCTTCGTCGTCACCTCCACCAGGTTCACGCCCAGGGCCGCCTTGGCGTTCAGGCCGAACGTGACGAAGTGCGTGAACCCCTTGGCGTACTCGATGCCGAACTGCGGGGCGATGATGCGGTTGTGCGTCTCGACCAAATAGGTCGCCGCCAACGTCGGGTCGTTCTGGCCGTTGACGCCGATGGCCGTCAGGTCGTCGTCGCCGGTGAAGATGTTTAACGACTCGCGCTGGTCCAAATAGCGGACGCCGAACAGGACCTCGACGTCGGTCAGAGCCTTGTTGCAGTGGCGGTAGTTCAACTCGCCGCTGGCAATCCGCTGCGTGAAGGTGGTGTGCAGGCGGTCGGCTTGCAGAAACAGGCCGTTGTCGCCTTCAAACCCCAGCGGCGCATTGTGGAAGAAGGCATCGACCTGGCCGGCGATGTTGGTTTCGATCGAGTTGTAGTTGGCGTCGATGTAGAACCCGGTCAACTCGATCGAGTCGCTGTCGTTGAAGAGGTAGCCGACCGTGGCACGGACGCCGACGTTCATGTTTTGGCTGATGTCTTTATAGCGCTGGAGCACCTGGCTGCCGGGCGGCGGCGCGTCGCCGGTGTCGAGGTTCTGCGGGTCGAGGACGGCGAGGGCCCCTTTGCCGAGGCGGTCGCCGCGGATCAAGGCCTGGCTGCCGATGTGGAAATAGGCGGCCTGTTCGGCGGGAAAGGTCTCGCACTGAAAGGCGCTGGAATGCTGGTTGGTTAGGCTGAATTGGTCGCCTGGTCCGGGCGGGGCCGCCAGTGGGCTGATGGGGCCGGGAATCAAGTTTGGTTGCGGCCCCGGGTTGCAGGGCAGCGGTTCGGGAATCCGGGTGGCGCCGACCGGACTCGGCACGTACTGCGCCAGGGCGGTCCCACCCTGGCCGACCAAGCCGGCAACCAGCGCCACGCCCCACGTCCATCGCATGCGCATATTCGCTTCCCCCAACAACACGCCGCGGTACGGAACGCCGGCGCGGCCGGTCGATAGTGGCGTTTCTTCTCCCCCATTCATCATCGGCGGTACGGCCGGCATTCTTGAACCATTCGGCAGGATCGTTGCGCACGGGCGTGAAAAAGAGGGGTGCGTGGAAAGGCGGCTCAAGTCGGCGGCTTGAAGAAACGAGGAGAAAGCGCGAATGGGGGCGAAACTTCCGCCCGGCCGGCCGGTTGAATGAGCTAGAAGGCGGCCACCAAGGTCGCCGACGAACAAGCCAACGCCGTCCGCCCCGGTCGCGTCGTTTCACCACCTGTCGAGGTCACCATGAAGCACTTACTCCGTCTGAGTTTCGCCCTGATCGCCCTGTGCGTATTCACCTTCAACGCCGACGCCGACGACGCCGCCAAGGCGAAGGGCAAGAAGAAGGTTCACACGGCCGTCGGCGTCGTCAAGGAAGTGAAGGCGGACAAGGACAAGGACACCGGCGCGATCACGCTGACGGTCCAGAAGAAGGGTAAGAAGGGCGAGAAGGCGCCGGACCCGGAGGAGAAGACGTTCCAGGTGACCGAAGACACGAAGATCGAGATCGTGGCCGGCAAAAAGGGCGACCAGACCACGAAGCCGGCGAAGTTCAAGGACATCAAGGAAGGCGACAGCCTCGCCGTTACTCTGGAAGGCGAAGTGGTCAAGGAGATCAAGATTCACGAGAAGAAAAAGGCCACGAAGTAGGCGGTCTTTTTCCGCCGCTTGCGGCGTTGCGGGGACAGCCGCAAAGCCGCAAGCGGCGAACCGTTCACACGAAGAGCTGAGCCGCCTGCACCTGGAAGCCCGGAAGGTGCGGTTCGCCGGACAATTCCTGGCGGATGTTCACCAACTCCGGCTCCTCCCCCGGCCGAATAACCTGGACCGTCCGCCGCCGCGGGTCAACGACCCATACCACGGCCACACCGGCGCGCAAGTAGTCGTCGATCTTGTCGTTGATCGCTTCCTGGGTGTCGCTGGGAGATAGGATTTCAACTGCCAAGACGGGGGCACCTTCGATCAAAGTCGTTTCGTCCGTTTGCCGCGCTGCGGTGTCGGCCGAGACATAAATGACATCGACCCCAAAGGTCGTGTCCGGGTTGCGCCCGAGTCGGACGCCGACTTCACCGCACAACACGGAGCCGCGCGGTTCCGGCTGTTTCTCCAGCCAGCTTTCAAGCAAAAACCCAACCCGAACCATGATACGGCTGTGCGTGCGGTTGCGAACGGTCATCGGCTTCTCCCGCAACTGACCCCGGACCAGCCAGCGCTCGACGCCATTTTCTGGGAGCGCGAGCATTTCTTCCGTCGTCATCAATTTCGGTGCCACGGCAACAGACATGGTTCGCCCCTTTCCGCTGCGGTCATTCGGAACCCAATTCGACTATACCACGGACGTATGTTAGGGCAAAGCCGCAAGCGGCCATTCACGCCAGCACCTCCGCCAGCAACGGCGGCACCCGCCCGAACTGCTGCCGAAACTCGTCGCGCGTCGGCACCAGGCGCACCTGCACCTTGCTGTCGTGATGCACGGCAATGTCGGCCAGCTTGTGCTCGACGAACGGGTTACGGAAACGCTCCAACGTCTGCCGGGCGAACGCCGCCGGTTGGTCCACACGACCTTCCAGCACCGGCACCACTTCTTCAAAAAGCAGCCGCTCCAACCACGCCCCCAACTCCGGGTCGTTGACCGCCTCACGCACCGTAACGAAGCCGCGCGGCCGCGCCTTGATGAGCAACGCCGTGTGCGCGCCGTTAAGAATCCGCACCTTGCGAAGAAAGTACGGCTGCACGTCGTCGGTCCATACCACGGCCGGATGCTCCAGGAACCGCCACGCCTTCGGTTTCTGCTGAATCGCCCAAAGCGCGTACGGTTCGCAGACCGTCAGCATCGCGTCGGTCGCCAGCAACGGATGCTCCGTCGGCGTACCGGTGACGATGCGGTCCACCAGCGTGTTGAGCCAGACGCACTCGTGCTGGAAGAAGTGCTGCATCGGTTCGGACAGCTTCCAGTCGCGTGCCAGCTGCAAGACGAGGCTTTGCAGCAAGTCGGCCTGGTGTTCGCGCAGCTCACAGGGCACGATGGTCAATCCGGGTTGCCCGGCCTGGAAACGTTCGCGCAACACGCCTAATAATTTAGCGGGGAACGAGCGCGGCGGCGCGTCGGTGGCCGTGTCCGCGGCGTCGAGGTTGTAGCCCGCCTCGGTGGTGTTCGAGAGGATCAATCGCAATTCCGGCGACCGCGCCAGCGCGAGTACGTCGTCCCACTGACTATTGGCCACAAGGGCGCGACTGATGCTCTCGACCGGTTCGACGCGATCGACGACGGTTCCCTTCGCCCCCTCGTGGGCGAGGCCGCGAACGACGACGTGATAGCGCCCGGCCTGGCTGTTCAACCCCGTGGCCCGGTCGCCGCCGGTCGATTGCACGATGACAACCTTGCCGACGGGCGTGCTGGTTTGGTTGGCCTGGTGGATGAAGAGGTCGGCAAAGGCGCGGAGGAAACGACCGGAACCGAACTGCAAAACGCTTTCGGGAAGCTGGTTCATGACGCGTCCACGAGGTTGACGGAAAGTCGGTGTACTCTAAGAACAAACCATACCGCGCGGTCGCGCAATGTCCACTGCCGTGCCGCGGGAGCCGCCACCGCCCACAAGCGAGCCGCTTGTGGCTACGGGATAGAGCCGCCACCGCCCACAAGCGAGCCGCCTGTGGCGAAGGGGGATAAGGGTGCCACAAACGGCTCGCGTGTGGGGTGGGCACCCCCCCCAGGG
>JBBRLG010000635.1:0-4085 GCA_038231495.1 Gemmatales bacterium | reverse complement strand
CGCGCCAGCACGCCGCGGAACGCTTCGTCGTGTGCCACGCCTTTTTTCCGCAGGGTCTGGTACAGGGCGAGCAGGTCGGCTTTTTCCTTGTCGAGGAGCGGCCGGCGGTAGGCCCGGCCCGCGAATTCGAGCAGCGCGTCCAGTTGTTTTGGCACAGCGGCTGCCACGTCCTTCTCAAACACATCGGCCCGTTTGCGGAAGGTTTCGCGCTGGCCTTCAAAATACGCGAGCAGTTCCTTCGGCTGGTCCTGGGTCACGAACCCGATGAACTGCGGCAGGTAGTTGTTCTCGGCAACCGGCTGCTGGCTGATGAAGCGGTGTTCGTCCCAGAGGTGGTCGATCCGTCGTTGCTGCGCGTCGTCGAGGAACAGCCGGGCAAGGTACTCGTCCTCACGGTGGTACATCTTTAGACAAACCACCTCGTCGTCGGGGATGACCCGCGGGTAGCAAAGGAATTGCGGAAAGCAGCGGCGAAACTCCGCATGTCCCTGGAAAAGTTGCTTGTAGCCGGCTCCCGTTGCGAACGCCCCCACGGCAGGGTTGTTGGCCACTTGCCGAACTGTGTTGCCGTAGCGGTAACTGCCGACCGGGACGATTTGCCACAACACCGTTTGCCACGCCGCAACCTCGGCCGCCAACGCCCCCACGTCCTTCTCGGCCGCTTGTCGCCAGTGAGCGCGGATGCGATCGAGCGCGAAAGAAGGTGTTTTGCCCGTTAAGGTTTGCCACAGCACGCCGAGGTACTTCGGGTTCAGCTTCTCCTGCCGTGCCACTTCCGCCAGCGTCGTCTTACCGGAAGTCAGGGCGTCGCGGTGGCGGACCGTGGCCGTCAGGTACGGCTTCAGGGGCAACCGACCGTCGGCGCTGTACTCGGCGTAAAACGCGCGGAGTCGGGCCAGGCTTTCGTCGGTCCAGTCGCGGCGGGTTTTGGTGGGCGAATAGCGAAACCCGTCCGGCAGAAGGAGCGCATGGTCCGCGCTATCCTTGGCCGCGTTGAGGTACTTGGTCAGCAGTGCGGGCGAAATGTCCGACAGCGCTTCTGCGGCGTTGGTGAATCCCTCGCCGGCGGCACCGTCCGCGGGGAACTCGCGCGTCGGTCGCAGGTCCACGCCCGTCAGGTCGCGGATCGTGCAATCGTACTCGGCGTTGCTCATCCGACGGAGGGGGACGTGCCCCGGGTCGCCGGCGTGGGCACGCGCTTCGGCGTCCAGGAAGTCGTGGACCCAAGCCATCAACTGCTTGCGTTCGGCGGCCGTCGGCTGCGGATTGTCTTTGGGCGGCATCTGGTCCGCGTCGAGCATTTCGATGACTTGTTCCCACCGCTTGAGGCCTTTGCGCACCTCGGCAAGCGACGCGAACCGTTCCAGGTCGAGGCTGCCTTTCTTGACCTTCGTCGAGTGGCATTCCAGGCAGTACTTCTTCAGCAGCGGCTGGACGACGGCGGCGTATTCGGTCTTCGTGTCGGCGGGCGGATTTGGAACCGGATCGGCACCGCCGACGGTTAGCGCTACCAGGCCCAGACTGGCGACGACGAAAAGAACCCGCGGAAGCCAGGGCGAGCGTCGGTTCAGGCTGTCCATCGGGATCCTTTCAGGGTTTTCTTTTACTGACCGATTTCTCACGCACCGGCGTCCCGTTTAGTCCGCTGGCGAAAGGTCCGCGACCGAGACGACACGCAGCACGCCAGCGGCGGCTGAGGAGTCGTCCACGATGATCGCCACGGCACCGTTGCGGCTGCCGTCCCGGAAAAGGTAGCCGAACACAAAGCAATGAGGGGCCGACGGGTCGCGGTTTGTTGGGTCCAAGCGGTGGTCGTCTGCGATGTGCTTTAGTTCGTCATTGATACCGGCGAAAAGTTTGTTTCGGCCCGTGCGGGTCAGTCGCACTTCGCGGAGTTCGTAACGGGCACGAGGCGAAAACACAAGGGAGTACGGCACCCGGCGACTCCCCCGCTTAAATGAGATCGTCGGCGAGCAGGCCGGCCCGGACCTCGGCTTCGGTAAGATAGGGACCTTCCCCATTCTCACGGGCGCGTTGCCAGAAGTCGGTTGGCAGGGGTAAGGACGCCTTGGCCAGCGCGTCCGTCAGGAGGGCGTCCAGCCGCCGTGTCTCCCCAAGCAAGGCGTCGAAATCGGGAAGGGCGACGGCCGCCGCCGACGGCGGCAGGGTGAGGAGTTTGGTACGACTTGCTTCCAGTCCCCGCAGTCCCTGTTTAATCGCGGCGGCGAAGGGAGTGAAGCGGGTCACAAATTGCTTTGACGGCACTCCGTTTTCCAGGATCGTTTCCACGTCTCGGCGCACGTCGATCACCAGTGCGGTAAACTCGCGGTCCACGACGGCGAGCCGTTCGCCGGACGCCAACAGTTCATCGGTGCTGATGAGGCTGTCCAGCAGGCGGCTGACGGCGGCGAGCAAATCGCCGACCAGGCCCGCGAACGATGATAGGGTAATGACGGCCACGGGACGCTCCTCCCTTGGATTTCGCATTGTTATGGTACTTCAATGGCAACGGCACTTCAACCCGGACGCGCCGGCAAGAAGGTTTGACCCTTGCCGCACACCATGCCAGCGAAGGCTTGAAACCGCCTCTGCCTTCGTTATCTCAACAGCGTGAACACGACGGCAAGACGAAACTCACGATGACCGCCACTGTTTCTAAGGCATTATTCGCATGTCGGACGAGGTTGTCATTATCGGCGCGGGCCTTGCGGGACTGGCGGCGGCGACGGCGCTGGCACAACACGGCTTCCGCGTTACGATTCGGGAAGCGCGCGGCCGCGCCGGCGGCCGCGCCGGATCGTTCGCCGACGTTGCCACCGGCCAGCTGGTGGACGCCTGCCAACACGTCAGCATGGGCTGTTGCACCAACCTTGCCCATTTTTGCCAGACCGTTGGCGTCACCCATCTTCTTGAGGCGCAACCGTGGCTTTATTTCATGACGCCCGACCGGCGCGTCAGCCGTTTCGGGGCGGACCGGCTGCCGGCGCCGCTGCACCTGGGACGTAGCTTTCTGCGGGCGCATTATTTGACGTGGGGGGAGAAGCTGCGCATCGCGCGGGGGTTGGCCGCGTTAGGGCGCGCTCAGCCGCAAGCGGCGGACGTGCCGTTTGCCGAGTGGTTGCACTGCCACGGACAGACGCCGCGGACGGTGGACCGCTTCTGGGGCCTGGTGCTGACCAGCGCGCTGAACGAAACCGTGGACCGCATCGGCTTGCACTACGCCCGCAAGGTGTTCGTGGACGGCTTCTTGACCCACCGGCGCGGCTTCGAGGTTCTACTGCCGACGGTGCCGCTGGGTCGCTTGTACGGCGAGGAACTGCAAACCTGGTTGGAGCGCCACGGCGTTCGTCTCCTGCTGAACCAGGCCGTGAAACAGATCGACGTGCGCGACGGTGCCGTGGCCGCGCTCGACCTGCGCGACGGCACACGCACCGAGGCCGACTGGTACGTCGCTGCGGTGCCGTTCGACCGCCTCCTTGATCTGCTGCCGGCGGAAGTGGTCGAGGCTCATGCCTATTTGGGCAACCTGCGTCAGCTGCAAACGTCGCCGATCACGAGCGTACACTTTTGGTACGACCGCGCGGTGACGGAGCTGCCGCACGCCGTGCTGGTCGATTGCGTCGGCCAGTGGGTGTTTAACCGGGGCGCGGTCGCGCCCGGCGAGCATTACGTGCAAGTGGTCGTCAGCGCCGCCCGTGCGTTCCGCGGCCTCGGCCATGACGAGGTGCAGCGACGCATCCTGGCCGAAATGGCGGCCCTGTTCCCGCTGGCGGCCGGCGCGAACCTGGTGCGGGCGCGGGTTGTAACGGAGCACGCCGCGACCTTTAGCGCGGTGCCGGGCGTGGACCGCTGGCGGCCGGCCCAGGCGTCGCCGTTACGCAACCTGTTGGTGGCCGGCGACTGGACCGCAACCGGCTGGCCCGCGACGATGGAGGGTGCCGTCCGCAGCGGCTACCTCGCGGCCGAGGCATTGCTGGCAAAGAAAGGGATTACGCAGCGGCTCGTGCAACCAGACTTGTAACTCTTTCAGAGCCGCGGCCGTAAGGGAGCGGATTTTCCCCCGCGCCCGTACGGTGGCGGCTCGG
>JBBRLG010000634.1:0-4086 GCA_038231495.1 Gemmatales bacterium | reverse complement strand
GCCGTCGCCCCAGTCGATGGTCGCTCCCAGCGACGACGCCGTGTCATTCAAGTTGGAGTCCGTAAGCGTCGCCACGGTGTAGACCGGCGGCGGACTGACGGTCGCGGTTCCCGAGATAATCGTGCCGCCGTCCCCGTCGTGGACGCCGACAAGTACGGTGTAGACGCCCGCCTGTGCGTAGGTGTGCGTGCCTTGAATGCTAAACCTGCCACCGCCGCCGGTCACGCTTTTCACATACCCCACGCCGCCGGGCGTGCCGTCGCCCCAGTCGATCTCGGTTTGATAATCGCTCGGCATGTTGTACGGGTAGTCGTCGGTGAAAATGGCCACGGTGACGCCGGACATCGCCACGCCCTGCGTCGGCGTCAGGGAAATGGTCGGACCCCCCAAGGCCGCGTCCGCGATTGTCACGGGGACCGGCGCTCCGATTGACGCCCCGTCCTTGTCCGTCAACTGCACCTGGACCTGATAGGAACCGCTGGCAAAGTAGGTGTTCGAGCCGCTGACGCTTAAAGCGCCGGCCGAGCCGGTGACCGTGCCGGCCGTTTCGGTGCCGTCGCCCCAGGCAATGGTGGCCGTAAAATCGCCGAGCACCGCGTTCGGGTTGTCGTCGGTAAAGGTTGCGAGGACGCCCGCGACCGCCGTACCCTGGACGCCCGTCCGCGGCGCAGCTACGCCCGTCCGGAGAACGCCATCGGCGACGGCGGCGGGAGAGGTCACAAACGCCGTCATCGTGCCCGAAGCGTCCGTTAGCGTGACCGCAACGTTGTACGTGCCGGTTTCCGCGTAGGTGTGGGTGCCCTGCACCGTGGAGTTGGTGAACGTGCCGGTCGTCGGCGGCGTGTTGTCGCCCCAATCGATCGACGCCGTGTAGCCGGTGGCGTTGCCGTAGTAGTTGGCCACCGTCAAAGTGGTGGCGGGGTTGCCCTCGAAGGTGGTAATCGTCACCGGCCCGGCCGACAAAACACTGGTCACGGTCGCCGTGGAGGTCGTCGTGACCGTGGCGCCGCCGGCGTACGTGTTCGTTTGCGCGTTGCCATCGGTGAAGGTGGCGACGGTCGCGGTGGTAGACGCGCCCGCGGTCGCGATGAACGGGACGGCGGCGTTCGGATCGCCTTCGGTGAAGGTGCGGTGCGCAGTCACGGTTTCGGTTTCGGCTCCGGTTTGGGTTCGATCTTGATCTTCTTGTCGGCGGCGAGGAGGTGGGCGTAGGTCGTCGGAATGTCTAGCGGCGGCAGCAACTTTGTATCGACTAGCGACTTGCGCTCGAATTCGCACAACTCGGGCTTTTCCGACAACTCGAAATAGAACAGCTTGGGGCTGTCGTTGCCTTCCGCGCCGAACAGGAACGTCTTCCCGGACGCGGTATCGGTGATCGCCCCGTTGATTGGCCGTTTCTTGTCGATCCACACTTCCTCAAGCTTGCGCTCGCCCTTGTCCGGCTTCTTGGAGACGTAGACCTTGCCGCTGTCGGTAACGAAGTAATAAGTGGTGCCGTCGGGGAACACGTGGAACCGCTCGTTGAAGCAGGGGTTCTTCACCTTATCGACCAGCGCCCACTGGCCGCCCTCGTTTTTGTGCCAGAAGCCGAGCATCGGCTTCAGCGGCTCCTTGGCATTCTGCCATTTGCCGGTGTTACTTAGGGGGAAGATGGTGTCCTTCCGCGTCAACTCGATCTCCTCCTGGAGTGGCTCACTCGCGAGTACGACAAAGTCGCACGGCCCTTTCTTGACCGGCAACAGGTCGTAGAAGAATTCGTAGTCGGCGAACGGGGGATCCGGCGTTGTTACTTTGTCTCGGTGACTAACAAATCGGCGCACGGCTTCATAGGTATAGTCGAGGATGTTGCGTCGATTATCATTGCGCCTCTCATCCTCAAGAAGAGCGCTGAATTCAAATACTTTAACCTCGCGCGGTCCAAGGCTTGACGCCGGCTGTGTTGACTGTTGGTCGGTAATCACCTGGTCAATGGAGGTCAAAGGGATATTAAAGGTTAAGAGGTCCCGCTTTCGCGCGCCCGGTAAAGGAGAAGGACTCGCGTCCACGAACTTTAATGCACCGCCGCCAATTTTCCAGCGCGGGGGGAAATCGATCGACTCATGGATGCCGCTAAGCTGGATGCCTTGATTGATCTGGTAAATGCGGATTTCCTTGCCAAAGACATCGCCACGGCAGACGGAAAGCGACAAGTTTGACGCGTAAATCGCACCCTCATGGACAATCCCGAAGGTTATACTGGGGCCATCGGCTTGTTCAGTTCTGCCATCAGCCCGTAGCCCGCCGTTCCAGCACAGCAGAGAAAAGAGCAAAGCAACAGGGACCTCGCTTTTCATGATTCGGTTCCTAATAATCGTCCATCGTTGAATCAAAGAGTCGGTGGATCTCCGGTTCCCTGGGGTCGCCCGGCTTCAAAAAGAGCATGGTAGGCGTCAAAATGCCATTCGCAGCATAGTTCTGATTGGCGTCGAGCAAAATTGGTCCCATCGTCAATGCAAACCCGCTCAAGTTCTTCCTAAAGTTCTCAATTCCTACCTCGTCGGTAGGAGCATCATAAGTTGTCCCATAACTGGGGTCGTAAAACTGGGCTCCAATTTTCACCAGATTGTGACCGTAGAAGAGCGAAGCCGGGTTTTTATTCCCTTGGCCGGGCAAATTGCCCCTGTCATTCTGCGCCTGGGTGACTTGTGCCGTCACCCAATTATATTTGTTGGCACCCACCGCTGGATTTTGATTTAGAACAGTCCCCAATTGGTACGTGTTCACATAGAACTTCCCCCCACCCAGGGTAGGGTATTCGACCGCTTTGGGTTTGTTAGGATTGTTAGGATCGATTCCAGGAACGGATTTCGGAAATATAAAGTGTAAATCTGCGGGGTCGTCATAGAGCCACTTCTTCACCGCGATCTGCCACACAAGGTTCTGATCCGTCGAATCAGGTGCGACGGCATAGAACCAATTTGATTCGTGAATCCCTTGCGCCTCCAGGGTATCGATCCAGAAGGCGGCCCAACCCACGCAACCGCCATCCTGCGATGCAAGTAAGACCTCAGTAGTGTCAATAGTTCCCAGGCCGTAGGTGCCGTAATACTTCAAGAGGTTGTCGTTGCTACCGGCCTTCAACGCCTTGATTGAGACCACCTCACGCGCCTGGAACGCCTTCCACGCATTGTCCCTGACCGTCTCATCCGTGTCGTCTGCCAAGCCATAGTTGTACACACAGCCGGCATTGAGCACGCTTTCGTACAGCGGACGATTGTTGTAAGGCTGGCCATAAGTCACGTATAGCTGGTTAAAGGTTGAACCGGCATCGATGGACTGGCCATTCCCTAACCGGATCGACCAGTGTATGGTCAAGATGGTGTTTGTGACGGCGTTGAACGCCTTGTTGGCAGTTATAATGGCACCGGAATGGCTTAGCACCTTGCGATCGGTACTGAGTAGAGGAACGTCGATCTCCGTGCCGGCGGCAATCCCGATGCCTGAGATAGTTCCGACTGCCATGATGGGATCGGCGATCGTTTCCGGACCCGATTGGACTTGGAAAACGAGACGGGATATACCTAGGGTGCCAGTGCGGACGTAGGCGAGGGGGTCTTGTTGGAAGACCACATTAAGCCCAGGGGCAGTGGGCTTGGTGGATTCCCATGTACTCCCGTAGGCCGTCTTTCCGTCGTCGGAGGTTACTTGGAGCTGATTCCCTGAGTTTGCGGCGAAATTCACGTTCTGGACCTTGATTACCGGACTCGCCGCAAACGGTGCTCCACCTAAACCACCGACGATCACCACGGCGGGTCGGACGTAGACCGGACTTGCCTCCTGCACCGCGTTGCCCGCCGGGTCGGTCGCCGTGACGGTGACGGTATAGGTTCCTTCCTCGGTATAGGCGTGTAGTCCGGTCACCGTGAACGAGCCGTTGCCGCCGGTGATCGTGCCCGCTGACCCGCTGCCGTCGCCCCAGTCGATGGTCGCTCCCAGCGACGACGCCGTGTCATTCAAGTTGGAGTCCGTAAGCGTCGCCACGGTGTAGACCGGCGGCGGACTGACGGTCGCGGTTCCCGAGATAATCGTGCCGCCGTCCCCGTCGTG
>JBBRLG010000633.1:0-4092 GCA_038231495.1 Gemmatales bacterium | reverse complement strand
GTTTGATCAGTTATCCTCGAAGACCGAACTCTTCGAGACCGGCATCAAAGTCATCGACCTGCTGACGCCGCTTGTTCGCGGCGGCAAGGCCGGCCTGTTCGGCGGGGCCGGCCTGGGCAAGACGGTCATCCTCACCGAGTTGATCGCCCGCATCGCCAGCCAGCACGGCGGCTACTCGGTGTTCGCCGGCGTCGGCGAGCGCACCCGCGAGGGCAACGACCTCTGGCTCGAAATGCAGGAAATGCAGATCGGCAACACCGGCCGCTCGGTCATCACGCAGACCGCGATGGTGTTCGGCCAGATGAACGAGCCGCCCGGCGCGCGGCTCCGCGTGGCCCTGTCGGCGCTGACCATGTGCGAGTGGTTTCGCGACGCCACCGGGGCGGACACGCTCCTGTTCGTGGACAACATTTTCCGCTTCTCGCAGGCCGGCTCGGAAGTGTCGGCACTCCTGGGTCGTATGCCGAGTGCCGTGGGCTACCAGCCGACCTTATCCACGGAAATGGGCGAGTTGCAGGAGCGCATCACCTCGACGGCGAAGGGGGCCATCACGAGCGTGCAGGCCGTGTACGTGCCCGCCGACGACCCGACCGACCCGGCCCCGGCCAACGCCTTCCAGCACCTGGATGCGTTCATCTACCTGGAACGCAAGATCGCGGCCCGCGGCATCTACCCGGCCATCGACCCGCTGGCGTCCAACAGCCGCATCCTCGACCCCGCGTACGTCAGTGCCGAGCATTACGCGGTCGCCCGGCGCGTGCAGCAGATTTTGCAGCGCTACCGCGAGTTGCAGGACATCATCGCCATCCTCGGCGTCGAGGAGTTGAGCGAGGAGGACAAGCAGGTCGTGAACCGTGCCCGCCGTATCGAGCGGTTCCTGTCGCAGCCGTTCCTCGTGGCGGAGGCGTTCACGAACCGGCCGGGCAAGGTAACGTCGTTGCCAGACACGATCCGCAGTTTCCAGGAGTTGTGCGATGGCAAATGGGACCATCTGCCGGAGAGCGCGTTCATGTACATCGGTGCCATCGAGGAAGCCGCCGAGCAGGCCAAGCGCCAGGCGGAAGGCCGGTAACCGTGTCGGGGCAACCCGGGGAGAACCGCGGTCATGGTGGAAACAGCGACGACGGGCAAGACCTGACAGTGCGTGGTGGTGACGCCGGAGCGCGCGTTGATCGACGCCCCGGCCGACTTTGTGGCCTTGCCGATGTACGACGGCGAACTGGGCGTCCTGCCGGGCCGCGCGGCGTTGATCGGTCGGTTGGGCTACGGCGAGTTGCGCATCCGCCGGGGCGAGCAGACGGAGCGTTTCTTCGTGGACGGCGGTTTCGCCCAGGTTCGCGCCAATACGGTGACAGTGCTGACGGCCCGCGCCCTGAAGGCCGAAGAGATCAACGAGGCAGCCGCGGAACAGGCGCTGGCGGCTGCACAGGCGCCGGCCCCGACGCCCGAAGCGCAGGAGGCGCAGCACAAGGCGCAGGAACGCGCCCGCGCCCAGTTGCGCGTCAAGCACCACGCCCAGCAAACTGGCGGCGGCCATTAATTCGCCGGCGTGGCCGTCTGACAGCAAGGCGAGCCGGGCGCGTAAGCGACCGGAGGTTATTCAGCGATCAACTCCGGTCGCTTACGCGCCCGGCTCGCCAAAGAGTTCCTTTCCGGACGTTCCCCAAAAGGGTAATCCGATGAACCCGCACCACGACCTGCCCCGGCTGTTGACGCGCCGGCACTTCTTCGGCCGCACCGTCGCCGGCATCGGCACCGTCGCGCTGGCGTCGCTGCTCAACGAACGCCTCTTTGCCGACGAGGCTGCGAAAACGTCGCCGACCGGCGGCGCGCTGCCGGCAACCCACTTCGCGGCCAAGGCCAAGCGCGTGATTTACCTCTTCATGTCCGGCGGGCCGTCGCACATCGACCTGTTCGACTACAAGCCGAAACTGAAGGAACACCACGGCGAGGAACTGCCCGCCTCGATCCGCATGGGCCAGCGCGTCACCGGCATGACCAGCGGCCAGAGTTCGTTCCCGTGCGTCGCGCCGATGTTCAAGTTCGCCCCGCACGGCCAGTGCGGCGCGTGGGTCAGCGAATTGTTGCCGCACACCGCCGGCATCGTGGACGACATCGCCATCGTCAAGTCGCTCAACACCGAGGCGATCAACCACGACCCGGCGACCACGTTCATCCAGACCGGCAGCCAGCAACCGGGCCGGCCGAGCCTGGGCGCGTGGCTCAGTTACGGCATCGGCAGCGAGAACAAGAGTCTGCCGGCGTTCGTCGTCCTGATCTCCCAGGGCAGCGGCAACAAGATCGACCAGCCGATCTTCTCGCGCCTGTGGGGCAGCGGCTTCTTGCCGACGCAGCACCAGGGCGTCCGTTTCCGTTCTGGTGCCGACCCGGTGCTCTACCTGTCCAACCCGCCCGGCGTAGATGAGACGACCCGGCGGCGCATGCTCGACGGCGTCGGCCAACTCAACGAACTGGCGAAGGACTCGTTCGGCGACCCGGAGATCAACACGCGCATCGCCCAGTACGAGATGGCCTACCGCATGCAGAGCGCGGTGCCGGAACTGACCGACCTGTCAGGCGAGTCGAAACAGACCATCGACATGTACGGCATCGACGACAAGGGCGTTGATGGCGGCTACGCGCGCAACTGTCTCCTGGCCCGGCGCATGGTGGAGCGCGGCGTGCGTTTCGTGCAGTTGATGCACCGCGGCTGGGACCAGCACAGCAGTCTGCCCGGCCAGATTCGCGGCCAGTGCAAGGACGTGGACCAGCCGTCGGCGGCGCTGGTGAAGGACCTGAAGCAGCGCGGCTTGCTCGAAGACACCTTGGTAATCTGGGGCGGCGAGTTCGGCCGGACGGTCTACAGCCAGGGGGCGTTGACGAAGGACAATTACGGCCGCGACCACCACGGCCGCTGTTTTACGATGTGGCTAGCTGGCGGCGGCATCAAGCCCGGCATCAGCTACGGCGCGACGGACGACTACTGTTACAACATCGTGGACAACCCAGTCCCCGTCCACGATTACAACGCGACGATTTTGCATCTGTTGGGCATGGACCACACGAAGCTGACGTTCCGCTTCCAGGGCCGCGACTTCCGGCTGACGGACGTGCATGGCGAGGTGGTTAAGGGGTTGCTGGCGTAGGTGGGAAGGAACGACCGAGACGCAGAGGACACATGAAAAAGGTCACGTTTCTCGTTGTGTTTCTGATCCTGGCAACAGCAATTGCGGCTTCCCTCACGTGGAACAGGGTCCGCTCTCTACGATTTGCTTTGGAGTACGTCGTGCTAGCAAAGTACACTTCCATGCCAGACAACGACAAGGACGTTGAAGAGTGGTTACACACACAACCGGGCGTAACGCACGCCCTTGTGGTACGAAACCCCCGCGGGCTTGAAATAGATTTTGTCATGGTGCAAAACATCCAGGGAACCGACCCGCCCACGCCTGATTTGCAGGCCGCCCTGGACGGTTTTGGTTATCGGGGTCAAGTTAGGTTCAATTGGGAAAGTCGCGGTCTATACGTTAAGTAATAGACGACCTCAAAACACCCGTCGGCCATCTCCCTACTGTGGAGGACTTGCTACCATGACGACTGATCGTGGACAGTTGCTTCGCCTGCTATAGGTGAGCTAAGCGAGGAGGCGCCCGACCTGCGGTTTGGGCAACTGGTGGCGAACCTTGCGACTCTGGCGTGGGGGACGAAAGCAGAAGCGGTTTGGGACGCTGAAGATCTCCAATTATTGGCCGCTGCTGAACGTCTGATTGAGAATTACCGACATCGGAAGGCAGGCGTGGCCTAGGTCGTTGTGTGCAAATTAACTAACCGTGGGCGAGCATCGCGGTCACCACCGCTTTGTCGTTGACTCTGCCTTGGCCCTCGGCAACGAGATCGAAATGAAACGTGCCGCCATTATCGCGCTCTTCCTATTTACCGGCGGTTTGCTGGTTTGTAACCGTTCACCGGCACAAAGTGGCGCAGCTGTAGGCGCCCCGTTTTCGTAAGCTGTCGGCATGGCTGTGCCGACTTGTGAAGGCTGTTGCGAACGGGACGCGCGGATTGCCGTGCTGGAGCAGCAGGTCGTCGCCT
>JBBRLG010000632.1:0-4127 GCA_038231495.1 Gemmatales bacterium | reverse complement strand
CGATGATGCGGGCATTGACGGTCGTGCCGTCGGCGAGGCGCACGCGGAGGGTGCTGACCTCGTCCACGACGTGCTGGTTGGTGATGATGTAGCCGCGCGGGTCGATGATGATGCCGGTGCCCATGCCGTTGACGCGGTTCTGGGCGGTCGCCGTGGACAGCAGCTCCTCGGTCATGGCGACGGTGCGCTCGCTGTGGATGTTGACGACGGCCCCGCGGGCGCGCTTGACGACTTCCACGATGGGGGTTTGCCGTAGGTTCCAATCGCGGCTGACGGGGCGGACCGCCGAGGCGGGGGCGACGACGGTGGGGTCGTGGGCGAAGGCGGCAGCCGTGAGCCAGGTGAAGGACGCGGCCACGATCACGACCAGGGTGGCCAACCAAGAGGGGTGCATTCTCATGTCGCCTCGCGGAGTTCATGGCGGACGTTTGTGCAAAGCGTTGTGCAAACGGACAACGACAATCGAATCGACCGGCCCGCGGACCGGGCTGCATCACGTCTGCGCCCGGTCGTCGGGTTCGGCGAACGTGGGGGAAGGGAAGCGCGGGTGATGCGCCGTGCGCGGACCACGATGAGTTTGCGGGTTCACCGGGTCGCGCCGAGGTTGCAGGGGGCAGCGGGCGTGCGTACAAAAGGGACAGGCGAACCGCGAAGAATCCCCAAGTCGGCGACCGGAATGAGGCACCCATGGCAGGCACGTCGCGAAAAGAACAAATCCTGGCAATGCTCGCGGACAACCCGACCGACGCGGAGTTGATGTACTTCCTGGCGATGGAGCACCAGAGCCTCGGCGAGTCGGCCGACGCCCTGAAGAGCTTCCAGGAACTGGTGGCGCTGGCCCCGGACTATGTGCCGGCGTACGTGCAATTGGGTCAGTTGCTCGCCCGGCTGGAGCGCGAGGACGAGGCCCGCCACGCCTACCGTACCGGCATCGCCGCGGCGCGCAAGAAGGGCGACGGCCACGCGGCCGACGAGATGGAGGCGTTTCTCGATAGTCTCAATTAGGCGGGCGGCACTTTCGTTGCCGCTTGCGGCTGAGCGCTGGAGCGCTCAGCCGCAAGCGGCAAATACAGGAGATCCCACGGCCCATGAACCTTTTTTGCTGTTTTGTTCTCCTGCTCGGCCCTCTTGTCCCCGCCAAACCGGAAACCCTCGGCGTCTCCGTCGAACGCCTCGACCGCATCGACGCCGTGGTCAACCAGGCCATCGACAAGGGCGATCTGCCCGGCGCGGTCGTGCTGATCGTCCACCGCAGCCACGTCGTTTTCCGCAAGGCGTACGGCCAGCGCAGCAAGCAACCGGCCGCCGTCGCCATGACGACCGATACCGTGTTCGACCTCGCCTCGCTCACCAAACCCGTCGCGACCGCCACGTCGGTCATGCTGTTGATCGAGCAGGGCAAACTTAGCCCGTCCGATCCCGTGGCGAAACACTTGCCGGCCTTCGCGGCCAAGGGTAAGGACAAGATCACCGTCGAGCAACTGCTGCTGCACACGAGCGGCTTGATCGCCGACAACGCGCTGGCCGACTACAAGGACGGCAAGAAGAAAGCCATCGAGCGTATTTGCGATCTTGAAACGCTGGCCGAGCCAGGCGCGCGCTTTACCTACAGCGACGTGAATTACATCGTCCTGGGCGAGTTGGTCGAACAGGTGAGCGGCACACCCCTCAACGAATTCGCACAGCAACATATTTTCAAACCGCTCGGCATGACCGACACCGGCTTCCGTCCGCCGGAGGCGCTGAAGGAACGCATCGCCCCGACGCAGCAGCGTGACGGCCACTGGATGGTCGGCGAGGTCCACGACCCGCGCGCCCACCTGCTGGGCGGCGTGGCCGGGCACGCGGGTTTATTCAGCACGGCCGACGACCTGGCCGTCTTCGCGCAGATGCTGCTTAACGGCGGCAAGGGACGCGACCAGCGTATTCTCGCCCCGCTCACCGTGCGGACGATGACGACGCCGCGGGAGGTGCCGAAGGGGTTGCGGGCGTACGGCTGGGACGTGCAAACCGCGTTCTCGTCCAACCGCGGCGAGTTGTTCAAACCCGGCCGCGGCTTCGGCCACACCGGCTTCACCGGCACGTCGCTGTGGCTCGACCCCGACAGCGAGACGGCGGTAATCTTTCTGAGCAACCGCGTCCACCCCGACGGCAAGGGCAACGTCACCCGCGTGCGCGGCCAGGTGGCGACGCTCGCCGCGGCGGCGCTCGGTCCCATGCCCAAAGCCGCGCCACAGCCCGTCTTCACAGGCATCGACGTGCTGGTGCGCGACCGCTTCGCGGTGCTGAAGGGCCGGCGCGTCGGCCTGGTAACAAACCACACCGGCCGCGACCGCGAAGGCCGTGCGACGATTGATCTGTTGGCCAAGGCCGAGGGCGTCACGCTGGTGGCGCTCTTCAGCCCGGAGCACGGCATTCGCGGTGCCGTCGATGAAAAAGTCGCCGACGGCAAGGACGAAAAGACCGGCCTACCCGTTTACAGCCTGTACGGCGAGCGCCGCAAACCGACGGCGGCAACGCTCAAGGACATCGACACGCTGGTCTACGACATTCAAGATGCGGGTTGTCGCTTTTACACCTACATCAGCACGTTGGAGCTGTTGTTGGAGGCGGCGGCGGAGAACAAGGTGCGCGTCGTGGTGTTGGACCGGCCCAATCCGCTGGGCGGCGTCGCGGTCGAGGGGCCGGTGCTGGACGCGGGCCGTGAGTCGTTCGTCGGCTGTCACACGCTGCCGGTGCGGCACGGCCTCACGGTCGGCGAGTTGGCGAAGTTGTTCAAGGCGGAGCGCAAGATCGACTGCGACTTGCAGGTGGTTCACATGGAAGGCTGGCAGCGCGGCGACCTCTACGACCGCACGGGTTTGCACTGGGTCAATCCGTCGCCGAACCTGCGCGGCCTGACGGCGGCATTACTCTACCCCGGCGTGGGGTTATTAGAGACGACAAACATGAGCGTCGGCCGCGGCACCGACCGGCCGTTTGAATGGATCGGTGCCCCGTGGCTCGACGGCGCGAAGCTGGCCGCGGCGCTGGCGAAACAGGACCTGCCCGGCGTGCGCTTCCTGCCCTTGAAGCTGACGCCGACGAGCAGCACGCACAAGGACAAGCCGTGCGACGGCGTGCAAATCCTGATCGACGACTGGGCGCGCTTCCAGCCGTTGCGCACCGGCCTGGCGCTCGCGTGTGAGTTACGCCGACTCTACCCCGACGATTGGAAGGTCGAGCGCTACGACACGCTGTTGCTGCACCGCGCGACCTTTGAAGCGCTGAAGAAGGGCGCGCCGTGGCAGGAGTTGGAGAAGGGTTGGTTGCCCGAGCTGGCGAAGTTTAAGGAGCGCCGCAAGCAATATCTGCTGTACCCGGATTGATTGCCGCTGGCGGCTTTGCATTCGGACTTGCCATCCCCGCGCGCGTCCCGTCAAATGACCTTGTGGAAACGTCTCGCACCAACCGCACCAGCACGAGGGGAGGACAGACGTATGGTTCGCGTACCGTGGTTCGGGGCTGTGGCCCTGGCCGTCGCGGCGTTCGTCGGCCTGGCGGCCGCCGACGACAAGAAGGGCACCGTCGTGACACTCGACGGCCTCAGCTCGCGCACGCCCGCCGAGTGGAAGGAGGAGGCACCCGCCTACCAGATGCGCCTCACGCAGTTCGCGCTGCCCAAGGTAAAGGACGACAAGGCCGACGCCGAGTTGGTCGTCTTCAAGGGCATCACCGGCACGGCCAAGGACAACGTCGCGCGCTGGAAGGGCCAGTTTCAGCCGCCGAAGGACAAGAAGATCGACGACGTGGCCAAGGTCGAGGAATACAAGGTCGGCGACGTGAAGGTAACTTCCTTGGACGTGGAAGGGACGTACCTGTACAAGGCTCGCCCGTTCGACCCCCAGGCCAAGGTCGAGGAGCGGCCCGACTACCGCATGCTCGCCCTCCAGTTCGAGGGGCCGAAGGAAAACTATCACATCAAGCTGACCGGCCCGGCCAAGACCGTCGAACAGTACAAGAAGGGATTCGACGACTGGATCAAGGCGTTCAAATGAGGGAAGCGGGTGTCGGGTGTCGGGCGTCGGGAGGATCGGGTGTCGGGTGTCGGGTGTCGGGTGTCGGAATTGGCTGACAGCTAATAGCTG
>JBBRLG010000631.1:0-4136 GCA_038231495.1 Gemmatales bacterium | reverse complement strand
CGATTGGACACCGTAGAATTAGGACCTCGGCAAATAAGCGACGGACCCGTTGCTTCTGCCAATCGTGCCGTTTCGGGAACACGACGCCTGCGCGACGGGACGCGCGATTGCGTCCTCATTGAGTACGCGGCAGCGGACGCCCGGCCACCCTTGCCAAGGCGCACAATCTTGGCAAGGGTGGGATTTTGGCACGCAGCGACCGTCAGGAGCAAGGAACGGCGCTGTTTTACCCTTGCCAAAAGCCGGGCCTGGGAGGGTGGCAAGGGTCCCGATGGCAAGGGTCTCATTGGTAACAGCCGGGTGTGCGGTCCATTCGTGTCGAGGTAACCATGAGCAACGTCCACGAGTCGAATTGGGAACCGAAATCCTTGTCCTCCGGCAGGCGCGAGCCGGATAGCGACGACGGTCCAAACCCCCGCTGGTGGCAGCGCCGGAGCGTTTGGCTGGTGTTGGCCTTTCTGGTTTGCGTCGTTTCCGTCGGCGGTTATTACGCTTACCGCCACCAACTTGCGGTGGAGGCACTTCGCCAAGCAGTCGCGGAGCTGGACCGGACGGACCCCGGTTGGCACTTGCAAGACATCGAGGCGGCCCGAGCCGCCGTCCCGGAGAAAGAGAACGCCGCGGTCGTCGTGGCGAAGGCGCATCGGTTGATGCCGAAAAGCTGGCCGTCCCCCGCATTGAGCGAACGCATCGGCAAGCTGGCGCCGCAGGAGCAACTCGACGCCGAGGACGTCGCTTGCCTGCGCACTGAATTGGATGAATCGAGTACGGCCCTCGACGAAGCCCGCAAATTAGCGACCGTGCCAAACGGACGCAACCCGATAACTTACAAGCGCGACTTCATCTCCACGTTACTGCTTCACGTCCAAAACGCGCGCGCCGTCTTTGCTCTCCTGTCCTACGACGTGTTCTTGCAAACGCAGGACGGCGACCTGCAAGGTGCGCTACGGTCGTGCCGGGCGCTGCTCAACGCCGTCCGCTCCCTTGGCGACGAACCGTTGTTTATTACGCAACTGGTCCGCATGGCCGGCGTTCGCATCGCTTGTCAGGCCGTCGAACGAGTCTTGGCCCAGGGAGAACTCGACCCGGACGACCTGCGCGACCTG
This sequence comes from Gemmatales bacterium, assembly GCA_038231495.1. Classification (GTDB taxonomy): domain Bacteria; phylum Planctomycetota; class Planctomycetia; order Gemmatales; family Gemmataceae; genus JBBRLG01. The sequence goes on along the minus strand of JBBRLG010000631.1, from coordinate 3,030 downwards.
CAAAAGCTGCTGGCCGAGGAGGAACGGTTCCCGCGGCTGCTGGTCGCGGCGCGCGGCGAGCGCGCCGGCTTGCACGAATGGTTCGACGCCCTTGAAAACGGGTGGTGACTCCATCGGGCTTCAACCCAGACAAGCAAGCCATCCATTTTGCCCAGAATACGTATGTTTGCGGAAAATGCCTTGCCTATCTTACCTATACCAGCCAGGTGACGCTCGGAAGCCGGGCGGAGTCACTACCTGAAAACGGCGACACTTCCCTGAGAGACCTAAACAAATCGCTTCCTTCCGGATCGGACCAGCCGCACCTGGGGTTTCCGGTGAATGACTCCATCCGCCGGCAACATCCAATCTTCCTTGCCTTGGCGACGGAGTGGGTCCGGATTGCTGCTCTGCCACCCCACGAGCGCGCCCCGCTGTTTAAGGCTTTGGAAGCGAAATCCCGAAGCCCAGACGCCCCCCTCGTGGCGCTCCTCCTGCTGCCCGCTCTTTCCAAAATGGAGGACGCGGCGCGGCGCGCCGACGGCAACCTGCGTTGCCTCATTGCCGCCCTGGCTGTGGAGCGCTATCGGCGGAAGCACGACCGGTGGCCCGACACCTTAGAACAACTCGTGCCGGAGTTCCTGCCCGCCGTGCCGCTCGATCCCGAGGACGGCAAACCGTTGCGCTTCCACCGACGGCCGGACCGGGTGGTGGTCTATTCCTCGATAGCAAAACAGATTCCAGGCGTCGGGCCGGAAGGCTATAACCCCGACGAACCGACGCCACCCGGAATCGGCGTCGCGGTGCATTTGTTCGACGTGAAATTCCGCCGGCAGCCGCCGCACCCCAAACCGCCGATCGTGGACGATGACCCGCAATGAAGGGGACCACACCATGAGCATCGGCAAGTAAGCAACGGATCCAGTGCTTCTGCCAATCGTGCCGTTTCGGGAACACGACGTTTGCTCGACTGGACGCTCAATTGTGTCCTCATTGACCCCTCAGCAGCGGACGCCTTACCCACCCTTGCCAAAGCGCAAGAACTTGGCAAGGGTCGGATTTTGACACGCAGCGACCATCAGGAGCAGGCAGCGGCGCTCATATACCCTTGCCAAAGGCGTGGCAAAGAGTGGCGAGGGTGGGTGGCAAGGGTCAGTTTGGCAAGGGTCTCATTGGCACCAGCCGGGTGTGCGGAACCTTCGTGTCGAGGTAATATGAGCACCGTCAACGAGCCGAACCGGGAACCGCAACCCTGGCCCCTGGGCACGGACAAGCCCCGCCGCCCTTGGTGGCAGCGCTGGAGCGTCAGGGTGTTGCTGGCCTTCCTGGTCTGCGTCCTCCCCCTCGGCAGTTACTACGCCTATCGCCGCTACGTTGCGGCGGAGAACCTTCGGGCGGCGGTCGCGGAGCTGGACCGGACGGACCCCGGTTGGCACTTGCAAGACATCGAGAAGGCGCGAGCCGCCGTCCCGGAGAAAGAGAACTCCGCGGTCGTCGTGGCGAAGGCGCATCGGTTGATGCCGAAAAGCTGGCCGTCCCCCGCATTGAGCGAACGCATCGGCAAGCTGGCGCCGCAGGAGCAACTCGACGCCGAGGACATCGCTTGCCTGCGCACCGAATTGGATCAAAGTACGGCCCTCGACGAAGCCCGCAAATTGGCGACCCTGCCAAACGGACGCAACCCGATAACTTACAAGCGCAACTTTATCGCCACATCACTGACCCAGGCCCAGAACACGCGACAGGTCCTCGCCCTCCTGCGCTGCGACGTGCTGTTGCAAACGCAAGACGGCGACCTACAAGGAGCAGTGCGGTCGTGCCGGGCACTGCTCAACGCCGCTCGGGCCGTTGGCGACGAACCGATGCTTATTACCCAGCTGGTCCGCATCGCTGGCGTCGGGATCACCTGTCAGGCCGTCGAACGAGTCCTGGCCCAGGGAGAACCCGATCCGGACGACCTGGTCGCACTACAAAAGCTGCTGGCGGAAGAGGCAAGCTTCCCGCGGTTGCTCGTCGCCCTGCGCGGAGAGCGCGCCGGCACGCACGAACTGTTCGACGCCCTTGAATGCGGCGAGTTTGGCCTGGAGGCCGTGACCGGAACGCGCACTTCCTTGTCGGATCGACTCAGGGACTTCGTGGAGGCGGATTACTTCCGTGGGCAGCATCCGATCTACCTGGCCCTGGCGAATGAATGGGTGCGAATCGCCGCTCTGCCGGAACACGAGCGCGCCCAACCGTTAGGAGTTTTGGAGGCGAACTTCAAAAGTCAGCCGCCAGGCGTCGTGCAACTCCTCTTGCCGGCTGTTTCCAAGATCGACCTGGCCGCGCGGCGCACCGATGGCAACCTGCGTTGCCTTGAGGCCGCCCTCGCCGCGGAGCGCTACCGCCGCAAGCACGGCCGCTGGCCCGACACCCTGGAACAACTGGTGCCGGAGTTCCTAGCCGCCGTGCCGCTCGACCCGGAGGACGGCGCGCCGTTGCGTTTCCACAAACGTCCGGACCGGGTGGTGGTCTACTCCGTGATGAAAAAACAGACTCCGGAAGCCGGGATGGTAGCCTACGACCCCGACGAACTGCCGCCGCCGGGCGTCGGCGTCGCGGTGCATTTGTTCGACGTGCCGCACCGCCGGCAACCGCCGCGGCCCAAGCCCGTGATCGTGGACGACGACCCGTAAGGATAAGGGATCGGATGCCGACCTTCGGCACAGGGCCGCGGTTGGCGATTACGCCAACGTTTTGACCGTAAGGTGGTCTATTCCTTGTATAAGAGACGTTAACGGGCTGGCGAGCCGGGAGCGCAAGCGACCGGAGGAAGCACCAGTGAAAACACGCCGGTCGCTTACGCTCCCGGCTCGCCTAAATCGCGATGGTTGACGCTGACCTACAGACAGCTGCGCAAAGAAGGAAACTCTTATCCGGGTATGGGTAACCCGGCGGCGGCAAAGAACGATTGAATCAGGTAGGGCTTCTGCCGTAAGCGCCCGATCGCCAAATGGAACTCCAGATGCAACTCCTCCATGTCCATGCACGAAAGGTTCCGCATCTCCACAT
>JBBRLG010000630.1:0-4148 GCA_038231495.1 Gemmatales bacterium | reverse complement strand
GCTGGCTGGGCCGGTATCGGCGGTTGAGTAAGGATTATGAGCGCCTGACCGACACCAGCGAGGCAATGATTTATATCGCTATGATCCATCGAATGTCCCGACAATTATTACCGGAGAAGGCTTTTTAAACACCCTCTCAGAGGGTGGAGGAATCTGCTGGCTCACTGGGCTCTCTCCCGACTTGCACTTTCTCGTCATTGTACTCCAACCCCTGTACTGAACATTTGTACATAAAGATGGCCAAATCCCGAGCAAGGATGACAACGGTGTGCTTTCGACACTTGCCTTTGACCTTTGACTTGTATGCCAGGCGGGATCGACCATTCAACGCGACACTTGCTGCTTGAATCAAGGCAGGGCGAATGTTGGAATTGCCAAACCGAAGCTTGGAACCAACCTTTTTGCCACCAGAAATTTGAGGCGTGGGGTCCAGGTCACAGTAGGCAACGCACTTCGCGAGTATCGGTCTGCGGCCACTGCCGCCCCAGTCGGGTCAAGCGTCCGAACAATTGGTTTACCTTGATTTCCAAGGCACCAAATCAATTGACTATCATGGCTCGGTCGTTGTAACAAACGTAACCGTTCACCGGCATCAACTGCTCCCCCCTTGCGAAGGGGGGGTAGGGGGGTCAAGAACGATTGCAGTACTCCGTCATAGCATCCACCCCCCTACCCCCCTTCGTAAGGGGGAGTGAACGGTTACTAACAAACATCGACGTTCCCGCATACGCGGCCCCCGGCACGCTCGGCGGGCACGAGGCGTCGATCGTCTCGACCGTGACTAGCACGTTGAACGCGAATTTCTCCGGACTCGGCGTGACATTCACGTCCGATGCTCCCGGAATCACGCAAGCCCATTCGACGGTCTACGTCGGTGGGACGGACGCACCCTTCACCCCATACGGCTCCTTCCTCGGCCTGGCTGAGGCCGTGGACGTGGGCAACCAAAACCCGAACGATAACGCCTTCGTTTTCAGCGACCGGCTGGCCCCATTGGCCACTTCCACGACCGCTTATGTACAGCAATTGACCGGCACCATCGCCCATGAAACGGGCCACGTGCTCGGCTACGAGCACCTGGACGCCGCCGACGACACGTTTACGCTCGTCGGCACGCTCAACGACAATGCGACGTTCGTCTTCATCGACCGCTTGGGGGCTCCCATCGATGGGACCCAGACCGTCGCGACACGGCCGGCGAAGCCGAGGGGCATTACCGCCACGGTGGCCGCGGGCGGCCGGCTCGCCGTGGGAACGTACAAGTATCGCGTCACGATCCTCGACGCGACCGGGGCGGAAAGCAACGCCTTCGATGAACTCGCCGGCGCGGTCACGTCCGGCAACCAAACGGTCAAGCTGAGTGGGATCGCGGTGCGCACGGTGCCCGGCACCGTGGTGCGCATCTACCGCACCCAGGCGAACGGCACGACGTTCAACTGGATCGCCACGCTTACCGGCCTGGCCTGGACGCCCGCGGCTTTCCCAGCCAGGGACTGGCCTGTCCCCATTGCCATCTGTCGCTGCCCCGTGCGTTGCTGGAGATTGAACCGCTCTTCGTCTCCATTCTGGGTACGCCGGCGTGCGGCAAGTCGTACTACCTGGCGGCTTTGACCTGGCAGCTGCGCAAGGTGCTGCCGGGGGGGAGTGAACGGTTACTATTTCTCTTCCTGCAACAGGAGGGTTGGCAAGGTCCGCGTTTCGGCGAATTCCCGACGGAACGGAAGCTTGAAAAAGAGGTGACAGAGTATCAGCGACAAGAGGGCCGCGAAAAAACACCAAACGGACGTGAAGGTGTATTCGTAAACCAGGTAGCAAACGACGAATAACACGGCGACCGCACTGCCGCCGATGGCACGCAGCCGTGTGCCCCCGCCACCCCGTTGCGCTAACCCGAGGGGCCCGCAAATGAATGCCAGGTAGGCCAGTCGCCAGAGGGGTCGCGGGACGACTTGAAATCCCGGCAAGCCATCGACGCGGTAAGCGATCGAGTGGTGGACGACCTCCGATTGCACCCACCGGCCCGGATCGATTGCCACCGGCGCGTAAAGCAACAGCCAGACGAGGCTCAGCACGGTCGTCGCGGCGAGCAGCCTTTTGGCCGGCCGGCGCACTTCGGTGAATAACAGACTAAACGGAATCCAGAACGGCCAAAATACGAGGGCGAAATACAGGAACACGACCGACGCGCGCGTCACGAGTTCCTCGTCGCCGTGGTGGAGGCCGAGCCACACGCACCCTTCCGCCGCCTGCTGCATGCCGAATGCCACCGGGACCAAGGCCAGTGGCAGGTAACGCCTGTCTTTACGCAGGGCGCTTTGGACGCAATAGCCGCCAATCGGCAAGAGCACCGCTGCCGCCCCAAAACTTGCCTCCGCCGAAAAGCACATCGCGATGCCCTCATCCCCGACGCCGGTTGTCGCCGCCATGCTCCCCCGAACCGCTATCGTAGCCACAAGCGGCCCGCTTGTAGGCTTGTCGCCCTCCTACAAGCGGCTCGCTTCTCGGGCGCGGCCAGCCAACAAGCGGGCCGCTTGTGGCTACGAGACACCGAAGCGCAATATTATTCCCACCATTGATGGGGGCTTATTCAAATGCGATTCTCAGCCCGGTGACGTACTTGTGTTCCGTTTTATTGCCGTTGTTCGCCGTGTCAAACGGCGACCGCGTGGCTTGCGGCTGGAAAACGGTTGGTCGCCTAACTCCTTGCGCACGGCCTAGCAATTAAGAGTCTTCACCTCTTGGATTGCTCTTTTCAACGCGGGCGGCAGGAGCGTTTGTCGCGGTCGCTCTTGAGTCGAAACTACCCCACTCCCACGCCGTCGGGGCCTTTGCCTTCGAGCAGGTTCTCGGCCTCCTTCCGCAACGCTTCGATGCCGGGCCGTAACCGGTCGTACTGGAACCGCAAGACCTGGTCGTCCTCGGCCTGCCGCTGCCGCTCCGCCATCCAATCGACCCCCTGGCGCAAGGCTGCCTTGGCTTCCGCCCGTTGTAGGGGCCTGGAAGAGAACTCCGCCAATTGGCCGGTCACCCGACACGCATTTCAAAAATGAGGCGGAGGATGATGGGTTTGGGCGACCTGTCGGGCTGACAGTGCCATTGCCGAACTGTCGAGAAGTGGTGGTCGATAGAAACGTTCGCCGGCGCAGCAACGCGCCGCACGGTCGCGCACCAAACGGGCAAGTGGCAGAACACCCCTGGAGGGATTCGAACCCCCGACCGATGGATTAGAAATCCATTGCTCTGATCCTCTGAGCTACAGGGGCAATAGGCGTTCTTCGGGTTCCCGCGCCGGCAGGTGCGACCGCGACGGGCTTCTCATCTCCTCGGACACGCCGCGCGGCTCGGAGGTTCCCGTACCATCAGCCAATCTACCACATGCGACGGGGCAAGATCGTCCGCGCCGCGCCGACCGGTGCCAAAACGATACGAAAGGAGCCGGCGGCGACGTTGCGAATGTCGCCGCCGGCTCCTGGATCACATGCCGGTTATTTCGTCATCTCGATGTCGTGCTTTTGGCCGCCGCGCTCCACCTTGAATTCAAGGCCCGACGTTTCGGCGTCGTAATATTTGTTCGGGATCGGTATGTATTTACCGACGGCCTTGTCCGGCGCACTGCTGTCCTTGGGCTTGTCCGCAGGCGGTTCCGCCTTACCGCCGCCGCCAAGGGCCTTGACCACGTCTGGGGCAAGTTTCATATCTTTCGGCACGCCGCCCACTTTGGCCCGCGGCGCGAGAGTCCGGTTATCCACGCTGACCATGACCCCTCCGGCAGGCAGTGCCGCTTCGTAATTGCCTTGATCGTCCAGTTCGGCACTGACGGAATTCTTGGTCGGATCCTCCGGCCGAAACGTTACACGCCCCCCCGGCAACGGAGCACCGTTGAACAGCACCCGGCCCGTGACCTTGCCCTCGCCGGCACTACAGCCCAGGACCGGAAGCAACAACATCAGTCCAACGCCGCCCACCAACCAACGCGCGGCGGACTGGAACGTAGTCGTTCTCATTTGGAGAGTCTCTCTGTCATGCAGTCACGAACGGAATGGCGAGCCGGGAGCGTCTACGCCCCGTAGCCGCAAGCGGCCCGCTTGCTGGCTCCGCAAGCGGGCCGCTTGCGGCTACGGTCGCTGACGCTCTACGCCTCGTAGCCG
>JBBRLG010000629.1:0-4159 GCA_038231495.1 Gemmatales bacterium | reverse complement strand
GCAAGCGGGCCGCTTGCGGCTACGGCGACCACCCCACGGTCCCGAAACATTTGCCACACCCGCCGAACAGACCCGGCGGCGAACCGTTGCATCGGGGCCGACGGGGTGCTACAACCGACGAAGTGCGTTGCAACCGCGAACCGTCGGAGGCCGCCGTGGACGAACAGGGTTCCATCCGTGTGTGGATCGGCCGGCTCAAGGCCGGCGAGTCGGCGGCGGCCCGGCCGCTGTGGGAGGCGTATTTCAGCCGCCTGGTAGACCAGGCCCGTCGCAAGTTGGGCGGGCGCTCCCCCGCCGTGAGCGACAAGCGCTGGGAGCGGGAGGCCGCGGCATGAGCGTGCCCGGCCCCGATTCCCTGGCCGTCGCGCGCGAGGTGGACGCGCTCTGCGACCGCTACGAGGAGGCCCGGCGGCGCGGCGCGGCCGGCCCCCTGGAAGACTGGCTGCCGGTCGGCGGGCCGCTGCGCGCGGCGGCACTGGTCGAGTTGGTGCGCCTGGAGTTCGAGCACCGGCTGCAAGCGGGCGAGAACGTCCGTGCGGAGGATTATTTCAACCGCTACCCCGAACTGCGGGCGGACGCCGCGTTGGCCGGTCGGCTCCGGGCCGCCGAGCGCCGCCTGCGGCCCGACGCCGGACCCACGGTAGAGCCGGGCGAAACGCGGCTCACGGCCCCGCCCTCGTCCGTCCTGCCAGGAGCACGCCAACTGCCCGAAAAGTTCGGCCGTTACTGCATCATCAAGGTGCTGGGCCAGGGCGGCATGGGCACTGTTTACCAGGCACGCGACACGAAGCTCGACCGCCTGGTGGCCCTCAAGGTGATGCGCTTCGGCACGGAAGACCCGGACCGGGTCGAACGCTTTTATCGTGAGGCCCGGATCGCGGCCTCGTTCACGCACCCCAACCTCTGCCCCGTGTACGACGCCGGACAGCGCGACGGCGTCCACTACCTGACGATGCCATTGCTGGCCGGCGAGCCGTTGTCGGATCACTTACAGCGTACAGGCCGGATGCCGGAGCAAGCCGCGGCGGCGCTGGCGGCGTCGATCGCGCGGGCCGTCCACGAGGCGCACAGGGCCGGCGTGCTGCACCGCGACCTCAAGCCGGCCAACGTTATGATTAACGAACGGCAGCAGCCGGTCGTGCTGGACTTCGGCCTGGCCCGCCGTTGCGGTCCGCTGGACCCCAGGGCGACGGCCCCCGGCGTCCTGCTCGGCACGCCCGCCTACATGGCACCGGAGCAGGTCGCCGGCGGCGCCGACACGGGCGGCCCGTCGCAGGACGTGTACAGTCTCGGCGTGGTGTTGTACGAGATGCTGACCGGTCGGCTACCGTTCGTCGGCACGCTGTCCGAAATTTTAACCCAGGTCCTCCTGCGCGCCCCGGAACCGCCTTCCCGCCACCGGCCCGGCCTGGACCCGCAGCTCGAGCGCGTCTGCCTGACCGCACTGGCCAAGGACCCCAAGGAACGGTTCCCCTCAATGGAAGCGTTCGCGGAGAGCCTGGAAGCGTGTGCCACGACCCCCCCCTGCCCCCCCTTGCGAAGGGGGGGAGAGGAGGGGTGCCCCGCCCCCCGCACCCCGCGGCGTCGCCTCGCCTTAGTCGGCCTGTTGCTTGGCCTTGCCGGCCTCGGCGGCGGTACGGCCAGTGTGGTAGCCTGGTCCTTAAACCGACCGGCCAGGGTCACGGCCGGATCGAGTACGCCAACCGTGGCAAACGCCCCTGCAACGACGCCGCCCGCGCGGCAACCTGGACCGGACGGTTTTCAAGCGGGCAGCGATTGGCGCGGGACCTTTCAATGGGTAGGCATTCAGGACCCTCCCCAAAAGGTGAAGGTCGAGGTCAAGGAGCGTAACGGCGAACACTTCCGCGGCGTCTACACCGCCCAGGGCGGCGATTACGTCTGGGACATCGAGGGGACGATCAAGGGGGCCAACGTCGAATGGAAGTTCACCGCGATCGTTCACGAAAAGGGCCCCAAACAGGTAGTCGGCATCGCCACGGTCGAAGGCCGGATTGAAGGCCAACACCTGGACGCGACCTTCCGGGACGCCGAGTCGCGGGCGAAGCTGTCATTGGATTTGTGGAAGTAGCGCCCGTTGACGAAAACGGCGCGTCTCGAAGTGTAAACGCATTCGCTCAGCGTGGGCAACCGGTGAGCGTCAGGCAATCAACACCGCTTCGACGGCGTCATACCAGGCCACGATCTGTGGATGGCGCGTGGTATAGGTAGTAACGTCACGCGATGCCACCCACTAATAATCGGGAGAGCCGCCCGTCATGGTGCCCGCCATCAAGCCCGTCATTTACCAACTCATCGTACGTTACTTCGGCAACACCAACACGACGAACCAACGCGATGGCACCCTTGCCGTCAACGGCTGCGGCCGCTTTACAGACATCAGCGCCGCGGCCCTCGCGCGTATCCGGGACTTGGGCGTCACCCACGTTTGGCTGACGGGCTGCCTGCGCCAGGCTACCCTCACCGACTACGCGGCAGAGGGATTGCCCGCGGACGACCCCGACGTCGTGAAAGGCATCGCCGGCTCTTTGTACGCGGTCCGCGACTATTTCGACGTCTGCCCCGATTACGCCACAAATCCTGCCAGCCGCATGGCCGAGTTCGAGGCCCTGGTCGGACGCGTCCACGCGGCGGGCATGAAGGTTTTGCTCGACTTCGTCCCCAACCACGTTGCCCGCGGCTACCACTCCGCGGTCAAACCTGAACTGGCTTTCGGCACGGGAGACGATCCGACGCAATTCTTCGCGCGCGACAACCACTTCTATTACTTGCCCGGCAAGACACTCACCCTGACGCACGACGCCGCGTGGCAGCCCGCGGGTGTCGTGTTCGACGGCAAGTTCGCTCCCGAGGACGGCGGGCCGGGACGTACGCCGAAGGTCACGGGGGACAACTTCGCCGGCGCGGCCCCCGATGCGACGCGCTGGTACGAGACGGTGAAGCTGAACTACGGCTTTAATTTCACCAACGGCGTGAAAGACTTCACGCCGCGGCCGCGGACCTGGGACCTCATGGATCAAATTCTGGCCTACTGGCAGGCGAAGGGCGTGGACGGCTTTCGCTGCGACATGGCCCACTTTGTACCACTGGAGGCCTGGGCCTATTTGATCGGGAACGCGCGCTCCGCAGGCCGCGACCCGGCCTGCCTTTTCCTCGCCGAAGCTTACGCGGGCGGGGGCAGCGACATCCCCGTGCCCGACCCCGACGACCTCCTCGGCGCGGGCTTCGCCGCCTTCTATCATGCCGCCGCCTACAACGCCCTCAAGCGCGTCTACCAGGGCAACGGTTCCCAGGACGATTACGACGGGACGATTACTCGACTCTCCGGCGTTCAGCGAAACGGCCGGGTGGGCTACCTCGAAAACCACGACGAGCGGCGTATCGCTGCCGCCGTCGAACCGGGCAAGGGTGAAGGCGATTCCGGCTTCGGTTCGGCAGACGCCGGCTACCAGTTGGCGCCTTTGCAATTCCTCTTCGGCAGCGGGCCGGTGCTCCTCTTCAACGGCCAAGAGGTGGGCGAACCGGGGGTCGGCGCGGAGGGCTTTAACGTGGACGACGGCAAGACGACGGCCTTCGATTACTGGGCCATGCCGGAGTTCGCCAAATGGGTCAACGGCCACGCCTACGACGGCGGCGGCCTTTCCCATTCGCAGAAGGACCTGCGCCGGTTCTACGCCGGCCTGCTCGGTCTCTGCCAGGACCCGTCGGTGTGCGGCGACGGCTACTGGGGGTTGAAGTTCTTTAACCGCGGCTCGCAGTTCGCCGCCTGCCCCGACGACCTCTACACGTTTGCACGATTTCAGACTGGTTCCGGGCGGCTGCTCGTGGTAGCCGCCAACTTCCGGCCCAATAGTGCCGTCGCTGGGAAAGTGGGGATCCCCGCAGGCCTCGCGGGCGCGGCCAACCTCCCGGCGACCGTGACCGTCCGGCTGCTATTAGACCGGGCAGGTGCGCAAAATGGGACGGTCGCGCAACCGACTCGGAAAGACCTCCTGGAAAAGGGCTTCCCGGTCGCCGTGCCGAACCAGACGACTCAGGTGTTTGCGATTGAATAGCAGGACGTGATCCCGCTCCCCTGCTCGCTAGTGCAGGAGCAAGGGAGGTGATTTTCTTTGGAGTGCGGCGGCTCGACGCCGCTTTC
>JBBRLG010000628.1:0-4176 GCA_038231495.1 Gemmatales bacterium | reverse complement strand
CTGATAGGCTTTTGCACCCAGACGTCGGCACCGGCTTCGACGGCGGCGATCATGGGCAGGGCGTGCCAGTGGTCCGGCGTGGCGATGAAGACGACGTCGAGGTCCTTCTCCTTGAGCATGTCGCGGTAGTCGGCGTAAGTGCGCGGCTTCTTCTTGGAGGTTTGCCGACCGGCGACAATCTCCGCGGCCTCGGCGAGCATCTTCTTGTCCACGTCGCACAGCGACACGACCTCGGCGGGCGCGATCTGGAGCAGGCGGAGGAGATCGACTTTGCCGTACCAGCCGCAGCCGATCAGGCCGGCGCGGATCGGCTTGGCGTCGGCAAAGGCGGGGGCAAAACGGGCGGCGGAGGCCAGGGCCACACCGGCAGCGCCGGCGCGGAGGAAATCGCGGCGGTTCATGGGAGTACGTCTCCGGGGGAAAGGGGCCGGGCGAATACGGAGGTTAGTGTAACGGACGGGACGGCGTGACGCGAGGGGCTATCCCGTTTCCGACGACGCCCTAGTGCAGTGTCACTCATGCTTTGATGGGTGCTGTAGGACGGGCTTCCTAGCCCGTCCGTGTTCCAGGACGGGCTAGGAAGCCCGTCCCACCCATCAATCGACGCTTGACAGAGCACTAGGTCCGATTCGACCCTTGCCACGCCAACTCACCTCTGGCAAGGGTGCCCCTCCTGCCGACGACTGACACTGCCCCAGCGCCTTCTTAAGCCTTTACCAGTAAATCAGTTGCATCGCTCTACGGCATCGATTTCGACCCTTGCCAAGTTGCACCCTTGCCAACAAAAGGGCGACCCTTGCCAACGGCAGACCGACGGAGGGGATTGGCGCTCCATTGTTTTCCTGTCGTCATTCGGCACCAATTTGGAGAGTTGGCCGACCCGGCCTACGGGGTGGACTTTGATGCCCTTGGTGATGGCGGAGTGGGTCGAAATTGCTTTCCTACCTCCAAGCCCCCGTCTATCATGAAAGGAAACTTGCCGAAGCAGGAGTCAGGGTCGACCGGGAAACGCCGCTGGGACCAGAAGCGAAGGAGGGATGAGCGATGCCAACAAAGAAGAGGCCGGCCCCGCAGTCCATTGCTCCGGCGCTGGCGGCGGCGAACGGATCGGTGAGCGAGGTGTTCACACTAGCCGAAGCAGCCGCCTTTTTGCGGGTGAGCGAGGCGAACGTCATCGACCTGCTTCATTCGCAGAACCTGCCGGGCCGGTTCATTGGCGGCGAATGGCGGTTTCTCAAAGCCGCCATCCAACAGTGGTTGAGTACCGGTTCGTCAACCCCGGAAGCACGGAAGGAAGCTCAACTTGCCCTGGCAGGGAAATACAAAGACGACCCGGACCTGATGAACATTTGCGCGGAAGCCTATCGCCAACGTGACCGCCCAACGAGCGAGGGCGAGTGATGTTCGTCCTCGACACCGACACGCTCACGCACCTTCTTTTGGGTCACAAACGAGTGACGGAAAGGCGAGCGCAGGCTACCACGGAGGTTGTCCTCACGGCCATCACCCGGATCGAAGTCCTTCAAGGGCGGTTCGCCTCTGTCCTCAAAGCGGAGGATGGCAAAAAGCTAGTGTTGGCCCAGCAACGGCTGGTGGAAACCGAAAGGGACTTGGAGGAATTCATCATCCTTCCCGTGAATGCAAAAGTCGCGGCGGAGTTCGACCGACTGCGGCAGAACAAGAAGCTCAAGTCCCGCCGAGGCGACCTGCTGATCGCCGCCATTACCCTGGCAAACCGGGCCACTTTGGTAACTCGCAATGAGAAGGACTTCCGCAAGATGCCGGGCTTGCGGATCGAGAACTGGGCCGATTGAGTCGGGGGGTGAACGCAACGAAGCAGGTGTCCGTTCAGGGTTGTGCGGCCTTGCCGCACAACCCTGAACGGACACCGCTTTCGCACGGCCCATTATGGTGGCCCGATTGCCGGACTGGGTCCAGCAACCGGCGGCGACATACTGCCGGGCAGTCGTTTGAGGAGTTCAGCCGGAACCTACACGGGAATCGGGGAGTGAGAAAAATCGGCAGCGTTGCGCGTGACAATGGCGTCGAGCGAAGCCGTCACGGCGGCCGCGATCAGGATGTTATCCTCGAAATCGTTTCCGGGTAAAGTGTCGGCGTCGAGAAGTGTTTGCTTATCAATCGGCAGGACGGCCAAGGCCACAAGGTATTTGCGCACAGCGGCACGGGCGGCCGCAGTCCCTACAACCTTCCGGCCCACATAGAAAAGCGTTGCCAACGAAAGGGTTGTGGTGGCGCAGGTTACTTGCCCCCGCGCAGCAGCTTGCAGAATGGCGTCTGCCTCTGCATGCCAGGGCGGACGCTGCAACATCGCATCCAGGACAACATTGACATCGAGCAATACGCGCATCAGCCGTACTTTTTCATCCTCTCTTGTTCAAGAATCTGCTCCACCTGTTCGTCGTTCGGCGGCGGCTCCGTCTTCCAAATGCCGATCAGATGCAGCAAAGCCTCTTGCCGCTCTTTGGAAACCGCTACCACTTCCTGCTGTAAGGATTGCAGAAGGCGTGTCGCAAGTGCCAGACGTTCTTCGGGCGGCCAAACGCTGACCTCGCGCCAAATGTTTGTCAAATTGTGCATGGCAGTATCGCCTTTTGGTAATCTCCCGCATAGCACCAAAAACGGTTGGTCCCACCTTCAGGCACGCCCTTCGTTTTGCTCAAGGCGTGCCCCTCCTTTACGCATTCTACAGAAGCAGTTGCAGTCAGAAGCCTTTTTGGCACCGATCACTTCCGGTCCCAGATTGACCGCAGTTCGTGGACTTCCAGCGTGGAAAACTTCACCGGGCCACCCTTCACCGTGACGCCGACGGAACGATCCTCCGCCTTCGGGATCACTGGCATTGGAACGTAGGTCAACCCGCCGCTGGCGAAGACCTCGAAGGCTGTGCGGTCCACCAAGATGCGCAAATCGATTTTACCTTCGCGCAGCGGGGCCGGGGCTTTGTGGCCGTTTACCGACAGTTCCTGCTTGCCCACGTCGTACACCACCGGCACGCCGCGGACGGTGAATGTCACCTCGTCGGCCTTGCCTGGTTCGAGCACGGCAACCACTTCCAGCAGCTCGCCCTTGGCGTCGCTCAGCGGGTTTGCGTCACCGGGTTTGAGCGTCAGCGGTGCCGGCGTTGCCTTGCCGCGGAGGGTGTCCCGTTCGCGCACGGGAGTCCAGGTCAGGCGCGGGCCGTCGGCCGTGGTTATGAGTTTTAGTTCCAACGGCACCGTCAACGCCTGGTTGAACGGCATTCCTGGCGACGGCGCTTGTAGCCAACCGATCTGGATGCGCCGGCCGTCCTTTGGCGGGAGGTCGCTGAACGTCTGGGCGGCGTAGAAGCCGCGGCCGCGGTGGCCCTTGAGCTTCGGCGTTTCCGGCGTGAATTTGGTGCCGTCGAAGGCGCCGACCATGTACTCGCTGCTCGCCGCCGTTAGCACCCATTTCTTCTTCAGGGGGTCGCCGTCCAATGGCAACTCGAACAGGTCGGGGCACTCGTAGAAGCCTTCGGTTTGGCTCGTCACCTTCCAATCCTTCAAGTTTGGTGAGGTCAGGAAATGGATGGTGTGCTTCTTCTCCGGCGTTTCCACGTATAAGGCCATCACCCATTGCTTGGTCGGCTCGTGCCAGAGGACTTTCGGGTCGCGGTTGCCGCCGGTGATTTGTTTGACGATCGGGTTGTTGGCGTACTTGGTGAACGTCTGGCCGTTGTCGGTGCTGTACGCCAGGCACTGCACGGTCGGATTGCCGGCCGCGGTGTACAACAGGACCACCGGCGGCTTGCCGTCTTTGCCCAGGCCGCTCGTGTTCTTCCAATCGATCGCGGCACTGCCGGAGAACATCGGACCCAGCGCGTCCGGGTAGAGGGCTTCGCCGCGCTCCTCCCAATGGACCAGGTCCTTGCTGACCGCGTGGCCCCAGTGCATGTTGCCCCAATCCCAGCCGTAGGGGTTGTACTGAAAGAATAGATGATATTCGCCGTCGATGTATACCAGGCCGTTGGGATCGTTCGTCCAGCCGTGGCGCGGGGAGAAATGGGTCGTGACTCCACCGACCTTCCAGCGGTGTTTCCGGCCTGCTATGGTGGCAGGAGTACCAGGAGGGAAGGGCCATGATCGAACCAGACTGGTCGCTGTGCGCCTGTCCAAATCCCGCGTGTGCCGCCTACGG
>JBBRLG010000627.1:0-4185 GCA_038231495.1 Gemmatales bacterium | reverse complement strand
GGAGTTCATCCAGTTCGTCGAACTGGGCATCGCGGAGCCGAATTCCTCGGGCCATGACCGAGTCCTCCAGGGTGATCTCGCCAGTGTAGGGACAGCACAGCCTGAAGGACTCGGGTAATTCTTTCTGCACACCTACTTAGGGGGCACATCGTCATGTTTCGCGCCGCACTCATTCCCACCCGTCCGGTCCTCGCGCTCGTCGCGGCCTTCGCGCTCAGTGCAGGCATGCCGTCCGCTAACGCCGCCGGTCCCGACGAACCCGCCAAACGCGCTGCCGCCATCGGGCAGCCTGGCGGCTTGCTGGTGCAACCGGAAGCTCTTAACCTTGTCGGCCCGCGCGCCCGGCAGCAAATGCTCGTCACCGGCACTTACGCCGATAAGACCGTCCGCGACCTGACCATCTTTGCCGACGTGACCTGCGAAAACCCGGCAATCGCCGAGGTCGCCGCCGACGGTTTCTTGATCCCGAAGGCGAACGGCACGACGAACCTGATCGTCAAGGCCGGCGGGCAAACGGCCAAGGTGCCCTTGACCGTGAAGGACTTCGAGAAACCGCAACCGGTTAGCTTTCGACACGACCTGATCGCGACCATGAACGTCGGCGGTTGCAACGCCGGCGCTTGCCACGGCACGCCGTCGGGAAAAAATGGCTTCAAACTAAGCCTCCGCGGCTTCGACCCCGCAGCCGACTATGTGCAGCTGACGCGCGACGTTCTCGGCCGGCGCACGGACCGCATCGACCCGGACCGTAGCCTGCTGTTGCAGAAGGCACTCGGCAAGGTCCCGCACGAGGGCGGCCAGCGCTACCAGGCCAACAGCCTGCCGGCGAGCCTCATGCACGACTGGCTCGCCGAAGGGTTGCGCGACGACCCGGAGAACCTGCCCGGCGTCAAGGGAATCACGGTATTGCCCGGCTCGCGCGTCCTGACGCAGCCGGCCCAGTGGCAACAATTGGCCGTCATGGCTCAATTCACAGACGGCACCGTCCGCGACGTGACCCGACTAACGGTGTTCAGCAGCAGCGATCCGGGCATCGCGGACGTGAGCAGCACCGGCCTGGTCGAGTTTCACCAGGGCGGCGAGGTTGCGATCCTGTGTCGTTACCTCGACCAGTTGCAATCGGTGCGTTTGACGTACCTCCAGCCCAAGCCCGGTTTCGTGTGGCCCAACCCGCCGGAAGTGAACTACGTTGACAAGCACGTTTTCGCCAAGCTGAAGCTGTTGAGCATTGCCCCAGCCGACGTGTGCGGCGATGCGGATTTCATGCGGCGGGCGTACCTCGACGTGTGCGGCGTGTTGCCGACGCCCGACGAGGTCAAGGCGTTCCTGGCCAACAGCGAACCGGACAAGCGTGGCAAGCTCGTCGATGCGCTTTTGCAGCGGCCCGAATATGCGGACTTCTGGACGCTGAAATGGTCCGACGTGTTCCGCAGCAACCGCAAGGCGATTCAGGTCAAGGGTGTCTACGTCTTCCAGCATTGGCTCCGCGACCACATCGACGAAAACGCCGGATTTGACGTGATTGTGCGCGAGCTGCTGACCGCGAGCGGCAGCACCTTCACGAACGCGCCGGCAAACTACTACCGTGTGGCCAAGGATCCGACGAACCTGGCCGAGACGACAGCCCAGTTGTTTTTCGGCATCCGCATGCAGTGCAGCAAGTGCCACAACCACCCGTTCGAGCGCTGGACACAGGACGACTATTACAGCATGGCGGCGTTCTTCGCCCGCGTCCGCCAAAAGCCCGACCTGGCGCAACCGGCAGCCAACCCGCAGTCGGGCGGCGCGGAGTTCGTCTACGTCGATCGCGGCGGCGAAGTGCAGCAGCCGCGGACCAAGAAGGACATGCCGCCCAAGTTCCTTGGTGGTGCCGTCGCCGTGGTGCCGCCAGGCGGCGATCGTCGGCAAGCGCTGGCCGACTGGATTACGTCGCCGGAAAACCCGTTCTTCGCGAAGGCCACGGTCAACCGCGTCTGGTTTCACCTGACCGGCAAGGGCATCGTCGATCCGGTGGATGACTTCCGCGACTCGAACCCCTCGGCCAACGACGAACTGCTCGACGCGCTGGGCAAGGATTTCGCCGCCCACAAGTTCGACGTGAAGTACCTCATCAAGACCATCATGATGTCGCGGACGTACCAGCTAAGTTCGCAGACGAACGACTTCAACAAGGACGACACGAAGTATTTTTCGCACGCCGTGACGAAGCTGTTGACGGCGGAGCAACTGCTCGACGCGCTCTGCACGGTGACAGAGGTGCCGGAGAAATTCCCCGGCACGCCGGCCGGGACACGCGCGATGCAACTGCCCGACGGCGCGCCGGACCACCCGTTCCTGAAAACGTTTGGCCAGCCGGCCCGCGAGTTGCCTTGCGAGTGCGAGCGCGAAGGCGATAGCAACCTGGCCCAGGCGCTGCAACTCATCAACGGTGCGACCGTCAACGAGAAGATGCGCAGCGGCTCCAACCGCATCAGCCGGTTGCTGGCGGCCAAGAAAACGGACAACGAAATCCTGCTGGAGTTGACTCTGGCAACCGTGTCACGACCGCCGACGGAGAAGGAAACGAAGTTGTTTCAGACTCATCTGGCGAAGGCGACCGACAAGCGGAAAGCCTGGGAAGACGTGCAGTGGACGTTGATCAATTTGAAGGAGTTCCTCTTCCGTCATTGAAGGAGGATTGCCGCTTGCGGCTTTGCAGATTGCAATGCCGCAAGCGGCCCGAATCTCCTATTTCCCATCTTCCGACAGATAATCCCACCCGTCAAAGTCGAACTCGTCGCCCTCGCCCGTGGCCTCCGGCACAAAGTGCGAGATCGCCGCCGCACTCATGGGATGGGTACGGGATTCGATCGGTGCCGGCTGTACCCACAGCAAGTCATCAATCCCACGTCGTGCGGACAAACCGGCGATTGGCTGGGAGCCAGTCCCGCGGTCCAATGCCGCAACAGCCACCCCGGCATCCGCACCGGCAGCGAGCGCCCGCACCACGTCAATCGGCACGGCGCTAAACAGCGCGTGGACGGTTGACGAACCACTGGTCTTGGACGTTTGGCTCACCGACGACGACGCCCCGCCGGCACCGATCAGGTCGGGGATAAGAGCGTCGGCCTTGGGACTGCCGCGGCCCGTCACCGGGTTGTAGTTGCCGCGGGCGAGGTAGCCGTTGGAGCCAGTCGTCGGCTGGTGGAAGTCTTTGGCCGGCAGCCCATAGAGCAGCGCCTGCGCGTTCGCGATGGAGCCGGCGTTGCCGCGCCCCTGGTCCGCCAGCGCAACCAAACCGGCCCACTGCGGCGTGCCGGCGCTGGTGCCGCCTTCCTGGTACCAGACGCCCGCATTGTTGACGTAATAGCCCGTGTTCGGGTCGGCGTTGTAGGCCACGTCGGGGGCACTGCGGATGCCGAGGTGCTGTACCGAACGC
Organism: Gemmatales bacterium; assembly: GCA_038231495.1. Classification (GTDB taxonomy): domain Bacteria; phylum Planctomycetota; class Planctomycetia; order Gemmatales; family Gemmataceae; genus JBBRLG01. The sequence continues at coordinate 767 of JBBRLG010000627.1, read as the reverse complement.
TGGAACGCCGGTTCCACCTCGTAATTGCTGTAGCCGCCGCCGCTGCCGCTCCAGCCGGTTTCCACGTTGTAGCTGTCGTCGCCGTTCAAATACAGAGTCGTGCCGCCGACCGCCAACACGTTGGGCGACACGCTCGGCCAGGACGCGCCGGCCCTGGCGCCGTGGTCGCCGGAAGACGCCACATAGGTGATGCCGCCCGCGACGCCGTTGCCGCCCTTGTGGCCCTGCGGCGTCGTGAAATAGCTGTCGTAAAGAGTTTCGCCGTCGAACTCGGTGCCACCCCAACTCATCGACACGACCGAAACGCCGTCGGTGTGCCGGGCCGTATCGACCGCCTTGATCATGGCGTCGCCGCTGTCGTTCTGGGCTTCGACGAGCACGATGTTGGCCTTGGGCGCGATGGCGTGTGCCCATTCCACGTCGAGTGCCGTCTCGAACGTCCAGCCGTTGTCCTTCGGCGTATCCATTTTCGCCGCCTTGACGACCGTGAAGGTCGGCAACGATCCGCCGTTGGCCGTGCCGGGCGTGGCGAACGGAGTCAGGCCGAAGGCGGTGTCAAAACTCTTTACGTCCGCCGCGATTGTGGCATCGTCGAAGGCGGTGATGATGGCGATGGTCTGGCCGCTGCCGTCGTAAGGAAGTCGGTCAATGCCGTAAGCCTGACGCACGATCGCGGGCGTCAAAGGTTTCGCGCGGGCGGTGGCGTCGAGCGGTGTGACCTGAATCGCCGGCTGCGCGACCCACGGAGCCAGTGCCGACGCCGAGAG
>JBBRLG010000626.1:0-4188 GCA_038231495.1 Gemmatales bacterium | reverse complement strand
CCGCGGATGCCGAAGGCGTGGTAAAGTAAGCTGGTGGACATGCGGGTCTCCTCGGGGATTAGTTTTGAAGCCTAACCTCCAGAGTGACTTGCATGTCCACCTTTTTCAAGGCTAAGGACGCAATTCCCGGAAGAGCCTTTTTTTCTTTCTTTTCCGGGGCCGGCTGCCTCATCAAAGAAAGAAAGAAAGCGGCGTCGAGCCGCCGCACTCCAAAGGGAGGCAGGCACTCCCTTGGCTACGAAAACAGGTTCCTCGATCCCGCCTTAACCACAACGTTTTTGGCATGCACACCGTTCACGTCCGCGTAAACGACGCCGCCACCAAGCTGCCGACGCCGGTGCGCATCCACTTCCGCGACGCCGACGACAACTACCTCGCCCCGTTCGGCCGGCTTACTGAATTCGCCACGGACCTTGGCGTCGATGTCGGCGGCAACGTCGATTACGGCAATCGGAAATATGCCTATATCGACGGCACCTGTGAGATCCGCTTGCCGTCTAGTCCGGTCACGGTCGAGGTGCATAAAGGGTTCGAGTACAAGCCGCTGCGCGAGGTGATCCGCGTCGGGGCGGCAAAATTGGCGCTGCGGCTCGGCGTCGAACGCTGGATCGACCTGCGTTCGCTCGGTTGGTACTCCGGCGATACCTGGGCACAGTTCCTGACGCCGCACGCCGCGCTCCTAGAAGCCGGGGCGGAGGACTTGGCGGTCGTCAACCTGCTTGCCTCGGAGACCCCCGTCTGGGGAGAAGGCGGCCACCAACACCCGGCCGTTGCCAACATTCTCGCGTTCAGCGGCCAGCAGCCGGCACTCGAACGGGGCGGGCATTGCGTCGTCGTCAACACCCTTAACCACCACGACACGCTTGGGCGGCTCGCGCTGCTGAACAGCCACCGGGCCGTGTACCCGTTGCGGTTTGGCGGGCCGGACGGCGTGGACGATTGGTCGCTCGCCGACTGGTGCGACCAGTGCCACCGCAAGGCCGGCCTCGTCGTCGGGCACGAATTCTTTTGCCGCGACGAGGGCCGCCATCACGGCGAACTGCTCGCCGATTTGCTCCTCGGCAAGATCGACGCCCTGGAAATGAACGCCGGCTTTGAACACGCGGACAACCCCGTCCTCGACGCCTGGCACGCGCTGCTCAACTCCGGGTTCCGCGTGCCCCTCGTCGGCGGCAGCGGTAAAAGGGACAACCGGAGCATCCTCGGCAGCAAGCGCACCTACGCCCGGCTGGAACAAGGGCAGGAATTCACGTACAAGAACTGGATCGAAGCCGTCCGCGCGGGCCGCACCTTTGTCAGCAACGGGCCGCTGCTATTCTTCACCGTTGACGGGCAAGACTCCGGCGCTGTGATAAAGTTGCCGACCGGCGGTGGCACCGTGCGCGTCCGGGCCGAGGCGAAAAGCTTGACGCCGTTCGACCGGGTTGAAATCGTGGCGAACGGGGTCGTGATTGGTCACGCCAACGCGCACGGTTCGCCCGCGGAGGCCGTGGTTGAATTGGAAGTGCCAATGACTGCCCCCGGTTGGTTGGCGGCGCGGTGTGTCGGTCCGTATGACAACGAAGGATCGATGGACTGGGTCGGCGCGCAAGCAGCGCCGGTTTACGTCGAGGTCGAGGGCATTACGGCCGCGGTGGACGCGGCGGCGGTGGCACCGTTTTTCACCGCACTGGACGACATCCGCGCGTGGGTCGCGACCGAGGCGAACTGCCCGACCGACGCGCAACGCGAACGCCTGGCCGCCGTGTTTGAAACGGCGCGGGAGGTGTTGCAGCGCCGGTTGCGCTAAGCGCGGAAGCGTTGATAGGCTAAAATACAATGGCGGCAACGGGCGCAGCGAGGAACCGAGGAAATTATGTCGCACCTATTGATACCGGACCTGGAGGAAAAGGCTTTCCTGCGTCTTAACGAACTGGCGGCGGCCCACGGTCGTAGCGCCGAGGCGGAGGCCAGGGCGATCTTGGAAGAAGCCCTCCGACTCCAACACGCCAGCGGTTGGGCAGGGGTCGATGAAATTTATGACCGCCTGGCGGTCTCGGGCCGCGCTTTTGGCGACAGTACCGACCTCCTGCGCGAGGATCGGGACCGATGAGTCTCGCAACGCCGCAAGCGGCGAAAAAGGCAGGAGTCCGGCCATTCGCTTGTACCGCTACCCTTTGCTGTTGCTCGTGCCGGTCCTGCTCGTGGTCGCCGGCACGGTCGGCTACTACCTGCTCGAACCGGAATACACGCTCTTCGACGCGCTCTACATGACCGTAATCACGCTCACCACCGTCGGCTACGAAGAGGTTCACCCTCTCCACTTTCAAGGCCGCGTTTTCACGATCGTTTTGCTGCTCGTCGGCGTGATGACGTTTTTCTTCGCCACCACCGAGATCATCCGCGGCATCGTCAGTGGCGAACTGCACACCCTCCTGGGGAAACGGCTCATGGAACAGAACCTCGCGGCGATGAAGCAACACATCATCGTTTGCGGTTACGGGCGCATCGGGCGGGCCGTGTGTCAGGAACTCGCCCGGCAGAAAGTGCCCTTCGTCCTCGTCGAACGGCACGAAGACATCATCCGCGACTTCCAGATGCCGCAAGCGGTCGCGCTGACCGGCGACGCCACTGCCGACGAGGTGTTGAAGAAGGCCGGCATCGACCGCGCCCGCGCCCTCATAACCGTGGCCGCCACCGACGCCGACAACCTCTACATCACCATGAGTGCCCGCCTGCTCAACGAAAACCTGTTCATCGTCGCACGGGCCGAGCAGCCGGCGGCCGAGCAAAAGCTGGTCCGGGCCGGTGCCAACCGCGTCGTGTCGCCGCACACGCTCGGCGGCCTCAAGATGACGCACGCCGTACTGCGGCCCGCCGTGGTCGATTTCATCGAGCTGGCCACGCGCACGGAACACCTCGATTTGCAGATCGAGGAAACCCTGATCCACGCCGGCAGTCGCCTGGCCGGCGCGACACTGCGGGCTACGCGGTTGCGCCAGGACCCCGGCGTCATCATCGTGGCGATCAAGCGGGCCGACGGCCACATGCAGTCCAACCCGTCCGGCGACCACACCCTGCGAGCGGGCGACACCCTGATCGCCGTCGGCGGCACCACGCAGCTGGAGCGGCTGAAGGAACTTGCGGGAAATGGATGAGGAGTGCCGAGGGTGCCGACGGACGTGAGTCTAGCCGGGGTAGGTGAATGGCACGGTCATGCGTCGGAGCCGGCAGCGGTCTTGGTGGCCTTTTCCAAAAGTTGTTGGTGCAGCTTCCGGGCCGCCTCTAGCGGCAGCGGGGCGACTCGATCGACATGACGGTCCATGGCCGTTTGGAGGGACGTTAGTTCGGCTTCCTCGGTCGCGGTCAGGCTGGTGTCATACTTCCGGTCGATGAGTTCGCAGCGACGACGGTTCCGCGCGTCCGTCCACTTTTCGTCGTCGATCGCGCCGCTGTTTGTCTGAGGCGGCGGCACGACGTACGCCACCGGCCGGCCACCGAGTTCCAGGACGGTGCCATCCGGCGGCACCGCGAGCGTCAACACAAACTGGCGAACCGCTTCGGGCAGGGCGTCCAGGTTCACACGCGTCATGTCGGCCTCCTGCATGAACGGTGCGCAAGGGATACCGTGGTGCCATTATAACGACTCCGCTTCATGACTCCCGAACCCTTTCGATGTCCCCGCGCGCTAAGGACCAAGCCAGTCTTCCACGGTCAAGCCGGGCACACGAGAAAACTCAGCCACATTATGCGTCACCACGATTAAGCCGTGCTGTAACGCGATGGCCGCAATTTGCAGATCGTACGGACCGATCGGTTGCCCGATCTTCTCCAAGTGGCTCCGCGTTTGGGCATAGGGGTCGGCGGACGCCTCGTCGAAGGCGAGGCACACGAATTGGCGAGTCAACTGGTGGATCAATGCCAAATTGGCTGCCGGCTTAGAGCTTTTGTAGGCTCCTACCGCAAGTTCGCCGAGGACCACCGAACACAAGGCGCTGTCGGAGGGAGCGCACGCCCCAAGTTTTGCCGTCACGGGACCGCGGGGGTTATTCAAGACTTCGATCCACGCGTTGGTGTCGAGCAGGTACTTCATCGCAGGGGATTCCGCATCTCGATTTCCCCTTGGGGAGGTCTGGTCAGCGGTTCCCCCTGCCAGCCGCGGGACAATTGCTCCCAAAACCCCGGCAGCCAATCCTGCGGCGCAGCGGG
>JBBRLG010000625.1:0-4189 GCA_038231495.1 Gemmatales bacterium | reverse complement strand
CTTGACCGAGACGCTGGGCGGGTCGCTGCTGGAGCCGCGCTTGCCGCAAACGCTGGCGTTGCCGGCCGGGGAACTGACGCGGATCCCGTCGGCGGACGTCAACCAACCGGTGCCGTTGCCGACCCTCGGCCAGCCGCTCTCGGATCGGGCGCCGGTGGACGACGTTACCGTCGAGGCGTCGAGCGCGTCCGTCGTCGCCGCCACGCCGCCGCAGCGCAAGCAGCCGACGCCGTTCGTGCGTAACAACCTGCCGGACCCGTTCGAGTTTCGGCACCCCGTCGCCGCACCCAAAACCCCGGCCGAGCAGCCCACACCGCCCGTCGGATCGCCGAAACTGCCGCGGCCGTGACACTCGTCAGAGCCACGACCGTGAGGGAGCGGTGGGACGAACCGCTCCCTCACGGTCGCGGCTCTGACGAACTTGTTGCGGAGAGGGATCCTAGGCGGGTCGCGCGGGTGGGAGAGCGCCGAAGCGATCGGGCAGGCGCGTCCGTTCGATCAGGGGGCAAAACCCGTCGGTGTTGTCGGCGTGACAGCAGCGTCGGCCGCTGCGGTACAACTCACAGGGTATCCGCGGCACGGCACAGACGGGGCAGTTGACCAGCAACGCGTGGCGCTCCGGTCCCTCGGCCTGGGGCGTCGCGCCCTCCTCTTCCCGGTGACAAACCGCTACGAAAACCTTCAACGTATCATCACCTGATGCAAGGTTTGGAAGTTGCCCTGAGCGTAGCCAGCGCTGCGGCGGGCTATCGCAATTAACGTGCCGCCGCTACGACCCGTAGGCGATAAGCCGTAAGTCAAAGGGGGACAGGGGCATCGGCGCTACGGTACGGCAGCGCGCATTTGCAGGCGGGCCGCCGAGTTTTCCGACAGTCGCCGATTTTTCCGGCACCGACACGACCAGCCTCGCAGCCGTCGCCGAGCTTTATAGACTGTTGGGAAGGTAATGGAAGATTGCCGCTTGCGGCTTTGCATTCCCGCAACGCCGCAAGCGGCAACACCGTATGAGGATAAACCGGATGCACAAAAGCTGTTTTCTGGGGGCGGGAGGTTTTCTCCTTTGTCTCTTGTTGGTACCGTCCGCCCACGGGGCGACGGCCGACGACCTGATCGCCAAGATCAAGGCGATCGGCAACGAAGGGGCCGGCAACCCCGAGACCGCGAAGGCGTGGAACGCCCTGGTCAAGCTGGGGCCGGACGCGCTGTTGCCGATCCTGGCCGCCATGGACGACAACAAACGCACCGCCTCCAACTGGCTGCGGCCCGCCGTGGACGCCATCGGCGAGAAGGCTCTGAAAGACAAGCAACCGCTCCCGAAGGACGAGCTGGAGAAGTTCGTCCGCACGACCACCAACCCGCCCGCCGGCCGCCGCATTGCCTTCGAGTGGCTGGTGCGCCTGGACAAGACCGCAGCGGACCGCCTGCTGCCGAGCATGATCCAGGACCCGAGCGCCGAATTGCGGCACGAGGCCATTGCCGCCACGATGGACGAGGCCAAGGCGGCGTTGAAAAAGGACGACAAAAAAGCGGCCACCGCCCTGTTCCAGAGAGCACTGACCGGGGCGTGTGAAAAGGAGCAGATGGAGGAGCTTGAAAAGCAATTGAAGGAACTCGGCGTCACGGTCGATGTCGCGGGCCACCTGGGTTTTGTCCGCGGCTTCCACGTGGTCGGGTCGTTTGACAACGCCGAGGAAGTCGGTTTCAAGGCTGTTTATCCGCCGGAAAAGGGCGTCGATTTGAAGGAGAAGTACAAGGGCAAGGGCGGCGAGGAGGCGGCGTGGACCGAAACAACGACAGACAACTCGTTTGGCATCGTCGATCTGAACAAGGTGGTTGGCACCAAGAAGTCGGTGGTCGCCTATGCCTACGCCGCGATCGATTCGCCGACGGCACGGCCGGTGGAAGTCCGCGTCGGTACGCCGAATGCGATCAAGGTGTTCCTCAACGGCAAGGAAATCTTCGGCCGCGAGGAGTACCACCACGGCATGGACGTGGACCAGCACATCGCCGCCGGCACACTGAAGGCCGGCCGCAACGAATTGCTGCTCAAAATTTGCCAGGACGACGAGAAGCCGGCTTACGCGCAGGTGTGGACGTTCCAGGCCCGGCTGTGCGACGCGGTCGGCACCGCGGTGCCGTTCACCCTGGTGTCGCCGAAACCCAAGGAAGCGAAATAACCGCGTTTGCCGCTTGCGGCGTTGCGGGGAAAACCGCAACGCCGCAAGCGGCAAGAAGGAGATTATTCCCATGAACAAGCACTTATCATTGTCTCTGCTGTTGCTGGCCGCGGGCCTTGCATCCGCGGCCGACCCGTCGCCGTTCCGCGGCCCGACGGGAGGCGTCTTCGCAGACAAGAATCTGCCGACGACGTGGAGCGCCACCGAAAACCTGCGCTGGAAGGTCGAGTTGCCGGGCCGCGGCCTGTCCTGCCCCGCCGTCGCCCACGGCCGCATCTACCTGACGGCAACCACGGGCTACAAGGAATGCCGGTTGCACGTCCTGTGCTTCGACGCCGACACCGGCAAGCGCCTCTGGGAGCGCCAGTTCGCCACGACCGGCGGTACCGCTTGTCACCCCAAGACGTGCATGGCCGCCCCGACGCCGGTGTGCGACGGCAAAAACGTTTACGCCCTGTTCGCGACCGGCGACGTGGCGGCACTGGACGCCGACGGCAACTTGCTCTGGTATCGCTCCCTGGTCGGCGACTACCCCAACATCACCAACATGGTGGGCATGGCCTCGTCGCCGTTGCTCTACAAGGATTTGTTGGTGGTGCCGATGGAGAATTCCGGCGACTCGTTCGTGGCCGCCCTCGACACGGCGACCGGCAAGAACCGCTGGAAAATCCCCCGCGCCCGCGACGCCGTCTGGACGACGCCGCTGATCTTGACCAAGGACGGCAAGGCGTCGGTCGTGTTCCAATCGCCCAAGGAAGTGACCGCGCTGGACCCGGAGACCGGCAAGACGCGCTGGACCTACGCGGGGGAAGGCACTTCACCGATCCCGTCACCCGCGGCGGGGGGCGACCTGGTCTTCGTACCGGGCCGGCCTTTCGTGGCCCTGCGCCCGGGCGACGACCAGACGACGCCGGTGACGGTTTGGAAATCGACCAAGTTGCCGTTGGGGTATCCCTCGCCGGTGTTCTACAAGGATCGCGTCTACGGCTTGACCGGCGCGGGCTTGAGTTGCCTGGACGCCGCCAAGGGTGACGAACTTTGGAAGGAGCGCGCCCCCGGCCCGTTCGCCGCGTCGCCGGTCATCGCGGACGGCAAGCTCTACGCCGTCAACGAGAAGGGCGTCACCACGGTGATTTCGCTGGACGACAAGCACGAGGTGCTGGCGACGAACGACCTGGACGACACCATTCTCGCCACGCCTGTCGTCGCGGGCGGTCGGATTTATATGCGGTCGGATAAGTGGCTGTATTGTATTTCGCAGGCGAAATAAGCGGCTGCTCGGGTCGCGTCAGCGCCCCGAGTGCGCCCGCATTCTGGCGAATGCGGCTACGAGAAGAGGCGGCGGACTTGGGAATCGAACAGCTTAGCGGAGGTCGCGGAAGGCGTCGTAGGCCAGGTAGAGCACCAGGCCGCTGGCGAGGATGCCCAGGATGTCCACGACGGTGTTGATCCCGCCGAACGGGAAGTTCACGCCCGGGATGAGGTCGAGCAGGAACAACAGGAGCAGGAAGCCGGAGACTCCCATTGATCCGTAGCACAACCGCTTTTCCATGGACAGCCCTTTCACCGCCAGCATGGTAACACCCCGTCTCACCAGGGCACGTCCGGAACGAGTCCTGCCCGGCCTTGCAGTACAACTTCGTGTACCTTGTCCAATTGCAACATTGTAGCGGTTCGTTCACAAGCCGGCACTCCCACAACAACCGGAAAAATTTACCACCGGGCCGGCACAGGGGGTGCGGTCGCTACAGGCGGCCTGCGGGAACGGCCTGCGGGGATGGACAAGGGGACAAGGGGACAAGGGGACAAGGGGACAAATGCAAGAAGGGTTGACGCAACCGCCTGAGCGCTGCATCCTCTCCTTGTCCCCTTGTCCCCTTGTCCCCTTGTCCCCTTGTCCCCTTGTCCCCTTGTCCCCTTGTCCCCTTGTCCCCTTGTCCCGACCGACCGACCGACCCCAAGGTGGAGCAGATGGCAACCCCAGTCGTATTGATCGCGGGCGACGGCATCGG
>JBBRLG010000624.1:0-4198 GCA_038231495.1 Gemmatales bacterium | reverse complement strand
GGGGAGAAGACCCCCCTACCCCCCTTCGCAAGGGGGGGAGCAGTTGATGCCGGTGAACGGTTACGAATCCATTTTTCCCTCCTTCCTGATTGACTCCCGGCCCCCGCAGGTGTACCTCTAATAAATACTCACCTTTTTCCCAGTCTCGCCCACCCGCGAGAGGAGTCCTTCATGACCACGAACGAGAATAGTAACCCGTCCCGCCGCGACGCGCTCAAGACTGCCGGCGGCATTGCCGTCGCTTCGGCCTTTGCCGGCCTGGCCATTCCGAACGTCCACGCCGCCGAGGACAACGCCATCCGCCTGGCCCTGGTCGGCTGCGGCGGTCGCGGCACCGGCGCGGCGATCAACGCCCTGGCCGCCAAGAACGGCCCGACCAAGCTGGTCGCCATGGCCGACGTCTTCCAGGATAAACTCGACAACAGCTTCAAAACCCTGACCGCTGACGACCATGGCAAGCAAGTCGAGGTGTCGCCGGAGAAACAGTTCATCGGCTTCGATGGCTACAAAAAGGCGATGGACTGTCTGCGTCCCGGCGACGTGGTGATCCTGACGACGCCGCCGGCGTTCCGCTGGGTCCACTTCACCTACGCCATTGAAAAAGGCCTCAACGTCTTCATGGAAAAGCCGGTCGCCGTGGACGGCCCCAGCGGCCAGCGCATGATCAAGCTGGGTGAAGAGGCGAAGAAGAAGAACCTCAAGATCGGCGTCGGCCTCATGTGCCGACACTGCGAGGTCCGCGGCGAGTTGTTCAAGCGCATCAAGGACGGCCAAATTGGCGACATCATGCTGCTCCAGGCCTACCGGATGCAAGGCCCCGTCGCCTCCGAGTTCTCGAAGCCGAAACCGGAAGGCATCACCGAGTTGATGTACCAGATCAAGCGGTTCCACTCGTTCATCTGGGCGAGCGGCGGCTGCTTCAGTGACTTCCTGATTCACAACATCGACGAATGCTGTTGGATGAAAGACGCGTGGCCGATCGCGGCCCAGGCGTCCGGCGGCCGGCAGTATCGCGGCGACTACATCGATCAGAACTTCGACCACTACTCGGTCGAATACACCTTCGCGGACGGTGCCAAGCTTCGCCTGGAAGGCCGTAACATCCCCGGTTGCCACCAGCAGTTCGCGAGCAATTGCCTGGGGACCAAAGGCTCGGCCATCATTTCCCAGCAGAACCACAGCCCCGCCAAGAGCCGCATTTTCAAGGGGCACAACTTCGTCAACGACGACGTGGTTTGGAGCGCCCCCCAGCCGGAACCCGACCCGTACCAGCTCGAATGGAACGACCTGTTGAACGCCATTCGGCAGGACAAGCCTTACAACGAGGTCAAGCGCGGTGCCGAGGCCAGTCTCGTTACCGCGATGGGCCGCATTGCCGCGCATACGGGCAAGATCGTGACCTTTGACGACATGCTGAAAAGCGACCTGGAACTCGCTCCGGACGTGGACAAGCTGACGCTCGACAGCCCCGCCCCGGTGCAAATGGGCAAGGACGGCAAATACCCCCAGCCGCAACCAGGCCTGAAGGGCAAAAAGGAGTATTAAGAAACCGTGGCGAGCGGCGGACGAAAGTCCGCCGCCCGCCGCGCGGCAGGGGTTGGGTAAGCCGTAACGGAAAGACGGTCGGCGGCCTTTGGCCTCTCAAAAATATTCAATTTCTGGCTGGCATTTCCCGTCCCCCTCCGAAATGATAGGCTGGAGAAAGCGGCCGGCAGCCTGTTGCCGCTGCCTTGCCGGTGTGTTAGAACGGGGCTGTTTCCACCGCCGATCAAACGGGCTTCCCGATTCCTGTAGTTCTCTGGACACGACACAACATGACTCCCTCGCAAGCCAAAATTCACATCGAACGCATGATGCACCGCAGTAGCATCGCCGTCGCGGGCGACACCGCCGCGAGCTACGCGCTGGTCAAACTGATCCCGAGTGGCGGCGGCGCCGGCAGCAAACCGATGGGCCTGAACCTGGCCCTCGTGCTGGACGTGAGCGGCTCCATGTACGAAGAGGACGGCACCGGCATCAGTCGCCTCCGCCGGATGCAACAGGCCGCCCACTCCGCCATTCAAAAACTGAAGCCCGACGACACGCTGGCCATCGTCGCCTTCGCGCACAACGCCCAGGTCGTGCTGCCCGCGACCGCCGTTTCCGAGAAGGTCAAAATTGAGGACGTGATTCAGAAGATCGACATGTTCGACGTGGACCCCGGTGGCACGTCGATGGACGAGGGCATCTCCCTGGGCATGGGCGAGTTGGAGAAAAACCTCGGCGGCGGCAAGCTGTCGCAGCTCGTCATCCTGACCGACGGCGAAACATCCAGCGAACAAACGTGCCGACAGCTGGCCGAGCAGGCCGCCAAGAAGAAGATTCACTTCACCGTCATGGGCGTCGGCACCGAATGGAATGCGAGCCTCATCAAGGACCTCGCCAAGCTTGCCGAAGGTAAGTGGTACTACATCGACGTCAACCAGGCGAACGAGGCCGAGCGTATTTTCGTCGAGGAGTTCGAGAGTCTGGCGGCGGCCGGCTTCACCAACGTCGAAATGCACCTACGGGCGATGAAGGACATCAAGATCAAGCGCGTCCGCATGGTCGTGCCGGAAATCAAGGAGTTGAACCTGACGGAGCCGGAGGAGCGCCACCTCATCGCCCAGCTGGGCACGCTCGAAAAGGACAAATCGACGCGCTACGTCATCGACCTGAGCCTGCCGAAGCGTCCGGACGGCAAGTTCCGGATTGCCGACATCGAAATCACCTACGACATCGGCGGCGGCAAGCGCGAATCGACTGGCGCGGTGCCGTTGGAAATGACTTACACCTCGGCCGGCCACGGCTACATCAACGCGGAAGTGGCCAAGCACATTGACGAGGTGCAGATTTTTGAGTTGAACAAGAACTTGCAGCAGGCGATCGCGACGAACAACCAGGTCGAGGCCCAGCGCGTCGCCCAGAGCATCGAAAAGAAGGGCGAGTTGATGGGCCCCCGTGCGGCCAAGAAGACGATGCTGGCCAAGCAGGTGTTGTCGGAGTTGAACGCCGGCGGTCGCGTGTCCAAGAAGACGCAGCTCGCCGTCGATGACGCCGCCCGCGCCGCGGAAGAGCCGCCTGCCTAAAAAGGAGGGAGGAAGGATGAATTTGTCATTCCTCCTTCCTCGCAAACGTTCACCCCCCCCCTAACGACGGGGGGGTTGGGGGGGTGAAGAACGGTTGAAATCCTCGGTCATGGCGCTATTTCCACCCCCCCTACCCCCCCTTCGTAAGGGGGGGAGTGAATGGTTATCCTTCATCCTTCATCCTTACAAGTACCAGTTTCTCCGAAGCAACCGAGGTTCCCCAACATGACTAAATGTCCGTTTTGCCACTTCGACAACGAAGACGGCGCGCTCTTTTGTGAACAATGCAAGTCCGATTTGGGCGGCGTGCCCGTCCACGTCCCGGCCGCAATGGCAACCGCGGAGCCGGTCATGGCGGAAGCCGTGCCCGTCGAGGCGGTGCCCATGGAAGTGATTCCCGAACCTCCGATGGCCATGGCCATGGCCGAAGCCGTTGAGGCGATACCGATGGCCGAGGCGGAAACCGTTGAAGCCGAGGCGGTCGAGGCCATGCCGGTCGAGGCCATGCCGATGGCCGAAGCCGCGCCGCTGATCGCGGTGTCGGACCCCATGCCAGTCATTCCGGCACCGTTGGCCCCGCCGATGGCCGCCCCGCCGCCAGTGCCGGCAGCCGCTCCCGCCGCCGGGGCGGGTTTGCCGCCGGGTGCCCAACCGCGGTTGGTGGTGCTGCGCGGCCAGAAACGTAATGTCGAATATCCGATCTTTGAAGGGCTTAATTTCATCGGCCGCGCCGACGACAAGCCGGTGGACATTGACCTGGAGGACCAGGAGCCGCCGGACCGCGTGTGGTGTTCGCGGCAACACGCCTGCATCGACTTTGAAGGCGGGCAGATATCCATCGAAGACCTGAACAGCGCCAACGGCACCTTCCTGAACCGCGGCAAGCTGTACCCCGGTCAGAAAAAGCAGTTGAGCGTCAACGACGTGATTCAGATCGGCAACGTGCAGATGAAATTGATCGTCTGATACCCCTACTCCCCAACATGCTTTCGAGTACGAAAGCATGGCACCCAGCTGGTTCCGAAGGGAAAGGGCGGGTGCCATGCTTTCGTACTCGAAAGCATGTTGGGGAGTACCAAAGAACGGCTTCC
>JBBRLG010000623.1:0-4199 GCA_038231495.1 Gemmatales bacterium | reverse complement strand
TTGGTGATGCGTAAGAGCATACTGAAAAATGGTTTACGGCTGTCTTGCGGAAAGCGTTTGCGCAAGAACGGTTGGACCCTCGCCATATGTGGATTGGCGTGGCTCGGGTCGGACAGGCCCGGTCGTCGTCGCGGGGCGTCGCGGTTGGACATCGATTGGCTCGCGCGGCGTGGCGGACGACTCCCCCCGGCGACCACCACACGGGCCCGAAAGTTTTGCCACCCCCGTCGCCTGGACCCGTGCTATTTTCGTTTCCCAAACGCCCAACAGCGGTTAGAATCAGTAGAGGGTTGGGCCGACTCGGTTGCACGATGATGGGGACGAATCGTACCGAAGCAGGAGGCGACGAGAACACCAGTCGTGGCGAATTTTGAAGATTACCATCGAACCGTAATCGGCTACCACGGCACACGCCGTTCCGTGGCCTTGGCCGTCGTCCAAGGGGAGAGAAATTTTCAGACCAGCCGAAACCGGGGCGACTGGCTTGGGAACGGCGTCTATTTTTGGGAGCATGCGCCTCAGCAGGCGTGGGCGTGGGCCGAACAGAGGCGGCAGTTAAAGGGTTGGAATGAGGAAACCGCAGTTTTGGCCTCCATGATTCGATTGGGGGCTTGTTACGACTTACTTGACCCCCGGAACGTGGAGGATTTGGAGAAAATCTACCAAGAATATGGGGCGGCGGAAAGCGCGGCGGGACGCCCCTTGCCCAATAACCGGAACCATCAAAAGTATCTGGATTGTGCGGTATTTCAGTACGCTTATACTGCGATCATTGCCCGTGGGTTCAAAGTGGATTCATGTCGGGCCGTTTATGTGCCGACCGGAAAAGACAAGAGGGTTTGGAAGCGCAGTTGGATTACCCGGCAGGCACACATCCAGATTTGCGTGCGAAACATGTCCTGCATTTTAGGGACGTGGCTCGTGAAACCCAGCCAGGAGCGTGGCGATGGCGGAACTTCCCAAGAAAGCCCGAAAGCTCTCGATGCGAGCGAAGATCAGACTCGCGGTAGAGAACCTGAAAAAGATGTCGATGCAGGAGAAAATCCAGCTGATGGTGAAGGCCGGACTGATGACTCAGGAAGAGGCGGACCGGGCCAAGGAGCGGGTTAGTCAGACGGCGACAAACACTTGAGGGTTCCTGTCCCCTCGCCTTTTGCCGCCCCCTTTTTTCAACCCGCCTCCGAGGCCACGCCGGCCGGCATCGCGTTGACTTCGCGAAATCGCTACCCTAGGCTAACGGATGATGCACGTTCGTCCGGAGGCGGCCCGCCCCCGCCGGGAAAAGGAGACTTTGATGTCCCGCCGCCCCGTGATCGGCGTCGCGACGCAATCGCTGGACGCCATCCCCGGCAAATTGCCCAACTGCTGGATCATGGGCCAGCGCTACGTCCGCACCCTTGCCGCGTCCGGCGCGGTGCCGTGGCTAATTCCCCTCATCCAGGGCGACGAGCCTACCCTGCGCGCCGTTTACGAACACCTCGACGGCGTCTTTCTCACCGGCGGCGTGGACGTGGACCCGGTACACTATGGCGAGGACCGGCACGAACTCTGCGACCGCGGCGACCCGGCCCGCGACTGGGCCGAAATCCATCTGATCCGCTGGGCACAGGCCGATAACAAGCCGATCTTTGGCGTCTGCCGCGGCATTCAAGCGATCAACGTCGCCCTGGGCGGCAGCCTCTACCAGGACGTGCCCTCGCAATATCCCGAAGCGATCAAGCACGACTACTTCCCGACCGCGACCGAGTACACGCGCGACTACCTGGCCCACGAAATCCGCGTGGAGGAAACCTCGCGCCTGGGCCGGCTGCTGGGCGGGCGGAACCTGCACGTCAACAGCATGCACCACCAGGGCATCAAGAAGCTCGCGCCGGGATTGGCCGCGACGGCCTACGCCCCCGACGGCCTGATCGAAGCGGTCGAATGCTCGCGCGGCTCGTTCCTGATCGGCGTCCAGTGGCACCCAGAGGAGCTGGCCGAGACCAGCGACCCGATGCGCCGGCTGTTCGTCGAGTTCGTGCGCGCGGCGGGCAGCTTCCCCAGTTGAGTCCTACGCCTCCGCTTTTGCCCTGCATTTCCCTATCCTCTCCTTGAACGACTCGGCGGCCGTCCGCCGGTCCCCCTTCCGTGGGCAGGGAGTGCAATGAAGCGAACGTATCACCGCTGGTTTAGCCCGTCGCTGCAACGCGACATGGAGTTGCTCGCCTTCGGCCACGCCGGGGCGCGCGTGCTCGCCTTTCCCTCCTCCTGTGGCCGTTTTCACGACTGGGAGGACCGCGGCCTCGTCCGGAGTTTGGGCGAACACCTGGAGCGCGGCTGGATTCAACTCCTTTGCCTCGATAGTGTGGACCGCGAGAGCTGGTACGCGTTCCGCAGTCCCCCCGGCGAGCGCGCGTGGCGGCACGCGCAGTACGACCAATACGTCTCGGCGGAGGTGGTGCCGTTCTCGCTGCAACTGAACGCCAACCCGTTTTTGATTTCGACGGGCGCGAGCTTCGGCGGCTATCACGCGGTCAACTTCGGCCTCCGGCACCCCGACCTGGTGGGGCGCGTGCTCGGCATGAGCGGCATCTACGACATCCACCGTTTTGTCCGCGATCACTACGATAACAACGTGTATTTGAATAACCCCGTCGACTACATCGCCGGGGAGCACGACCCGCACCGGTTGGCCGCCCTGCGCAACCTGGACGTCATTCTGGCCGTCGGCCGCGACGACCCGCTGCACGCCTCCAACGCCCGGCTCTCGGAATTGCTGTGGCAAAAGGACGTTTGGCACGCGCTGCGCGTTTGGGACGGTTTCGCCCACGACTGGCCGGTGTGGGAGCAGATGCTGCAATGGTACTTGGCCGGTCCGGATTGACGGAGGACGGGCATGCGAACGCACGGCGAGGACAATTTTGCCAACGACGGCGCGCGCGACTACCGCGCCATGCTCGCGACCCAACTCGTGGCGACGATCAAGGCCGTCATGGCGAACCCGTCGCGCCTGGAGCTGGACGAGGACGGCGAAAGCCTCCTCATGCCCAGCGTCGAAATCCTGGCGCTGCTGTGCGAGCGCACCGGCGCGGCGCCGCCCAAGCCGGCGCGGGTGCGCGAGTGGGCGGAGAAATACCTTGCCGTTTACGACGATGCGATCGACGACGCGAACCCCTCCGAGGAGTTCAAGACCGGTCGGCGGAAGGTGATCGAGAATACGTTTCACTGGCTAGGGAGCCTGGCGGACAGTTATTGGACGAGATGAATTGCCGCTTGCGGCTGAGCGCTTAGCGGCAAGACCCGGAGCCTGCCCATGACGTTGAAGATCGGCTTGTTGGTCGGCCGCGAGTGGGCCTGGCCGCCGGCGTTCCTGGAAGAAGTACGGCGGCGCAACCCCGGCGTCACGGCGGAGTACGCCAAGCTCGGCGGCACGCGCATGGACGAGCCGTGCCCCTACCACGTCGTCATCGACCGCATCTCGCACGAAGTCCCCTATTACCGCACTTACCTCAAGAACGCCGTGCTCCAGGGCGCCACGGTCATCAACAACCCGTTCATGTGGACCGCCGACGACAAGTTCTTCGAGGCGAGTTTGGCCACCAAGCTCGGCATTGCCCACCCGCGCACCCTCGTGCTACCCAACCATAGCTACATGCCGGGCATCGTCCTCACCGAGAGCTTGCGCAACCTCGTCTACCCGCTCGACTGGGACGGCATCCTCAACTACGTCGGCCTGCCGTGCGTGCTCAAGGACGCCCACGGCGGCGGCTGGAAAAACGTCTCGGTCTGCCACTCGCGCGAGGAACTGATCCAGCACTACAACGAATCCGGCCAGATGACGATGGTGGTGCAGGAATTCATTCAGTGGCAGCACTACGTCCGTTGCCTGTGCATCGGCCAGGAGGAAGTGCTGCCGATGAAATACGACCCGCACCAACGGCGCTACCTCGTCGAGCACGACCACCTCGGGGCCGAGTTGGGCCGTCGCGTCGTCGCGGATTCGCTGACATTGGTGCGGGCGCTGGGCTATGACATGAACTCGGTCGAGTGGGCGGTGCGCGACGGCGTGCCCTACGCGATCGACTTCATGAACCCCGCGCCGGACATGGACGTCACTTCGCTGACCCAACATTATTTCGACTGGGCCGTGGGCCGCATGGCCGACCTGGCGATTAAACTGGCCAAGGAACCGCGGCCGCCGGTGCAGGACATGCGCTGGA
>JBBRLG010000622.1:0-4202 GCA_038231495.1 Gemmatales bacterium | reverse complement strand
CGGTGGTGCTCGACCTGAAGAGCGGGGCCGTGGTGTTCGTGGGCGCGGGCAAGGGCGCGGACGCCCTGGAGCCTTTCTGGAAGCGCTTGCGGGCGTCGCGGGCCAAGATCAAGGCCGTGGCGACGGACCTGAGCGCGGCTTCTATCCGGGCCGTACGCGACCACCTGCCGCGGGCCGTGCCTGTGTTCGACCGCTGCCACGTCAGCAAGCTAGTCAACGCGAAGCTCGATGCCCTGCGCCGCCAGTTGTTTCACGAACTCACGGCCGCAGGACAAAAGATCCTCAAGGGCATTCGCTGGCTGCGGTTGAAGAATCCCGAGAACCTGGACGACGAGCGGAACGAGTGGGAACGGCTGGCGGCGGCCCTGCGCCTCAACGAGCCGCTGGCCACGGCCTACTACCTCAAGGAGGACTTACAGCAGCTCTGGCAGCAACCGGACAAGGCGACGGCGGCGCGGCTGTTGCGGGCTTGGATCCGCAGCGCGGAGGCGTCGGGCATCCGCATGCTCCAGCAATTCGCCGACACCTTAGCGCACTAGCGCAAGGGCATCTTGGCCTACTACGACTGCCGCATCTCGACGGGGCCGTTGGAGGGCACCAACAACAAGATCAAGACGATGCAGCGCCAAGCCTACGGCTTCCGCGATCAAGAGTTCTTCAAACTCAAAATCTATGCCCTCCATCGAACGAAGTACGCGTTAGTCGGATGAACCAAGTTTATCATCGTCGTGCCGAGCGTGGCGATCCGCGAGGGCGTGTTCAAGAACATCGAGATCACTGCCGAGCATTTCCGGGCACTATACAACAACCCGCCCTTTGAGCATTTCGTCTACGACGCGAGGAAGGTAAGCCGCCTGCGGCAGTTCGCCGTCAGCAACATGCTGCAAATCCTGGTCATCAACATCGACGCCTTTCGCAAGAACTTCACCGGCACGGAGGCGGAGCAGAAGAGCAACGTTATCTACAAGGAAAGCGACAAGCTTTCCGGCAGGCAGCCCATCGAGTTCGTCCAAGCGACCCGGCCCATCGTCATCATCGACGAGCCGCAAAGCGTCGATTCCACCGACCGGGCCCAAGAGGCAATCGGGGCGCTGAACCCGCTTTGCACGCTGCGCTACTCCGCGACGCACAGGAACCCTTACAACCTGGTCTATCGCCTGGACCCCGTGCGGGCCTTTGAGCTTCGACTGGTCAAGCAGATAGTTGTCGCCAGTGCAACCGCCGAGGGAGGAGCCAATGAATCCTTCGTCCGCGTTGAAAAGATCGACTACAAGCCGAGCATCAAGGCGAAACTCCGCATCCATGTCCAGACGCCCGAAGGGCCGAAGGAAAAATCGGTAACGGTCAAGAACGGGGCCGACCTTTTCAGCCTGTCGAATGAACGAGCCAGTTACCGGGACGGTTACGAAGTTGCGGAAATCAACGCCGAACCAGGCAGCGAATACTTGCGGTTCACAAGCGGCCGGGTCATGCTGCTTGGGGATGAAATCGGCGGGATGCGCGAGGACGTTTGGCGCGTGCAGATTAAGCACACCGTCAAAAAACACCTGGAGAAGGAGCTTCAGCTTCGCGGGCGGGGTGTGAAAGTGTTGAGCCTGTTTTTCATCGACCGCGTGGCGAATTACCGCGACTACGACAACTCGGGCCGACCGGTCAAAGGCAAATTCGCCGAAGCCTTCGAGGAGGCACTGAGCGAGTTCGCGAAGGATGTCCGCTACAAGGAATTGACCTGGATCAAGCGGCCCATCGAGCAGGTTCATAATGGCTACTTCGCCCAGGACAGGAAGGGGGTTTTCAAGGACACGCGCGGCGACAGCCAGGCCGACGACGAAGTTTACAACCTCATCATGAAGGACAAGTCCGGGTGATGCCGCAAACGCTGGACAAGATGAGGTTGCGGATGACGGTTTCCGCCGCCGCCGCGTTGCTGAAACAGGCCGAGGAGCACATCCGGGTCGGGCGTGTTCCCGTACTCCGGGACGAAACAAAAGCAAAGATCATCCAGCTGGCCGAGCAGCACGAAATCGAGCAATACGGCAAAGTCGTCAGCATGCATGCCAAGCCGAAGGGGCAGGCGATCAAGCAGCAGAGCCTGTTCGATTAGTCGTACCTTACCATGCTCCGGCGGGAAGCAAAGGGGACCATTCGGTTCACTGGCACCACCAGCCTTCCTTTTTCCTCCATCCTTGGCCTGGGAGGGGCCGAAGCGGTGGGCTGCCGCAGTCAGGCCATCCCTGGCCTTTGGTGCGACATCCGTCTCCTCTTCACGTTTCAAAATCCCCTCAATCCCGATCGAAGCGACTGCCTGCATAGACCATCCTACCAGTTCCAGATGGTCGGAGGCATCAGCCGACGTGTGCCTGTGTCGGGAAGGCTCTTGCTGAGTGTTCTCGCTTCCCAATCGCTTTGAACTGCTCTATTCCGCCCCGCATCCTTGCAAGATTTCGCCGCATCCATGCCGGCGACCGGGGGCACTCATTGCCGTCCCCCGGACCTCCGGCTAGCCTTTCTTTGTGCCCGGAAATTGCACCATGACAAGAAGCAGAAGAGGTCCCAGGTTTTCTGAATAGACCGCCTGGCGGTCGGCGCGGTCTGTGCCGTGTGGCCTGTTCGGAAAACAAGAGCCTGAAAACCCCCGGCCTCGCAACCGTCAGGAAGTCGCTCAATCCTCCCGATGCCCCATCGCCCAGGTGTCACAGATCAGTAGAATTGCCCCATGAAACCGCGATTTTTCGATGGCTCAGGCGCAAAGAAAACTTTAAAGAATTCACCAAAAACGCGGAAAAACGGGCCAAAACGGTGGGAGCCGTGGAAACCATTAAAAACCGCAAACGCTTAAATATACTGGAGTTACGCAAATGATACGGATCGGCATCGTGGGCGTCGGGTTCATGGGCATGATCCAGAATCGGCATCAACCGATGTCTGCAAGGTTCAGACGCGAGTCCACCCTCCTCTGCGGAGGGCAGGAAAGGGCAGGAAACAGGGTGGGAACTATGGACTCCTTGGCTTCCGGCGTGTAAAATGTGGAAAGTGTGGGATTTGTAAGTCTGGAAATGCCATCATCTTGCGTAATTGCCTGCCTGCACCGCCTGAATGGGGTTCAGGAGGTCGGAGGTTCGAATCCTCTCGCCCCGACTGGTACGGCACCTAAAAAAGCTGTATCTTCAAACAGGGGTCCGCCGTCGTGGGGTGAAGTCCATGACGTGCCGGACCCCTGTTTTCTCGCTCTTACACCACTTCTAACGTCCGATAATGCGCGCAGCTGAGGCGCGGCCATCCCCACTGTACGCCCGCGCAGGTCGACAGACCCCCCGCGCATGCCGTATGTCACACGGCGGAGCCGTGTCACCGGAATCGCGTTCGCGGTTGCTGGGCCTCCATCGTCTCCTCGACGACCGCCAGGCCGGCGCGCTGACCGACGCGGACCTGCTCGCGCGTTTCGCGGAGAACCGCGACGAAGCGGCGTTTGAAGTGCTGGTCTGGCGGCACGGGCCTATCGTGCAGCCGCCGCTGCCGGCGGCGGCTGCGCCGCCCCGAGGACGCCGCCGACGCCTTTCAGGCGGCGTTTCTCATCCTGGTGCGGAAGGCGCGGTCCATCTCCAAGCGGGTTGCGCTGGGCAGCTGGCTGTACAAGGGGACGTACCGCGTCGCGCTTGAAGTCCGGGCGCGCGAGGCGAAGCACGCCCTTGCCGCCCGTTGCGACGTGGATTTCCCGGCCGCGGAGGCGGCGAAGCCGATCGGCTGTATGCCACGTTCCTTGGCACGGAAAAGGATGAGAAGATCAACTACGCCGTGGACGCCGACTACAGTGTGACCAAGGACAGTGTGCGATACGGCGTGGTCACCGGCATTGAATCGGAGGGAACGGGAGATGAGGCGGCCAGGCAATCCCTCGAATTAACCCAATTCCTCGATCACCCCTTCAGCCTACGCTACCGCGTGGACGGCAACGTACTCACGGTCAAGAGCGTTAATCTCGGCACCGAATCCGCTAGGAACGGCCGCAAGCCAGACGACGAAGCGCTTCTGCTTTTGGGCCGCTGGAAGAAGAAAACCGACGACGCCGGGCGGGACTCGAAAAAAGCAACGCGCTAGTGCGCGCGCAAGGGACCTGCTTCGTAGCCATCGGAGTACCGGCCGCTCTTTGGAGTGCGGCGGCTCGACGCCGCTTTCTTTCTTTGCGGAGGCACCCGGCCCCG
>JBBRLG010000621.1:0-4206 GCA_038231495.1 Gemmatales bacterium | reverse complement strand
GCGTCGGGGTCTTTCGCACGCCGTTCTAGCTTCACCAGCTGGCTGTTTTCCTTGTCGAAAAAGAGCGTCACGTCGCGAAAACCCTTGCACTCCACGCGGACGCCGACGGCCGGACGGTCGTTGACCTTCACCTCGCCGACGGTTGCGAGCTTGCAGTCCTTGGCGTCCAACCCGACCAACCGGGCGAGTTGGTTGGCGTGCATCTCTTCCTTCGATTCGTCGAGGTGTTCCTTGTCCAGGTCGTGCAGGTCTTCGCCGATCAAGGCCCAGCCCTTGCCGCGGTCATTAACCTGAACGAACTTGAACGCTTGGCCCCCGATTTCCGAACTGACCTCGACCCGAACGCGGTCCGGGTGCTCGATGTACCAGACGCCGGTGAAAGGAATGCCCTCGTCGCCGATGCCGTAAAACTTGCCCTTGCTCTTCATGACGACGGCCTTGATCTTGGCAAGGTTGTCCGCGCCGCCGTGGGCCTTGACCGCCTTGGCGACCAGTTCGTTCAAGTCCTTCGGGTCGTCCGCGCGGGCCGCCGCTCCGGACCCCAGGACAAGAGCCGTCGCACACAGAGCCACAACAAAACGGGTCATTGCATACCTCCAATCGGTGGGTGAATGGTCAATCCAGTACCCAGGTATTCGTACGAAGCCGCCGCCCATTTTGCTACCGGGAACAGAACCAACGCGGCTGGGCGTTCGTCGGAATTGATGTCGTCTATATTTCAGCGGAGTTGGCGGCGAGTGAGCCGGAGGAGACTACCCTGATCGACGGTGTGCCCGTGCTCGTTGTGGAAATCCTGTCCCCCAGCGACACCCAGGAGCAAGTTGACGAAAAGATCGATGACTATTTGCGAGCGGGGGTAGCGCTCGTTTGGGTCATCGACCCGCACGACCGCACGGTGCTGATCTATCGGCCAAACCAGGAACCGGAGTTCGTTAACGTCCGCCAGGAACTGTCCGGCGAGCCGCAATTGCCGGGCTTCCGGGTGCCGGCGGCTCAGCTATTTGCTTAGCGATGGGTTTGCCATTCAAAATAGAAACGCCGACGCCGCTTGCGGCTTTGCGATCCAAACCGCAAAGCCGCAAGCGGCAGATCGTTTTCAGAACAGTTCCTTGATCGGCGTCGCGCCCTTCTCGACGATACGAATGGGCCGGCCGTTGGCGGCACTGTTCTGCTTCGTGTACGTGATGCCAAGAACCTGGCACACCGTGGCCATGAAGTCGATTGCCGATACCTGCTTGTCCGTGACGACGGCACCTTCCTTGTCGGTCGCGCCGATGACCTGGCCGCCCTTGATGCCGCCGCCGACCAGGACGCTGCTCCAGGCACGCGGGTAATGGTCGCGGCCCGGCTTGGGACCGCGCGTGTTGATGTGCGGCGTACGGCCAAACTCGCCCATCCAGATGATAAGCGTGCTGTCGAGCAGGCCGCGCTCTTTCAGGTCGCGCGTCAACGCCGACATTGCCGGATCGACGATGCCGGACAGTTCCTTGACCCGCTCGAAATTGTTCTGGTGCGTGTCCCACTGGCCCAGGTTCACCTCGACGAACGATACGCCGGTTTCGACCAGCCGGCGGGCCAGCAGACAGCCCTCGCCGAACTTGGTTTTGCCGTACGCCTCCTTCGCCTTGTCCGTTTCCTGGCTGAGGTCGAAGGCTTTCGCCTCCTTCGACTTCATCAGCGTCACCGCCCGGTCGTAGGTCGTCTGGTGGGCGTTGCTCGCGTCCGCCTGGTAGTCGTGGTAAAACGCCTGCTCCATTTCTTTCAGCAGGTCGAGACGGGTTTCAAACTCCTTGGCGTCCACGAGCGGCTTCAAGTTCTCGACGCCGCGGGCCGCGTCGTTGACGACCAACGGCTGGTGCTTCGGTCCCAGGAAACCGGAGCCGTAGCTGCGGCCACCGACGGACACGAAGTTGGGCAGCGGGCTTTTTGGGTCGCCGATCTCCGAGCCGACGATCGAACCGATGCTCGGATAAACCAGGCCGCCGACGCCTTCCTTGTAGCCGGTGTGCATGTAGTAACGCGCCCGGCCGTGCGCCCCTTCGCCGGTACTCATGCCGCGGAGGATGGCGGCGTCCTTGGTCAACTCGGCAAACTTCGGGAAGTTTTCGCTGATCTCCATGCCGGAGACCGCGGTCTTGATCGGCTTGAACTCGCCGGCGTCCTTGCTGCCGGGCTTGAGGTCGAACGTGTCCTTGTGGCTGGGGCCGCCGTCCATCCACAGGAGGATGCACGACTTGTGCTTGGTCCCGGCCTCGGCGGCGCGGGCGGCCAGGACGTTCATCCAGCCCGACAGCGCCACGCCGGACACCCCGGCGGCGGACAGTTTCAGGAAAGCGCGGCGCGACAGGCCGAACAGCGGATTGGTGTGGTTCATGGCAATGCCTGCGGTTGAGGGTCCGGGGGCCGACGACGGCCCGCCCGTTACTTGTTCAGGGTAAATTCACTCGAATTCAGGAGCGCCCAGAGCAGGTCCGAATAAACCTTGCTGGCATCTTCCTTCTTCATCAGGCGACCGACCATTTCCAACTCGTTCGACTTCGGCCGGCGGTTGACCGTGGCCAGGTAAAGTTGCTCGACGGCCTGTTCCTGCGTTTTGCCGCGCACCATGGCCTGAGCGGCCAGACTGCCATTCAACGCCGGGGCGTTCATCAAGCGCAAGGCCTGGGGGATGCCGGCCTGGTAGTCGGTCGGGTCGGCACCCTCCTCCGCCTGGAAGAAGAGGACGAACTGCGTCCGCGGGCTAAAGTTCTGTCCCTTCGGGCCTTTGATGCTCGGAGCCTCCGCCGGTCCCCGGCCCTGACTCAGCGCCGTGCGCAGCGAGTCGAAAAACTGTTCGGGCGTCAGCACTTTGATCGCCATGTGGGCGTAGGTGTCAGCGGTCGCGTCCTTGTTCGCGGCGGTGGTCTTGCTGGAGCGCTGATACGCTTGGCTGTTGCAGAGCGAGCGGATGAGGTATTTCACGTCGAACTGGTTGGCCGCGAATTGCTCGGCGAGGTCGGCCAGCAGTTCCGGGTGCGAAGCCGGGTTGCCGTCGTGCATGTCGTCCACGGCGTTGACCAGCCCGCGTCCCATGAATTGTGCCCACACGCGGTTGACCATCGCCTTGCTGAAGTACGGGTTCTGCTTGGTCGTGATCCAGTCGGCCAGCACCGGCCGGTACGGTTCGGACCGGACCACTTTCGGCTCAACGCCGCCAAGGAATTTAGCAGGCACGGTCTTGGCCGAGTCCGGCAACACGTTCTTGCCGCGGCGCGGTCGGTCGGTTTCCTTCACTTCGGGCGCGTTGCCGTTGCGCAATGCCAATTGCGGCGGGGTCGCCTCGACCTTCATGAAAAACGTCGCCATGCCCCAGTATTCCGCCTGCTTCCAATCGGTGAACGGGTGGTTGTGGCACTGGGCGCATTGCAGCTGGACGCCCAGGAAAACCTTGGTGACGTTGTCGGTTATCTTGTCCACGGTGGCGTTGGCGACGAAATACGTTACCGCCCCGTTTTTATCCTGCGCACCGTTGGCGGTCAGCAGTTCGTGAACGGTCGTGTTCCACGGCTTGTCTTTGTTAAAACTCTCTTCGAGCCATTTCACCATCGGCTCGGTTTGAAGGGCACGGTTGTCGGAGTTGCGCGGCAACAACAGGGTTTGCCAGATGTCGGCCATGTGCCGGCCGTAGTCGGTGCTTTCCAGCAACTCATCGACGAGCTTGGCGCGTTTGTTCGGTTCCTTGCTGTCGAGAAAGGCGGCAGCCTTTTCGGCCGTGGGGATGTGGCCGGTGACGTCAAGGCACACGCGGCGGAGGAATTCGGCGTCGTCCGCCCGGTCGGAAGGCGACACCTTTTCCGCCTGAAGGCGCTTGTCGATGGCCTCGTCGATCTTGCGGGCCAGGTCGTGAAAGCCGAGTTTCTGCCCTTCGGTAGAGGGTTTGACGGCGGGCGGCTTCTCTTTGGGTTGTTCCTTGGCCGGCGCGATTATCGTTTCGACCTTGGCCTTGGCGCCGTCATTCTTGTCCGCGGCGGGTGCCGCGTCGAATTGAACGAGCAGGGCAATTAACGCGGCCACACCGGCAGCGGCGGCCCAACGGATCGACCAGGGACGAGCGTTCATAGGTGTTCCTCCGCGACCGAGGGTCTTGCGGCCAGCAGGCTTAGGTTGAGTCGGCGGCTGCGAGTCGGTTCGACCGTCCGGCCAGAACCAGGACGGCACCGAACTCGT
>JBBRLG010000620.1:0-4215 GCA_038231495.1 Gemmatales bacterium | reverse complement strand
TACGGTGCGCGGGCCGGACGTTATGCTGTTTGACGCTACGCGGCGCGTCGAAGAGTTGAGCCGCCGGTTCACCCAGGAAATTCCCAAACTCGTGGTCGAGGTTCTCTCGCCAAGCGATCAGATTGGCAAGGTCCATCGGCGCATCAGTCAGTACCTCAAACGCGGAGTTTCTCTCGTTTGGCTGGTCGATTGCGAAGTCCAAAGTGTCACCGTCTTCCGGGCAGGCAAGGAACTCTATACGGTTGAAGGCGAGGACGAGTTGACCGGCGAGGACGTGTTGCCGGCTCTGCGTATTAAGGTCGCCGACTGCTTCCGGCTGCCGGGACAGTAACGAAGCCGCGCAGCCATGTGCATCCTCACCCTCGAAGTAATAAAGGCATCCTTCCATGAGTATCCTCATCGACAAGTCCACCCGCGTCCTCTGCCAGGGTCTCGGCAAAGCCGGCACGTTTCACGCCATCCAGTGCCGCGAGTACGGCACGCAGATGGTCGGCGGCGTCGTGCCCGGCAAGGGCGGCACCACCAAGGAAGGCTTTCCGTTGTTCAACACCGTGGCCGAGGCGGTCGCGCAAACCGGGGCCAACGCCTCGATGATCTTCGTGCCGCCGCCCGCCGCCGCCGACGCCATTATGGAGGCCGCCGACGCCGGGATCGCGGTCATCGTCGCCATCACTGAAGGCATTCCCGTGCTCGACATGGCCCGCGTCCGCCGTTACCTCGCCGGCCGTCCGTCGCGCCTCATCGGGCCGAACTGTCCGGGCGTCATCACGCCGGGCCAGTGCAAGATCGGCATCATGCCGGGCTACATCCACAAGCCCGGACCCGTCGGCGTCATCAGCCGCAGCGGTACGCTCACTTACGAGGCGGTCTGGCAGCTGTCGAACCTGGGCCTGGGGCAATCGACGTGCGTGGGCATCGGCGGCGACCCGATCATCGGCACGACGCAGATCGACTTGCTGAAGCTGTTCCAGGACGACCCGCAGACCGAGGCGATCCTGATGATGGGCGAGATCGGCGGCTCGGCGGAGGAGGAAGCGGCGGCCTACGTGAAAGAGCATGTGACGAAGCCGGTGGCGGCGTTCATCGCGGGCCAGACGGCACCGCCGGGCAAGCGCATGGGCCACGCCGGCGCGATCATCAGCGGCGGCAGCGGCACGGCGGCGGAGAAGATCGCGGCCCTGAAAGCCGCGGGCATTGCCGTAGCCGAAAGCCCGGCGGACCTCGGCGTCACGCTGCAACGCGCCATGAAAAAATAAGCTAACGGCTAACAGCTAATGAGAAAACCGTTTTATCCATTAGCTGTTAGCTCTCAGCTGTTAGCCGTTAGCTTGCGAAGCAACGCAGCCACTAGGCTCGGCGGTCGTTATTCCACGATCGCGAGGACGTCGTCCTCGGTCATGATGAGGTACTCTTCGCCGTCGATGGTGACTTCGCTGCCGGCGTAGGAGGAGAACAGCACGCGGTCGCCTTCCTTGACCTGCAAGGGGGCGCGTTTGCCGCTTTCGAGGTGCTTGCCGTCGCCGCGGCTTAGTACCTTGCCCTGTTTCGGCTTCTCGCGGGCGCTGTCCGGCAGCACGATGCCGCCGGCCGTCTTTTCTTCGGCCTCGAGACGCTTGACCACGATCTTGTCATTGAGCGGTACGACTTTCATGCCGCTGTGCTCCTTCAAGTTGAGAACTTCGCTGTTGGAACTACTCGGTCTTCGGGTCTGGGGGCGGGCGTTGGCCGTAGAAACGGGTCAGTGCCCGCACCACGGTATAGAGTACGAGATTTTTGCTGACCGGCTTGGGGATGACGCTGTAGACCTGCGCCTGGGCCGCTTGCCGCATCAGGTTGTCGGTGGCGTCGCCGGTGATGAGGATGCACGGCAACGACACATGGACTTCCTGGCGGACGATGGACAGCGTTTCCAGGCCGGTCAACGTGGGCATGTGCATGTCGAGCAGGACGAGGTGAACGACGGCACCCCGGACGATGTCGATGGCCTCTTCGCCGCAGGAAGCCAGGAAGGTGTGAAACCCCTGGGGTTCCATGATTTGACGGAGAGCCTCCCGGCATTCGCTGTCGTCGTCGGCGATCAGGATGTTGTAGTGGTGGTCTTTCGTGGCCGTCATCAGCCGCATACCTCTTCGGGCCGTTCTTCAACCGCGTGATCCGGGCCGGCGGCACGACTCTAAAACGTTCTGTTCGCGGGGAGCTTGCACGCCTCTTTAAGCAAAACCCGTACCGGCGCAATCCGACGACACGCCAAACGTCGTAACCGCTTATTAACATTACCTCTTCGGCGTTCGTAAAATCAAGCCGGATCAGTGCCAACCGTCGTCCGCCGGCCGGTATCTGGCAGCGTAGGCGGTAGGGGCTGCCAGTATGACAGGGTGTCGGGTGGCGGGTGCCGGCTGGCGGGCGTCGGGTGGCGGGTGGCGGAATTGGCTGACAGCTAATAGCTGCCAGCTAACAGCTATTTTGATTCCCTCTTCCGACACCCGACGCCCTCCACCCGCCACCCGTTCTGCCCTTGTCGCCCCGCCGTCGCGCTTCCTACAATAAAAGAGTCAATCACGCACAGCAAGGGAGACGACCATGAAGGAAGGCATTCACCCCGTATACACCGAAGCGACCGTCACCTGCGGTTGCGGCAACAAGTTCACCACGCGCAGCACCAAGAAGAACATCACCGTCGAAATCTGCTCGGCGTGCCATCCGTTCTTCACCGGCAAGATGAAGTTCATCGACACCACCGGCCGCGTCGAGAAGTTCCAGAAGAAGTACAACTGGGACAAGCGCAAGAAGGTTGGCGCCGCGACCGCCGAAACCCCCGCGACCGCCGAAACCCCCACGACCGAAGCCCCCAAGTAGGTTTTGCCTATCCGGCGTGCGCGGCTCTCCGGCCACCGGGTAGGCTTTCGTTTTTTCAGGAGATTGCCATGCGCTTCCGTTAGCCGACGAAGGTCGCTGCCGTGGGTCGGGTGCCCTTCGCATTTCTTCGTCCGACCCCAGTAAGGGCTTGCCTGCCATGTGGCCAATCTTCGAGCAGACGCTGACTCGTTTTCGGGATCTCGAAACTCACCTTTCCGACCCCGCCCTCGCCGCCGACCGCACGCGCTACACGCGCACGGCGAAAGAGCACGGTGCCCTTTCCAAACAAGTTAAACCCTACCTCGAATACAAGCAGGTCGTGGAAGACCTGGCCAACGCCGACGCGCTCCTTGCCGCCGAGAGCGATCCGGAGATGAAGCAGTACGTCGAGCAGGAGCGGACCGAGTTGGAGGCCAAGCGCGTCGCGCTCGTGTCGAAGCTGGAAGACTTCCTCCTGGTCGAGGGCGAAACCTACGACAGCATCATCCTGGAAATTCGGGCCGGCACCGGCGGCGACGAGGCGGCGCTCTTCGCCGGCGACCTTTACAACATGTACACGCGCTACGCCCGCACGCAGGGTTGGGCGATCGAGGAAATCACCTTCAGCCCCGGCGAGCACGGCGGCTACAAGGAAGTCGTGTTCAGCGTCCGCGGCGACGAGGCGTTCCTCAACTTCCGCTACGAAAGCGGCGGCCACCGTGTCCAGCGCGTGCCGAAAACGGAAACGCAGGGCCGCATTCACACCTCGGCGGCGACCGTGGCCGTGATGCCCGAACCCGACGAAGTACAAGTTGACGTGAAGGATTCGGACATCGAATGGGAGCGCATGCGCGCCGGCGGTGCGGGTGGCCAGCACGTCAACAAGACCGAAAGTGCCGTGCGCATCTGGTACAAGCGCGGCACCTCCGAAGAAATGGAAGTGAAGTGCCAGGACGAGCGCAGCCAGCACAAGAATTACGACCAGGCGATGCGCGTCCTACGCACGCGCCTGCACGAACGCCAGCGACAGAAGCTGCACCAGGCCCGCGCCGACGCCCGGCGGACACTCATCGGCTCCGGCGACCGCAGTGAGCGCATCCGCACCTACAATTTTCCGCAGAACCGCCTGACCGATCACCGCATCAATTTGAACCTGTACCGGCTCGACGCGGTCATGACCGGCGAGCTGGGCGACATCATCCAGGCGTTGCGCGACTTCGACAAGAAACAACGCCTCGGACAGACGGAGTGAACTTCGTAACCGTTCACTCCCCCCTTACGAAGGGGGGGAGCAACCGTTCACTCCCCCCCTTACGAAGGGGGGGGCAACCGTTCACTCCCCCCCTTACGAAGGGGGGGGCAACCGTTCACTCCCCCCCT
>JBBRLG010000619.1:0-4221 GCA_038231495.1 Gemmatales bacterium | reverse complement strand
TCCACCTTGGGAAATTCGTTCGGGGGGGTGTGGGGGTGTGTGAATGAAACGAATTCCACTGGTTGCCGCGCGCGGGCCGCTTTTGAACCAGGTCCGCCAACCGTGGAGGATTGCAAGGTCTTTGGCGGACTCGCCTAGCTGCCAAAATGACATTTTTGTGTAAAGCCCCCTCAGGGTGTCACCCGCTGTCACCGGCCAGCAGTCTCACCAGGTCGTCCAGGATCACCGGCTTGACCAGGTGGCCGTCGCAACCGGCTGCGCGCGACCGCTCCTTGTCTCCCTCCTGGCCCCAGCCAGTCAGTGCAATGATGGTTACGCCCCGCCCCCACGCGTGCTCGCGGATGCGCCGGGTCGCGTCCAGGCCGTTGAGCTTCGGCATCCCCACGTCCATCAGAATCACTTCGGGCCGGAAGCGCTCGGCCTGCTGCACGGCCTCGACCCCGTCGTGAGCCGTCCGCACTTCGTTGTTCATCAGCCGGAGCAGCAGGGCCAGGCTTTCGGCACCGTCCCGGCTGTCGTCCACGACCAGTATACGCCGCCCCGGCCCCGTCGCGATTTGCCCGTCGGCGGACGCCGTTGTCGCCGCAGGAACTGCTTGGTCCGCCAGCACCGGCAGCGTGACGGTGAACGTGCTGCCCCGGCCCTGGCCGCCACTCTCGGCCGTCACCGTGCCGCCGTGCATCTCGACCAGCCCCTTGACCAGCGCGAGGCCAATCCCCAGGCCGCCGGTGTTGCGCTCGATCGAACGGTCCACCTGCGAGAACATGTCGAAAATGCTTGCCAGCGACTCGGTCGGGATGCCGATGCCCGTGTCGCGGACGGAAATCGCCACCGTCCCCCCGCGCCGCTCGGCGGCGATCCAGATACGGCCGCCCAGCTCGGTGTACTTGGCGCTGTTGGTCAGCAAGTTGCCGAACACCTGGGCCAGCCGGGTCAGGTCGGCGTCGAGCGGGACCGGCTCCGGCGGCAGCGCGATGGCGAGTTCGTGCCCGGCCGCCTCGATGGCCGGACGGGCCGTCTCGACCGCGCTGCTCACGACATCCGTCAGGAGTACGCGCGACCGTCGCAACTCCATCTTGTTCTGGCCGATCCGGGAGACATCGAGCAGGTCGTCGATGAGACGCACCATGTGCCCCAATTGGCGTTCCATCATGCCGAGGGCACGGACTACCGCGTTGGCGTCGCCGTCCGCCAGCCGAATTGCCTGCAAGCCGTTCCGGAGCGGAGCCAACGGGTTGCGCAGCTCGTGCGCCAGCAGCGCGATGAACTCGTCCTTCCTTCGGTCGGCTTCGCGCAACGCCTCCACCATCTTCACCCGCTCGGTGATTTCCACCGCGATGCCGTCCCACACCGCGCAGCCGCCCGAAAGGTCGCTCGGGACCGAACGGCACTGCAGCCAGCGCACCTGGCCGTCGCGCGCCCGTACCCGAAAATGGCAGTCGAACCGCTGCCGGGAGCGGAAGGCGGCTTCCTCCGCGGCCCGCACGCGCGGGCGGTCTTCTGCCGCGATCAGCCCGTAGAGGTTCGCCGGGTCTGCCGTGATCTCGCCGGGCGTCACCCCGCACAGGGCCTCCACGCCGCCGCTGACGTAGGTGAAACGGCGGGAGTCGTCGGCCGCGTGGATGACCTGATAGATGAAGCCGGACGGCAGGTTGTCGGCGAGCTTCCGCAAGCGCCCCTCGCTCGCGCGCAAGGCCTGCTCGCCCCGCTTTCGCTCGATGCACTGCGCCACGCCGTCCGCGAGCGGAGCAAGGTCGGTTAGGACCGTGTCGGAGAGGGCGTGGCGCGCGAACAGCGCCAGCACGCCGACTACGCGCCCTTCGACGGCGAGCGGGTAGCCGGCGAACGACACCATCCCTTCCCGCCTGGCCCACTCCGGGTCGCTCACGTTCGGATCGTCGGCGACGGCGTTGGTCAGGAGGGGCTGCCCGCTCGCGGCGATCCGGCCGATCTTGTACGCGCCGACCCGGACGCAGCCGTGCGGACCGTCGAGGTGCGTGTACAGCCCGGCGCTGGCCCGGAGTTCGAGTACGCCGGTGGCCTCGTCGAGCGTCCAGACCCGCGCGAAGGCGGCGTCCAGGTGCCGAACGATGGCCTCCGCCGAGCGTTGCAATACGTCCCGCAGGCCGTCGCCGCTCGCCAGGGCCAGCGCCACGTCGGCCCGGAGCGCCACGAGCCGGCCGCGTTCGGCCTGCGCGCGTTCGGCCTGCTTGCGCTCGCTAACGTCGCGGAAGACGAGGACCGCCCCCACCATCGCGCCACCCCCATCGCGTATGGGGGCGGCACTGTCGTCAATGGGCCGTTCCGTCCCGTCGCGGGCGATGAGGACCGTGTGGTTCGCCAACCCCACGATTGTCTCTTCCCGCAAGGCGCGGAGGGCAGGGCACTCGATCGGCCGGCGGGTGTGTTCGTTGATGATGCGGAAGACTTCCCGCAGGGGCCGACCCACGGCGTCGGCCTGGGGCCAGCCGGTCAGGACTTCGGCCACGCCGTTGAGGAAGGTCACGTGACCTACGGCGTCGGTGCTGATGACGGCGTCGCCGATGCTGGCGAGTGTGATCCGCAGCCACTCGGACTGCTTTTGCAACGCTTCCTCGGCGCGCTGGCGGGCGAGGAGAATGCTCCGGGCGTTCTGCAGGGCGACGGAGCGCAGCAAGTCCTCCTCGTCGTCTTTGGTCGCCATTAACCGCCTCCGAGGATGCCGGCCGCCAGGGCGGTGCCGGCCACGCGCGCCCGAATCTTCGCAAAGGCCGTGTCGCGGGTCGTCGTCGTGTCGTCGCAGAAAGGCGAAAACCCGCAGTCGTCGCAGGTGCCCAGTTGCCCGATGGGGATGAATTGGGCCGCCGCCAGGACGCGGTCGCGAACCTCCTCCGGCGTCTCGACGCGCGGGTCGATCGGGTTGATGACGCCCACGAACACCCGCTGGTCCGGCTTCAGATGCTGGCGAATAATCTTCAGCACGCGAACGGGGTCCTTCTCGCCCGCCAGGGCGACGTAGAAGTTGCCGGCCATCAGCTCGAACAGGCTCGGCAGCAGCTCGGCATAATCGACATCGCCGCTGTGCGTCGAGTCGCGGTCGGAGCCGGGGCAGGTGTGGACGCCGATGCGCTTGCGGTCCTCGGCGGAGAAGCGTGCCAGCGCCAGGTTGTTCAGATCGATGAAGCTGTGCAGCAGGTTGCCGGTCGGGTCGATCTTGACCGCCAGCCGCCCCTCCGTGAAGTCGATCTGGACCTTGTGCGCCCCTTTACGCAGGCAGGCGCGGACTTCGGTCTCGTGCTCGTGCAACAGGTCGTCGATGAACTGCGGGCGGGGGTAGTCGGGTAGCTCGTCAGCGGGGTACATCAGGCTCAGGGCCGAGGGCGAGATAACCGCCTGCTTGACGGCGACGTGGGCGTAGCGCAGGGCCACGTCCAGGTAGGCGTCGGCGTACCGCTGGTAGCGGAAGGGGCCGCCCGTGAGCCGGGGCATCCGGCGGGTGTGGCCGGCCGTGAACGGAATCTTGAAGCCGTCCGGGGCGGAGTTCGCCAGGCCATGCACGCAATAGGTCCAGAAATTGTGGTACTTCCTCTGCTCGCCGTCGGTGATGACCGGGGAGCCGGTAGCCTCGAACCGTTCGATCGTGTCTCGCACTGCCTCGTCATAGAGCGCGTCCAGTGCCGGGTTGGTGCCGTCCGTCGCCGCGACGGCCTCGATCAGCCGGGGGGGCCGCGGAATGCTGCCGATCGGCTCGGTGGGTAGGGGCATGCGTCTGCCTCGCTTTCACGGTCGGCCTCGGTGCCTGGGATGCCGCGTCATTTTAGTCCCGGCGAGGCGTTATCGCCAGCCTGCGACGTTTGATTGATTGACTCCGACCTCGTTCCCTTCACATGGGTGGAAGCCACGGCCAAGCGAATAGGGCTTCGCCCAGGCCATCGCAAGCGCGGAAGACCCCGGAAGGCGAAACGAGCAGCGGCGAGTTATACGGGGCGTGGGCCGATTTGACATAAGCCCGAAGCGTAAGCGCGGGACCGTCCCGCGCTTACGCTTCGGGCTTGTGTCATTCCAAGCCGCGGTGAGTATAAAAGGAAAAAGGAACCGCCACCCAATACTGTTCGGCTCGATTTTTGCTAACGAGTTTTCACCCTCGTTTTCCGGGCAGTCGGTGGTTCAGAGCGGGCATCGCACCGTGGAAGCAAACGTCCGTTCACTATCCCCAAGGGAGGCCGGGGACCGAAAACTGAC
>JBBRLG010000618.1:0-4225 GCA_038231495.1 Gemmatales bacterium | reverse complement strand
CTTGACCAGGTTCCACTGCTCGTCGGTCAAATCGGATCGGTACGGTTTTCGCATGGCTTCCTTGCTCCGGGGTTAGCTCCTTGTATCATCTCCTTGACTCTCCTATGACTTAGGGAGAACCCCGGTTTCCGGATAGCCTTTTAGTCCTGGCGCTCTCTCCACCCCCCTACCCCCCCTTCGTAAGGGGGGAGTGAACGGTTACAGTCTTTCAATGCGGCTTAGTAAGCGAGCCAGCCGCGCGCATTCATCAAATCATAGATCCACGGGTGCCGCCAGGGGTTCCAGAGTGAATAACTTGCCGAGAACACCGAGAATGCCAGCAACACCACGCCGATAGTCCGGCCCCACCGCGAGGCGCTCAACGAGTCCGCGACCGGCAGCAATGTTAGCAGCCACAAGGGTGCCAGCCACATCAGCCAGCGCGGGCCGTTCGTCCAGCCGCCGTAGTTGTCCGTCTTGTAGATGTAATAACCGACGACGATTAAGGACACGGCATAGGTCAGGGCGGCCAGGTGGCTCCACGCGGCGGCCGTCCCCGTCCGGCTACTGCGCCGCACGAACCGGCACACGCCGAGGCCCATGCCCCAGAGGGAGAGCAGGAAAACCGGCGTGAGCGCGAAGACG
Source organism: Gemmatales bacterium (assembly GCA_038231495.1). Lineage (GTDB taxonomy): Bacteria > Planctomycetota > Planctomycetia > Gemmatales > Gemmataceae > JBBRLG01. Next base: position 3,601 of record JBBRLG010000618.1, on the reverse strand, counting down.
CCGTGGTGGCCGAACAACAGGTGGAAGAAGTAAACGGGCTTCGTCTCGCCGTTGCGGCCCGCCCAGTCGATGCCGACCTTGGTGCCGGGGATGTAGCGCCAATAAGCGCCCTCGAACTCGTACCACGGCCCGCCGAACTTGTCGTACGCGGGCACAATTTCGCCCACCGCCAGGTAATTCGTCCCCACCCACGCCCCGACCGGCACCAGGGCCGCGGCGACGAACAACAGCCCCGCGCGCCAGGGGGAGCACATCAGCAGGAGCAGGAAAAGGCCGGCCATCAGCGCGGCCGCGGGTAGTTCGTTGCAGGCCGTAAACCCGGCGGCGAAGCCGGCCAGCAAGTAATAGCCGTTGAGCCGCCAGCCCTTCTCCTTGCCGGGGTCGAAGTCGAGGATGCGTGCCGCCGCCCAGAGCGTAAGCATCGCGGCATACGCGCCGATGGTGTGGTTGTTAAACGTGACGACGAACGGTGTCAACAGGGTGCCGAAACAACCCGCGGCCATGACGAAGAATTTGCCCCAATCGGTCGTGCCGAAGCGCTCGACGAGGCTCGCCAGCAGGGCCAGGTACAAGACCAGCGGCAGGACGTTAAACGTTAGCAGGATGGTGCAGACCACTTCCCAGGTGTTGTCCGTGATGGACCAGCCGAACGCTTTTTTCAGCAGCCAGTATTCGCCGGCGGCGAGCGTCGGCAGCAGCGGCGGCTTGCTCGAATAGAACTCCAGCGTCGCCGGGTTGCACACCTTGTCGATGGTCCGCCAGCCGTCCTCGAAGACGTAACCCTGGTCGCTCTGGATGCGCAGTCTCTGACCGGCGGCGGCGGCGACGGCGGCTTGCAGCGCGTCGGGTGCGGCGACGGCACTGAGTTCGGTAACGAGGACCAGTTCGCGGTCGCGGCGGCCGACCGCGTAGGTGCCGTCGTCCACCAGGGCGCGGACGGTCACCCAGCGGGAGCGATCGTTGTCGCCGAAGGTCGGCATCGGGTTGGGGCGCGTGCGCGGCCACGGGCCGCGCTGGTCGTCCTTGGGGGCGTCCTCCGGCCGTGTCAGCCGCGGTTCGTAAAGGCGCTGTGCCGAGTAAATCCGGCCCGCGGCGGTCGTTGCCGCCACGGTGATGAGCAGGACGTATACCAGGCGGCGCTGGTCGAGGGTGGTGTTCATGGTGGGTCGTTTTCAGGGTAACCGTTCACCCCCCCTTACGAAGGGGGGGCAGGGGGGGGTTAAGAACGAAATCAGTCGGTCATGGCGCTCACTCCACCCCCCCTACCCCCCCTTCGTAAGGGGGGGAGTGAACGGTTACTTTTCAGGTTTCCAGGCGAGCCGGGAGCGTAAGCGACCGGAGTGTGTCTCCGGATAAAACTCCGGTCGCTTACGCTCCCGGCTCGCCTAACACTACGCTCCCGGCTCGCCTGCATTGGCAATCGGCGTCCGGTCGACGATGCTGTAACTGTCTTCGTCGCGGCCCTGGTAGGCGGTAATCAACTCGGCGAGAAACCCCATCGACATCGTTTGCGCGCCGAGCAGCAGCGCCGCCAGGGCGTAGATCAACAGCGGCCGCGTGTGCAACGGTGCGAAGGGACGTTCCCCCTCCGGAAAGCCAAAGTTGATCAGCCAGGTGATCCCCAGGTAGATCATACCCGCGTTGCCGAGCAGGAAGCTGAACAGGCCGATGCTGCCGAGCAGGTGCTGCGGCCGCCGGCCGAAACCCGTCAGGAACTTGACCGTCAGCAGGTCGAGGAAGCCTTTCACGAAGCGGCGCACGCCGTACTTGGAATGGCCGAACCGCCGGGCACGGTGGTTAATCTCGATTTCGCCGACGCGGAAGCCGCGCGCCGCCGCCAGCACCGGGACGAAGCGGTGCAACTCGCCGTAAAGCCGCACCTCCTTGCACACCGCCGCCCGGTAACACTTCATGCCGCAGTTGTGGTCGTGCAGACGCACGCCGGTTAGCCAGCTTACCAGGCCGTTGAAAATGCGGCTCGGCCCGACCTTGTGCCAGGGGTCGTGGCGGACGCGCTTCCAACCGCTCACCACGTCGTAGACGCCGGGGAAGTCGTCGTCGGAAGGCTGCGCCGGGGCGGCGGGGTCCGGCGTGCCGCGTTCGAGCATCGCCAGGAAGCGCGGCATCTCGGCGGGGTCGTCCTGCAAATCGGCGTCGAGGGTAAGAATCTGGTCGCCCCGCGCCGCGCGGAAGCCGGCCGCCAACGCCGCCGCCTTGCCGAAGTTGCGGCGGAAGCGGATGCCGTGAACTTTGGCGTCCGTCGCGGCCAACTGCTTGATGACTTTCCACGACCCGTCGGTGCTGCCGTCGTCCACGAGGAGGATTTCCAGGTCGAGCCGGTCGCGGTCGGCGACGGCGACGATCTCGGCGTGCAACACCGGCAGGCTGTCCATCTCGTTGTAGACCGGGATGACGACCGAGATCACGAGGGTTCTCCGGGGGGGGTGGCCGGGGCGACGCGCTGCACCGGCAGCCAAAAGACGCCGGCCGCGAAAACGAGTTCCGTGACCGTCCACACCAGCCGAAGCAAGACGGACGTGAGGAAGGCCAAGGCCCGCGCCTGTTCCAGGTCCACGTTCGGCAATTGCAGCAGTTCGGGCGTCAGGAACAGCATGAGAAAGTATTCGCGGGCGACGAGTCCGTTCGGCATAAAGACAATGACGAACCCGGCGACGTAGGCCAGTCCCATGACGCCGACGACGCGGCCGACCGTCGCCGTCGTCCACGTCATTTCAGGTCCGACCACGGCGTGCAGCACGGCGAGCAAGCTCAGACCGAGGCACACCCAGCCGACCGACGTGATGGCCAGTCCTTCGAGGAACGAGGCCATGCGTATCCGCGGCAATGTCGCTATTTTCTCGCGGAAGGGCAGCGACAGGTGATGCACCAGGCGGTTGAACACCGGCGGCAAGATCGGGACGCCGACGACGCACAGGAGCAGGAACGCCAGCAGCACCGCGATTTTGCGATCCACCGCCCCGCCTGCCGGCGCTTCCAGCCGGACCATCGCCAGGAAGGTATCCCAATCGAGCGCCGCCGCGGTGTCCTGGCCGAACACCGCGAAGAAGACGAGCGCGATCAGCGCGCCCGACGCCATCGTCGTCACCACCTCGTAAAAGGCGGTAAAGGTCGCCAGGCCGGGCCGCACGCCGGCCGGCGTGATGAGGTTGGCACGCAACATCAGCGCCCACGCCTTGCCGGGGACGTATTTGCCAATTTGACCGACGTAATAGGCACGAATCGTCGCACCGAGGGCGGGCGTTTGGTTGCACGCGCGGAGCAGCCGCCGCCAGTAGAACGCGGAGCAGGCGAAGTAGAGTAGGTACAGGACGCCGGCGAAGACGAGCCAGGCGGGGTGGAAGGAACGCTGCCACAGTTCGGGACGTTGGAGGTCTTTGTAAAAGAGCCGCCCAATGAAGAACGCCAGGGCGAGGAGGAAAACCACCTTGGCGACCGGCCACCACCATTGCCGCAGTTTCGCGTACATGGAGGCGATTGTACGACCGCGGCGGGGAACCGTGCCTTTTTTTGGAGTGCGGCGCTTTTCCGCCGCTTTTTGTCTTTGGTTTTTCAACGGAAAAACAATGAAAACAAAGCGGCG
>JBBRLG010000617.1:0-4230 GCA_038231495.1 Gemmatales bacterium | reverse complement strand
CGCTTGCGGCTTTGCGGGAAAGACTGCAACGCCGCAAGCGGCAATACCCGACTCTCTTACTTCTTGGTCTCAGCCGGGAGTTCTTTGCGAAACCGGCCAATCCCTTCCAGCATTTCCGTCTGCCGTTTGGTTCGCTCCGCGTTCGGCGGCTCTTCTTTCGCCTCTTCAATGTGTTTGATGGCATACTCGAAGGCGTTGCGGATGTTGACGTCCGGATCGTCCAGCCCCGCCTTGAGGACGGGCAGCGCCGGCTCGCCTTTTTTGCCCAGGCGGGAAAGTACACTGGCCGCGCAGCGGCGAACGTATTCGTGCTTGTCGTCCTTGAGCACCGCGAAGAGGTCCGGCATCACGTCGGCGTAGGCCGCCAGCCCGCCCAGGCCGCCGGCGGCTTGGCCCCGCTTGCTGGAGTCGTCGCCTTTTAGCTCCTCGCGGTAGCGCTTTAGCAAATCTTTGACCTCCAGGACGGTGACGCCGGCGGGCACCTGGAGTTGCTGCAAGTCGATGCCTTGCAGCTCGTGGATCAGGAGTTCGAGCCGCCGGCGGGTCTCGGCGGAGGGCGAATTGGCCAATGCCTTCCGCAGCGCCGGGCCCGCGGCATAGGCGAGCTTCTTCAACTCCTCGGTTGCCTTGTCGCGGGTTTCAAACTTGTCGTTGTCGAGATCGGCAATCCAACGCTCCAGCTGCTTGGCGTCGGACGGCACGACCGGGGCAATCGCACCAACGTAAACGGTCATCGTCGGCGGCCCCTCGCGGTGCAGCCCGGCGGGTGTATTGACCCACCAATCGTAAGCGAAGCGCTTTTCTCCGCCCAGGTTGTGCCCCTCGCCCGGCCCCGGCAAAAAGATCACCTCGCGGGTGGTGCCGTCGAGGGCGGCGAACTTCTTGAGAGCCTCGTTGAGGGCGTCGGTGTTGCCCTGGTAATAAAACGTGGGGTTGCCGTTGACCTCGTACCAATAGAAACGGCTCTTGAGGTTGGCCAGGTCGAGTACGGGTTGGCCGAGGTTCCAGCCAGTCCCAATTGCGTCGTTGCCGAAATGCTCAGTCGCGAGGCCGTGCGCGCGGGGCGTCGTACCCAGAAGGCAAAGGGCGAAGGTGGCCAGGCAGGTCGCGACGCGCACGGCACGGAGGGGACGGCAGGTCATGGTCGTGGCTCCTTTCAAGGCTCGGGGCACCCGCGGCGACAGGCCGGACGCCCGGCAGCCACTCGGCCCTATAGTTAAGACGAGGACCACCCCGCCACCGACTACTCTAGGGGACGAAAAAGGCGACGGCATCAGGCTCGATTACCCAACCGGGTACAAGGCGGCAAGTTTCCGTCTCGTCGTCACGTTGCGCATCGTCGAAGGCACCGCGACCGTCTTCGTCACGAGCGGCCACGAAACCCGCGAATCGGTGGTCTTGCCGCGGCAGAGCCAATAAATTTCACAGCTATTCACTCGAAAATCATCCATCGCCGTTCGGAAGGACAGGAGCTTCTTGCCAGCCGCATCGCCAAGAGGCCCGCGCAGAAAGCCGACGTGCAGCGTGTGGCCGGCTGCTTCGAGTTCCTCCGTCGCAAACGGTTGGAAGGCCGCAACGACCGCGAGTTGGGTCGGCGTGCGAACGAACGTATCGACCGCGTAGCCGAGCGCGTGTTTGAGGTGGGTCTCGATCCGTGTCTCAAGCGCTGCGGCGTCCGTGTCCGGCGTGTCGAAGATCACGTTGCCGCTGGCAATGAAGGTTGAAACGTTGGCGAACTTGAGGGCCGTGAAGAGGTCGCGGAGTTGGTCCATTTTGACCCGGTGGCCGCCGACGTTAATGCCGCGGAGAAAGGCGACGTAGCGGTTCACGGGGTTCATTTTTGCCATGCAGCCTCCGCCACATCGGGTCGCCGCCCACGGGCGTTTACCAAAGCCTGGTCACGGGGTAGTTGTCCAACTGGGTGTCGGAGCTGACGACGGCCATTTGCTCAAAGATCGCCTGCGCGACAATGAGCCGGTCGAACGGGTCTTTGTGTTTCGGCGGTAAAGGCAAGTGGATCAGCCGAGCCGTGTGTGCCGGAAGAATTGGCAAAATCTGAAATCCGTATCGATTTAGGCAAAGGTCGATGAAGTCTTCATACGGCCGGTTCAGAACCCATTTGCCGATGCTCGCCTTGATCGCAATCTCCCAGTAAGACGCAGGGCTAATGAACACTTCGTTTGCGCTGTCTTCAATTAGTGTTCGTGCCAATCCGCTCAACTGCGGGTCGCCTTCGATGTACCAGTACAAGGCGTGCGTATCAAGCAGCAACCTCATGGCATGTATTCCGCAAAGTCTTTCAGATGGTCATCATCGTCTGCGACGATGGTGATCATGCCCTTGCCCAACCCAGGACCAGGACGAGGCGGTTTGGCCGGCTTCGGCTGCTCACCAACCAGCTTGGCGACTGGCTTGTGATCCCGGGTCAGGATAATTTCGTCTCCCGGCGACAGCTTGTCGATCAACTCCGGCAAGCTGACGGTGATGTCTTCCACTGCCATCGTCGTTTGCATGGTCTGCTCCTGTTGGTGGGTTTTGCGGGGCGAGCAATAGCCTCACGGCAGGTACTCCGCGAAATGCTCCAAGTGTTCGTCGTCTTCCACCGCCAACGTTATCAGCCCTTTGCAGTTCCCCGGTTCGCGGCGCTTCCGCTCGACTTGCTTCTCACCGATCAGCTTGGCGACCGGCTTGTGGTCGCGGGTCAGGATAATTTCGTCCCCCGGTGACAGCTTGGCGATCAACTCCGGCAGGCTTACGGTGAGGTCTTCCACCGCCATCGTCGTTTGCATGGTCGTCTCCTGTTCGTGGGTTTCTGGGTTCCACCCTCTTTTGTATCACACGCTGCCTTGCCCTCGGGCAGCAGTCCTTATAATCGGTGCAACAGGACAAGGGCACCGGGCATCGGTTGCTACTTGCGCGGCGGCAGCACCTCCAGCTTCACGTCCTTGAAGCGCACCTCCATCGGCCCGCCGGAGTGGATTTGCAACCCGAAGATGCCGCGACGCGAGACCTTCGCGTCGTCCAGATCAACGCACAACTCGCCATTGATGTACGTCTTGATGTGGCCACCCTCGGCGACGATGACGTACTCGTTCCAATCGTCCACCTTCACGACCTTTTCGCCGGCCTTGTTGTCCGAGAGGATGCCGCGGCCGCTCTCTTCGTAAATCTTGCCCCACCAACCCGCGCCGACATCCGCCTGCGGACCCTTCATCTCGCCGTCCGGCAACGCCTCGCTGCGGAACTGCACGCCGCTGTTCTCCTTGTTCGGCACCAGCTTCACCTTGATCGTCAGCTTGAAATCCTCGGCGATCATCTGGCTTTTCAGGAACTCGTTCTTCATGAGGCCGGGACTCTTGCCGACGATCTCGCCGTCCTTGACGCTCCACAGTTTCGGGTCGCCGTCCCAGCCGGTCAGGTCCTTGCCGTTGAACAGGTCCTTGGCGTTGTCCGCCGTCGCCAGGATGGGAGCTTGCGCCGGGCTGCGCAGGTAGGCGACGAGGGCGCGGATTTCCGTCTCGCTCAGCGGCTTGAGCACGTCGTCCGGCATCATCGACACGTCGCTCACCGTGCGCATGTCGATTTCTTTCACCGGGACGGTCAGCGTCTCGGTGGCCGTGAGGACGGTGACCGCCTGGGGCGTTTCGCCGCGGACGATGCCGGTGATGACACGGCCGTTCTTGAGGTTGATGAGCGTCGCCTTGTAATCGTTGGGGATGACGGCGCTCGGGTCGAGGATGTTTTCGAGCAGGTAGTCGAGGTTCGCGCGGTTGGAGCCGGTGATGTCGGGACCGACCTTGCCGCCGATGCTGTACAGCGTGTGGCACTGCTGGCACGTCTTGGCGAACATGGCCCGGCCCAGCGCCAGGTCGGACGGCGGCGCGGGGGCGTTCAACTTCTTCTTCCAGTCGGCGATGATCTTCAGTCGATCCGCCGGCGTGGTGCGGACGATGCCCCAGACCTCGGCGATGCGCTCGTCGAGCTTGGTATCTTTGAGGTTGCGCAATTGGCGCACGGTCTCGGCCGGCACGTCGGTCGCCGCAAGCCGGTTCGCGACGTCCATCTGCCCAGACCGCAGATTGACCAGGCGCACCGTCGAATCCGTCATGATCTTGAACTCGACGCCATCGAGATGCACACGGGCGGCGTCCCAATAGCCGGGGACGCGTTTGAGGGTGATATGGTCCTGCGCCACCCGCTCGACCAGCGTGAAGGGCCCGGCGCAGATCG
>JBBRLG010000616.1:0-4231 GCA_038231495.1 Gemmatales bacterium | reverse complement strand
CGAACTCGTGCAGTCGTTGGCCCGCTCCCTGAAAGTCGAACTGCTGTTTCTGCCCAGTTATGCGCCCAACCTAAACCTGATCGAACGCCTGTGGAAGTTCGTCAAGAAGGAGTGCTTGGCTTCCAAATACCTGGCGACGTAGGACGGATTCACGGCAGCGATTGATGATTGCCTGAGCGACCTCCACACAATACATAAACCCAAGGTAGATACGTTGTTAACGCTCAACTTCCAGACCTTTGAAGATGAGCCAATCATAACCGCGTGAAGTATAGAAGTTTTCAAGTGGACGTGTACAAAGGCAAGGAAATGAACGGCGCTCCGCAATCGGCCAATTATTTCACTTCTTTCAAAATGGGCAAAAGCGGGGCTGACCAAATTGGTGATGCAGACCTGCAATTGCCGAAACGACCAGATGGTACTCTGGTCCTGAAAACGAAAGCTGCGGTGATCCCAGGGGTGCAGGCGTGGGTGGAACTTGACGGCAAACGAGTCGCTGATTGGGATGTCGGCACCAGTGAGGTTCGAGTAACAATTTCCGCTGGCAATCATCGTGTGGCAGTGTATTCTATTTTCCGGAAAGTACGCCGTACTATTTTTGAAGAACAAATTGAAGTAGCGCCTGATACTACGCTACCCGTAGACGTAGAATCTTAGAAATAAAAGAGGAGAGGACAGGCCTCGTTTTGTCCGGAGTCACACAAAGGGGTCAGGTTCAAGTCACACAAAGGGGTCAGGTTCATTTATTGATGACGATAAATGGAACTTGACGCCTTTGTGCCCCTACGCCAGCGGCGGCCACCGGGCGTATGCGCCGCCAAAACCCTGATGCTGCCGCGGGTCGGGTGCCACGCGGGGTTCGGCGGCTCAGTGTAGCCTTCACCGCAGCGGATTGGTCAGGCACCGTCTCCTCTGGACAGAGCCAGAGCGCTTTCGACGTCTGCCAACGCCTCGATTGCATCTGCGTAGGTCGGACAAAGTTCGATAGCTTTGCGGAAGCACCCGACGGACTCGGCCAGCCGCCCCTGGCCGCGGAGGACGAGGCCGAGGTTGTGATGCGCCTCGTCGATACAGCCGTCCGCGCATCGGGTCGCTGCGCGGTGAGTGGCCTCAGCCTCTTTTAACTTGCCCTGCCGGGCCTGGACGGCACCTAGGAAGATGTAACTGGCGGCTTCCTCCGGGTCTTCGTCCTTCGCCTTCTGATACCACAGTTCCGCGTCCGCGAAGTTCCCCCGGTAACGGTGCAGGTGCCCCACTTGGTTGTACAGGCCCCAGCGGGAGTCTGGGAACCGCGCGATGGCATCAACGCAGACCTGGATGGCCTCGTCGTACCGGGTCATTTGATAGAGCATGGCGGCGTATTTGTGGATGATCCAGAGGTCGTCCGGATGGTCCCGAAGCCACCGCTCGGCCAGCAAGACAGTAGTTGCGGCGTGGTCGTTGCGGTAGGCCGCATCGATCATCGCTGGCGTCTGATCGCCAGTTCCCTTGCGATACTGATGCCACTGCGCCAGCTTTTGCTGGGCTTGGAGGTCGTCGGGGTCAGCGCGGACGGCCGCATCGTAGGCTACCTGGGCCAAGTCGAACCGGCCCTGATCTCGATAGGCGTCCCCTTGGCACCAGAAGACGACCGCCTCATGGGGCATCAACGTGGCCGCGTGCTGGAACCGGGCCAGCGCCTCCGGGTACATCCGGCGACCGTAGAACCAGTTGCCCAGGTACAGGTGGGTGAACGGGTCGCCGGGTTCGAGTTCGAGGGACCGCTCGTAAGCCAGGCGGGCCTCATCCAGCCGGCCCGTCTTAAGGTATGCCTGGCCGAGACGCTGGAACAATTCGGCATCCGCGGGTCGGTCCGCGATGCGAGCGAGAACGTTCTCGATGGTTTCTGACTCCATCCGGCCCCCTTCGCCGCCGAACACCCAACGCACCTGCCGCGGCGGCTGGTGCGACGTTGAACTCAGAAAACGCTATATGCCCCCGCGCTCCCGGATGCCGCTTGCGGCTTTGCACCTCCCGCAAAGCCGCAAGCGGCAAGACCCTAATACTTCATCATGATCTCGGAGTGCGGCACCCCCGCGATGGCTTCAAAGCCGCCAGACAGGATCAGGTCGGCGAGCTGGCCCACGTCCTTGAAATAACGGTCGCTCGGCCGTTCGCCGTTTAGCTTGCGGCGCAAATCCTGACACAAAATGTCAGCCGAGGCGATGGACACTTCGTTAGCTTGCCGGTGCGCCCAAAGCGCCGTTACCAGGATCGTCACCACGTCCTGAATCCGGCTCGACAACTCGGCCATGCGGCACTGGCGGTCGGCCAACTTCAACTGATGCTTGACCATCGTGCCGCTGATCTCGTCCGGCAGCCGGCGGAAGGCGTCTTGCGCGAACTGCACATGCGCCGCCAGGCGGGCGTCGAGGTTCGGCACCGACTGCGCTGCGCCGCCCGCGGACTTGCGGCCCAGGCCCAGCTTCCACTTGGCGTACGCGCCCATCTCCTTGCGCAGCTTCCACAGGTGCAACGGGTTCGCCATGCTGAAATCCTTGATGCCATGGGCTTGCAGCGCCTTGCCGATCGGCTCGAAGAACTCCTTGCCGTGCTCCTTGATGAGCGACTTGAAGAACGCCAGGCCCAGGATTTCGCCCTCGCCCTCGTAGATGCACGGGGCCAGGAAGTCGTACACGTTGTCGCCGAACGTGTGGCCCTTCAGGAACGAGCGACCGCCGTGCGTCTTCATGAACAGCTCGATGGCGGCTTCCTTCATCGCCTCGCTGCCGAAGATTTTGGCGATGATGCACTCCATCTCGCCGCGGTAGCCCTGGTCGATGAGCCACGAACCCCACGCCACCAGCGCGTCGGAACCCGCGATCAACGCCGCGAGCCGGGCCAGCCGGCGTTTGACCAGCTCGCGAGTCTTGATCGCCTGGCCGTAAGTGCGGCGGAAGTCGGCCCACGGCAGCAGATTTGCCAGCATGACGCGCATACTGCCCGACGCCCCGGCGCACAGCGACAGCCGGCCGAGGTTCAAGCCGTGGTATGCGATCGTCAGGCCGTCGCCCTGGACCGGCTTGAGCAGATTGCTTTTCGGCACGCGGAAATTGTGGAAACGCAAGCCGTTGTTGTACGCCTGCCGCAGCGCGTAGATGCCATACGGCACCACGGCGAAATGCTCGTTCTCTTGCGGCGGCAGGTCGGCGACGAGGACGGCGGGCTTGCCGTCGATCAACACGACCAGGCCGACCGTGCGGCCCGGAATCGCGTTGGTGATGAACAGCTTCTCGCCGTTGACGATGTAATCGTCGCCCTCCAGCGTGGCCGTCGTCTTGAGGGCGGTCAGGTCGCTACCGGCCCCCGGTTCGGTCAAGGCGAAGCCCGACAGTGCCTGGCCGCTGGCGAGCTTGGGCAGGAAGCGTTCCTTCTGTTCGGGGGTGCCGAAAGTGCGCACCGGATCGACCGCGCCGATGCAGCCGTGGATCGACGCCATGCCGGCGATCATCGCGTCCTGCGTCGCCATCTTCGTCAGAAAGCTGGTAAAGCGCTGGAACGGCACGCCCTGGCCGCCGTACTTAGGCTCGATGAGGAGACCCCAATAGCCGGCGTCGCCCAACTCGCGCAACACAGCCGGCGCCACTTTGCCCTTGTCGTCGTCGATCGTACCGTCGGCGCGGTGCCGGCGGACAATCTCATAGGACTTGTCCATCGTCGTATCCGCGGGGGCCGACGACGGCAGGGCGGGCGACTGGAACAGGTCGAACGGCACGGCACCGTCCCAGACCGCCTTGTGGACGGGGCTGTTTTCGGTGCGGTATTGGGGCTTAAAGAGGCTCTCGACTTGCTCGTCGGCCTTGTCGAGTGCGCCGGTGCGGCGGGCTTCCTCCTCCGACTTGCCGCTGAGGCGCAGGGCCGTCTCGGCGAAACTCTGCTGGTCGCGTTCGGTCGGCGGCGAAGTGCTCATGGTGGACCCTTGCTGCAAGCCGGGAGAATTAGGAGCGGCGCGTCGTGCGCCTCCTGTATATTGTACGCAGATCGGCCTTCGCGGACGCAACCGGAAGTGGCCGGGCGTAGCGGCTGTTCAGGACAACGTGCAGACTCTATACTATGAGTTGCGGAGCGGCCTCAACCGCCGGGTGAGAAAGAGGATGCGAAGGCGAGCGTCGGGGGGGGTGAGGCGCCGGTGTTTGTAGCCCCCGCCACGGCGGGGTAGAGCGACGACCGCCGCCGCATAAGAGAGGTGTGT
>JBBRLG010000615.1:0-4269 GCA_038231495.1 Gemmatales bacterium | reverse complement strand
CCAATCAACAACCCCTGTTTCTTTTTTGGGGGGCGTCTGGGCCCCGCGGCCTCCCCCCCCCCGGCGCCTGTTTTTTTCTCCGGGGCGGCTACCCCCCCCCCCCCCCCCCGATTGCGGCTACGGCAACCGCTTTTCCGTTGGCAAGGGTGGCCTTTTTCGTGGCGAGGGTCGAGATTGGCGAGGGTCGATCCGGCGTCGGTGCTGATGCGTAACAGCATACTGATAAATGGTTTACGGTTGCCTAGCGCAGAGCGTTTGCGCCAAAGCGGTTCGACCCTCGCCATATGTTGATTGGCGTGGCTCGGGTCGGACCGGCCCGGTCGTCATCCAAAGGGGTCGCTCGTAGCCCACCACTGGCCGGGTGCCACAGCCCAACGTGGATTTGGAGTCCTTCACGTCGGGCTTACACCTCGACGCTCGCCCGGCAAATCTTACTCCCGAATGTTTTGCCTCACCCGTTCTAATAGCGTTGCCTTTTCTCGATGGGCGAAGCCGTGACTCGCGGCGTAGAACCAGGGGTTAGCGCGCCGCGCCCCGCGCTTGACAGGGTGTCCGCTCCGGGTAGGATGCTTTTTGATCCCCCCCTTATCAGTTGGTGCCGCATGTCCCAAACTCCGCGTACCCGGCTAGTCACCGGCCTGGCCGTCTTTGTCCTCGTCGTCATCGCCCTGGGCGTCGGCACGTACATGCTGTTGAACCGCCCGCCGAGCCTGCCGACGCAGGGGACGGCGCAGTACGAGGAGTTCGTCGAGACGTTCCAGGTGGGCGTGGCGGCGCTGGACGCGGACAAGACCGACCTGGCCCAGCCGCAATTCGACCGGGCGATCGCTCAGGTGCCGCAGGAGCCGGCGGCGTGGGCCAACCGCGGGCTGATGTACCTGCGCCTGAACCAACCGGACAAGGCCGCCGCCGACTTGAAGAAGGCGAACGCCCTGGCTCCGGAGGATGCGGAGATCGAGGCGCTCCTGGGACTGCTCGACCAGAAGCAGAATCGTTTCGACGCCGCCGCAGTTCACTACCGCAAGGCGATTGCCGCCGACCCGAAAGATTTGGCGTCGAAATACGCCCTGGCCCAAACGGTCAATCAGGCGGGTGGACCGGACGCGCCGGCGGAGTACCAGCGGCTGCTGGAGGATTGCCTGCAAATCGAGCCGAATAACCTGTGGTTGTTGCGGCAGCGCGCGATTGCAGCGGTCAACCGGAAAGACCTCCCCGCCCTCAAGGACACCCTCGCCCGCTACCGCAAGCTCGCGCCGGACTGGTCCGCCGAGGCACGCCGGCAACTCGATGAGGTGGAGAAAGCTGCCGAGGGCGCTTTACCCGGACAGGTCCCCTTTGAACTCATCGACCTCGACAACCAGTTAAAGGGTGAACGAGGCTACACGCGAAGCCAGCGCGTCCTGGAGCCGAACCCCGGTTATGTCGGCCGGCCCCTCTACCGCTTTGTCAAAATGGCACCACCGCGCCCGTCGCCCGCACCGCCGGATTTGGAGATCACGTTTACCGCACAGGCCGACGGCTGGGCAGCGCCCAAGCTCGACGCCGCGCGTTGGGAAGGCGTCTGGACTGTGTTCCTGGACGGGACGGGACAACCGGCCGTCTTCGTGGCCAACGGCCGCGAGTTGCGCCGGGCCGACGCCGACGGTCCGGCCCTGCCGTTCCCCGGCGGTCCGAAGGCCGTTGCGCCCTCGGCACGCGGAGTCGTCGCCCTCGACTGGAACAACGATTACCGCACCGACCTACTGCTCGCCGGCGCGGGCGGTCTGCGCTTCTTGCAGCAGGACGCCAATGGCGGCTTTAGCGATGTCACGGCCAAAACGGGTCTGACGCCGGAAATCCTCGGCGGCGACTACTACGGCGCCTGGGCCGTTGACATCGACATGGACGGCGATCTCGACGTGATCCTGGCTCCGCGCACGGGCCCCGTCGTCGTCCTGCGCAACAACCGCGACGGCACCTACAAGGCGATGCAGCCCTTTCCCGGCGTCGAAAATGTGCGCGCGTTCGCCTGGGCCGACTTCGACAACGACGGCGCACCCGACGCCGCCTTCCTCGACGCGCAGGGCAAACTGCACGTCTTCGCCAACGAGCGTTCCGGACAGTTCAAGCGCCGCACGTTGCCCGCTAACGGGGGCCGGTTCCTGGCCGTCACGGCGGCCGACATCACCGACGCTGGCGCATTTGACCTGCTGGCCTTGCGCGACGACGGCGCGATCCTCCGGCTGACCGACAAGGACAAAGGCCAGGGCTGGGAGGTTGCGGAACTGGTCAAGTGGGCCGACCTGCCGGAGAAGCTCGACCCCGGTGTTGTGCAATTGTGGGCGGCGGACGTGGATAACAACGGTGCCCTGGACCTAATTGTCGCCGCGCCGGCGGGCGGGCGTGTGTGGCTCGGCGAGGGCGGTGGGAAGTTTAGCCTCTTGCCCGCGCCCCTGCCCGCCGGCATCGCCGCGGTGGCCGGTCTGACCGACAATGGCCGGCTCGACCTGCTCGGCCTGTCCGGCGCGGGCCAACCGGTGCGGTTGGTGAACAAGGGCACCAAGGCCTACCACTGGCAAGTAGTCCGGCCGCACGCCACCGCCAAGGAAGCCGTTATCGGCGACAACCGGATCAACACGTTCGCGCTTGGCGGTGAGGTCGAGGCTCGTTCCGGCACCCTGGTGCAAAAGCGCCTCATCACCGCGCCCCAGGTCCATTTCGGCCTCGGCGAGCGCACCAAGCCCGACGTGGTGCGCGTTCTCTGGCCCAACGGCACCTTCCAGGCGGAGTTCGACCAAAAAACCGACCAGGTGGTGGAGGCCGAGCAGCGGCTTAAGGGGTCGTGCCCGTTCCTGTTCGCCTGGGACGGCCAACAAATGGCGTTCGTCACCGACTTCATGTGGAGCACGCCGCTGGGCATGTACATCAACGCCCAGGACAAGGGCGGCTTCTTGCAAACCACCGACTGGGTGAAAATCCGCGGCGACCAACTCGTGCCGCGCGACGGCTATTATGACCTGCGCGTCACGGCCAACCTGTGGGAGACGCACTACTACGACTACATGGCGCTCATGGTCGTGGACCACCCGGCCGACACGGAAGTCTTCGTGGACGAGCGGTTCTTCCTGACGCCCGCCACGCCGCAGGTCTTCGTAACCGACACGCCGCGGCCGGTGGCCCACGCCTGGGACGACAACGGTGCGGACGTGACTGAAATTGTCCGCGCGACCGACGGTCGTTACCTCGACACCTTTGGCCGTGGCCGGTTCCAGGGCGTGACGCGCGACCACTGGGTCGAGGTGGATTTGGGCGACGACGCACCGACCGACGGGCCGCTGTGGCTCCTCGCCCGCGGCTGGGTCCACCCGACCGACAGCTCGATCAACTGGGCTTTGGACAAGGGGACTAACGACAAGCCGCGCGGCTTGGTGCTGGAAGTGCCCGACGGTAAGGGCGGTTGGACCGTCGGCGCGCCCGCGCTCGGTTTCCCCTCCGGCAAGGACAAGACCATCCTGATTCGCCTCGACGGCATCACCGGGCCGGGCGTGACGCGCCGCTTCCGGCTGCGAACGAACATGGAAATCTACTGGGACTCGCTGGCCTACGCGCGCGGCCGCGACGCCGGCAAGGCGCACCAGCAATGGCTCGCGCCGACGGTCGCCGACTTGCAATTCCGCGGCATCCTGGAAATGACGCAGGCCGACAAAAGTTCGCCGGAGGTGCCGCACTACGACCGCGTCATCCGCCATTCGCAGCACTGGCGCGATCTCATCGGTTATTACACGCGCTTCGGCGACGTGCGCGAACTGCTCGCCCAGGTGGACGACCGTTACGTTATCATGAACGGGGGCGACGAGATCGCATTCCGCTTCCCGGTGCCGGAAGGGCCGCCGTCCGGTTGGCAGCGCGATTTCGTGTGGGCGTGCGACGGTTGGGCCAAGGACGGCGACCTCAATACCCGCTTCTCCAAGACGGTGTTGCCGCTGCCGGCTCACGACATCAAGACGTATGTGACGCCGCCCGGTCGCTTGCAGGAAGACCCGGTCTACCGGCGCTTCCCCAAGGATTGGCAGAATTACCACACACGCTATGTGACGACCGACGTTTACGACCGCGGGTTGCGGCCCAATTTGAGCAAGCCGTAAGGGCGAGCCGGGAGCGTAAGCGACCGGAGTTTGGCTTGGAAACTACTCCGGTCGCGTACGCTCCCGGCACGCCCATAAGGCTTGCTCAAATTGGGCCGCCCCCCGCGGTCCTAAACGTCGGGCGTGACATAGCGTGTGTGGTAAT
>JBBRLG010000614.1:0-4271 GCA_038231495.1 Gemmatales bacterium | reverse complement strand
GTACCTGTCTTGCTTTCCAAGCGAACCTCCATAGCTGCCGTCCTCCGTGCGGAAAAGCTGATCCCTTTTGTGGCATTTCAGACGCAGCCTATGGTATCGTCTGTCGCGATTCGTATCACCCCTTTTTGGGAATGGACCCGGACCGTGTGCGTATCCAGCAAGAGCGTCATTCCATGTATTCCTTGAAATCGTCAAGCGGGGCGTCAAAATCCGGCGCCATCCAAAACGACCGATCCTTGGCGGTGCCGGCCTCACACGGCCACGAAGTCCGCTCCGCCTTCTTTACCTGGGCTACGGGAATGCCGTGGGAGGTAATGATAATCGCCTCGCCCGGCTGAAGTTGCTCGATCAATTCCGGCAAGTGTGCCTGGGCTTCCTCAATCGTTACGGTTGACATGCTGCACCTCGAAACTCGACGCCCGTTTTCTATTCCCCGATGACCTTCACCAACACCCGCTTGGCCCGGTTGCCGTCGAACTCGCCGTAGAAGATTTGCTCCCACGGGCCGAAGTCGAGCTTGCCTTTCGTGATCGCGACGACGACCTCACGGCCCATGACCTGGCGCTTCAGGTGGGCGTCGGCGTTGTCCTCGCCGGTGCGGTTGTGGTGGTATTTTTGCGGCGACGCGTCGAAAGGGGCCAGGCCTTCCAGCCACTTTTTGTAGTCCGCGTGCAGGCCCGGTTCGTCGTCGTTGATGAAGACGCTCGCAGTAATGTGCATCGCGTTCACCAGGACGAGACCTTCCTGCACGCCGCTGCGGCGGACGCAGTCGGCGACTTGGTCCGTGATGTTCACGAAGTCCATGCGCGACGGGACGGCGAAGGTCAAGTATTCGGTCAGGGATTTCATGCGTGGACCCGCGGGTCATTCTGGGGCGTAAGGCTCGATGCGCGGCCGCCACCATTCTAACAGACCCGGAATCAACTTCAGCGCCCGCGGCACGTCGTGCTTGTCTTTTCCTTCGCCTCGTGCGGGATCAACGGCGGTTCGTCCGGTGCCGCGCCCGACGGCGCGCGACGCGCCGGCAGCGACAGACCGCTGGAGGAGGGTCCAGCAGCCATAAGCGAAAGTACCTCGAAGGGGAAGTTCAATTTCGCGGCGACGCCAGGAATGAAACGTTCGAGCAAACGAAGTGTAGATCACGGTTTGGGGAAGAAGCAAATGAAGGCGATCAACGGTGTGCCGCTGGCGGCTTTGCGGAGCGCTCAGCCACGAGCGGCGGACCTTGCCAGCGCCGCCTTGGCCTCGCCCGTCGAGCGCGCCGCCGGCGCTCCTTCACTCAGTGCTTTGAGCAAATCGCGCGCGGCCGGGCTGTTAATCCGTTCCAACACTTCAATCGCGCGCAGCCGCCGTAACCCTTGTCCGCCGGGCACGGCCTCGTCGGTGGCCAGGCGCTCCAGCACCGCCTCCAGGCGACGCCGGGCCTCGGCCGACGGGTCGCCGCGCAGCGCCGCGCGCAAGGCCGGGGCCACCGGGCCTTCCAGCGCTTCCAACGCCGCGGCCGCCCCGTCGCGGCGGGCGAAATCGTCGTTGTCGAGGTCGGCGATAAGCCGGGCCACGCGGGCCGGCTCGGCCGCCGCGACCGGTTGCAGCCGGGTGCGCAAAAGGCCGACACCCGGCTCCGGCGCCGTCACCAGCGCCCCTATCGCCCTGTCCGCCTGCGCGCCGTCGGCGGCGGCCAGGCCGTCCCAGGCGACGGCCAATTCCTTGTCCGTCGTTGCACCTTTCTTCGGACCGCGGAGGTCCCAGACCAGGACGGTGCCGTCCTTGCCGCCGGACGCCAGCCGCGTGCCGTCCGGCGCGAAGGCGACCGACAACGCCCAATCCTTGTGGCCCACGAACCGGCGGCGCTCCTGGCCGGACCTGATCTCCCACACCCGGACCGCAGTCTCGCCTTCCTGCACCGTGGCCAGGCAATGGCCGTCCGGCGCGAAGGCCAGGCCGACGACCTTGTCGCTGCCGTTGTCGAGCCGCGGCACGAGCCAGGTTCCGACCAGCCGGCCCGTCTTGACGTGAAACACGCGCACGGGGCAGGTCGATTCGTCGTCATTCGCCCCGTTCGCCGGTCCAACCGACCAGGCCACAAACTCCCCGTCGGGCGAAAGGGCGGTCTGCGTCTCGTGGACGCTGCGCGACCGGTCTTCCTTCCCCAGGCTATGGAGGACTTTGCCGGTCGCAACGTCCGCGACGTTCAGTACGCCGTTCTCACCCGCCCAGACAAAGGTCTTGCCGTCGGCGGACAGCGTGTGCGCCGACAGCCAACGCGGAACGATTAACCGGCCGACGACTTTACCCGTCCGCACGTCAAAAAAACGGGCCTCGCTTTTGTCGTCGGCCTGGGGCGTCGGCGTCAGCAGGAACAGCCGCCGGTTGTCGGCCGAAAAGAGGCCGCGTTGCGCCTCCTGTTTACCGTCCCATTCCAGGGGCGCGAGCACCTTGCCGGTCGCCGGATCGCGCAACTCGGGTACTGTGCCCGCAGCCTGGCAAGCGCAGGTCTTGCCGTCGGGGCTGATGTCGAGGACGCGGTCCAGCTTGGGCGTGCCGGGGGCGGACAATTCCACCCGGCCGGTCTCCTTGCCGGTCGCCGCGTCCCAGCGGCATAGCAAGTTGCTGCAACGGCTGCTCAGCTCGCGGCCGTCCGAAGAGTAGGACAGCGAGTTGACACTGGACCGGTGGCCCGCCAACCCCGCCATCTCCTTGCCGGTGGCGGCGTCCCACACGCGCACCCGGCCTACGGGCCCTGCCGCGAGCCGTTTGCCGTCCGCGGAGAAGGCGAGGGGCGGACGGCCGGTACCGAAAAACATCCCCACGGACCGCTCCACGGGTATCTTGTAAATTTCCTTGCCCCTGGCGACATCCCACACGTTTAACGTGTCGCTGTTGCCGTCCGTCAGGGCGAGCAACTTGCCGTCGGGGGAAAACAGCAGCGTGTTGCCGTTCTGCCGAGGCTCGACGCTCAACTCGCGCACTTTCGTCCAGGTCACCGTGTCCCAAAAATGGATGCCGGCACCGACCGTCACCAGGGTTTTACCGTCCGGCGCGAAAGCCAGGGACCGGGTGCCGGTCGGGAGTTGGTCGGTCACGGCAATTTGCTTTCCCGAGGCGGCGTCGAAGACCCGCAAGAGGCCGTTCTGTTCTTCCGGCCACTGCCCCGTCGGGTCCATTTCATAGCGGCTATAGAGGAAGGCGACGACCGTGCCGTCGGGCGAAAGGTCCGACGCCTGCAACTGCTCCGCCGGGAAGCCGCGTGCCAGGAGCGGCGGCTCGCCGGCAAAGGGCTTCCATTCCCCCAGCCGTTCGCCCGAGCCGACCGCAAACAGGCCCACGTTGCCGTCGGCGGAGACAACGGCAACCTTCTTGTCGTGCGCGAGATACCGCACCGAGGCGATCTGACGTCCGTGGCCCGCGAAGGTCGGCCCAAAGGTGCCCGTGTCCACGTCGCAGAAACACAGCTTGCCGCCGCCGCAACCGACCGCGAGCGTCTTGCCGTCCGCCGAAAAGGCGAGGCCGGAAACCATGCCCGTGGGAGCCTTGATTTCGCGCACCAGCTTCCCGGTCGCGGCCTCCCACAGGCAAAGCCGCTGATCGCTGTGTGTTTGCCAACCGTGGCGGCCGACCTGTTTGGGAATCCCGTAACCGCCGCCGGTGGCCACCAGCTTGCCGTCCGACGACAGGGCGACGGAGGCAATCTGATTCCCGTGCCGGAAGCGCAAGCTGCCGAGCCGCGCGACCGCACCGGCGGGCAACGCCTCCAGGTCGGGGTCCGTCGGTTGTGTCGCTGCCGGCGCGCGCGTTGCAAGCAGGGGCGCGACGACCGCGCCGAAGCTGAGGAGGCCAAGGCCGAGCAGCAACACGGGGAGCCGTCGGTGCCAGGGGGGCATGAGTATTCCTTTCTCAGGAGTTCATCGTGGGTCCGCCGCTTGCGGCTTTGCGGGGGCCGCAACGCCGCAAGCGGCACACCGGGTGAGCGCCGCCTTGGCCTCGCCCGTCGAGCGCGCCGCCGGTGCCCCCTCACTCAATTCTTTAAACAACCCGCGCGCGGTCGGGCTATTCACTCGTTCTAGCACTTTGATCGCGCGCAGCCGCCGTAAACCTGCTCCGGTGGGTACCGCCTCGTCGGTGGCCAGGCGCTCCAGCACGGCGGCGCGCGTGGTCCAGAAGATTCGGCCACAATAATCGCTAACGATACCACGGCGGCGCAAACCAATGGGCGTCACCGTCTGCCTACCGCAGAAGTTTACGGCGAGCGGCGGACGGTCGTCCGTCGCTCG
>JBBRLG010000613.1:0-4279 GCA_038231495.1 Gemmatales bacterium | reverse complement strand
TTCGCCGTCGCGGGCGCTCGACCCGGAGATGGCAAGGCATAATACCCAAGCGAGGGTGGCGAAGGCCGTCGCCACCTCGGAATACGAACGGCTTCTATTCGGCACGGGTCAAACCACCTTTCCCCGCGCAGAGCGCGATAGGCGTGAGGGTTACGGGCAACGTCGGCGCGGCTAGTGGACGACGCCGAAGCCGCCGAAGCTTTTGCGGGATCAATTTCGCGGCTTCGGGCCTACGTGTGAATCAACAACTGCCCCCGCAAGCAAGCTGTGTTTGAGCTGATGAACGCCGTCGGCTTGCCAGCGCTTCCACCAGCGCACAAACCGCCGCCGCTCCGCCGGTAAGCGCTTGCGATGAAACTGCAGCGTCGCATCGATGCCGGGAGCGAGACGCTTCATGGCGTCGGGCCACGCGGCTTGCAAGTACAAGCGCACCTGCTTAATGCGCTCGGCGACGACGTAGCTGTCGTTGGCGGCGCCCAGGATTTCTTGCAGTTCCTCGACGCGCGGGTACAACGACTGGCGAAAAACCGGGCCGAAGCAGCAGGCAAAGACTTCCATCGCGTAGCGCAGCCGTTTGCCGGCGATGCGAACTTCGTGCAAGTGCAGGTAGTCCGTCAGGTCGCCCCCGGCCTTCTCCTCCAGGCAGTGTACGAGGGTCGAGAGCAAGGGGCGCGACAGGCCGAGCAGCGTCGCATTGGGGAAATGATCCGGCGACGGCCGCACCGCCAGGATCAGATCGCGCAAGAAGTCTTCAAAACTGCCGCCGTCCTTGCGCGCGGCGATAACCAGCTCCGTCTGCGCGCGGGTACGCTGCCCCAGGGTGTGGCCGACGAGGTAATCCAGTCCCGGTTGTTCGCGGTCGGGCTGTTTCTGCTGGCGTTCCAGCAAATGGAGCGCGAATACGTCGAGGTCACGCGCCACGCCGGCAGCCCGGCGGATGTGCTGCAACCGTTTGCGCGCCGAGCGACTCACCTTGTCCGGCAAGCACGGCCCGAAGATGCGCAAGGCCGCGTCGGCCCGGCGTGTGCCGACGCGCAACTGGTGAACGTATTCGGGATCCTGGTCCGCGTCGTGCAACACCTTGGGCAAGTAATTGCGGATGACCTGCAAGCGCGCAAGCAGTACTTGTTGCGCCGCTTCGGTCAGCGGCGTGTTGGCGGTCAGGTTTTCGATCCACTTGCCGTCAGCCATCGGCGCAACCAACTCCGGACAGGAAACAGGCCACGCTTTCATTCTGGCACGGCACCCGTGGGACGACAACCTCGGCGACGGTTAGCCGTGGGCGCGGGCCAGGGCGGCCACGAGCACGCGCTTCGCGCCGGCGGCACACAGGACCCGCGCCGCCTCGTGGGCCGTCGCGCCGGTGGTCATCACGTCGTCCACCAGCAAAATGGAGTGGCCCGTTACCGCGGCCGTCGGGCGGACCTGGAACGCGCCGCGCACGTTCTCTTTTCGGGCCGTGGCACTCAACGCCTTTTGGTCTGCCGTATGGCGAATCCGCTTTACCCACCATTTGTGCAGGGGAACTCCCAGGCCGGTCGCCAATCCGAAGGCGAGCGCCCCACTCTGGTTGTAGCCGCGTTGCCAGCGGCGCCGCCAGTGCAGCGGCACCGGCACGACACAATCGACGCCCAGAGCGATAAAGCGCTCTCGAGCCGAGTCCACCCACCATTCGCCGAGCATTTCCGCCAAGCCTTCGTTCGTGCGGTGTTTCAGCCGCAACACGACCTCTTGCAGCCGACCTTGATAAGGGCCGAGGCGCAGCACGCGCTCGAAGGCAAAGGAGACGTTGCGACACAGCAAGCAACGCTCGGTCGGCACGACAAACGGACCGACGGTACTGGCACACCGGGGACAGGACGGGGAAGGGTCGGTAAGAATGTCGGCTCGACATCTGTCGCAGAGCCGGGCGTGCGGCGGCGGCAACGACACCGAGCAGACGTGGCAGCACGCCGGCAGCAAGAGGTGTAACAACCCCGCGCCCAACTCGCGACCGGCATTTGTCAGCCAGCTTGCCATTGTCCGGGCTTGCGGCGCAACCGTTCGGCGCGGCCGAATTGCTCGTGAATCTTGGTGAAGAGGACTTCCAACACCTGTTCGCGCGGCAAATCCTTGTAGTCCTGCGGGTCCATCGCCGGCCCGACGGACACGGCTACCGTTGCCTTGGTTGCCGGCAAAAACAGCGGCGCCAATTTCGGCAGCTTTTTGGTCCGCGGGAAGGCGTTGAAAGCCCCGGCGATCCCGACCGGCACCACCGGCACCGCCGACTTCTTCATAATCAGGTGGATGCCGGGTTTGAGTGCCTGCATCCCTCCCGTCCAGGTGCGTTCGCCCTCCGGAAACACCAGGACGGCCTTGCCTTCCTTGAGTAAGCCGAGGGTCGCCTTGATGCCGTCGCGGGCAAAACCCTCCTGGTCCACCGCCACGCAGCCGACGCTGCGCAAGTAGCCGCCGAACTGCGGCTGGTTGAAAAGGGTTTTGCGGGCCAGGTAAAACAGTTGCCGGGGCGTGGCCAGGCCGATCGCCAGCGGGTCGATGAAGCTCTGGTGGTTGCTCACCAGCAGAACGGGGCCGGTACGCGGAATGTGGCGGCCCCCCTGGAAACGCAGGCTGAAACCCATGCTGATCGCCGCCATGACCGCACAGCGATTGCCCTCGTACCACAAACGCAAAAGCCACTCCGGCATCGGACCCTCTTGTTCGCTGACCTTCATTTGGACGGCCGCCGACATTGGAACTCCCTTTCCATCCGCTGCACCACTTGTTCGGTACTCAAACCCGTACTGTCGATCGCGACCGCATCGAGTGCCGCTTTCATCGGCCCAACGGCCCGCGTCGCGTCCTGGAGGTCGCGACGGCGGATTGTCTCAACCAGTGTGTCAAAATCGATCGCCTCGCCGCGCGCGGTCAACTCGCGCTGGCGGCGGCGCGCCCGCTCCTCGGCGTTGGCGGTGAGGAAGAATTTACAGGTTGCGTCCGGAAAGACAACCGTGCCCTGGTCGCGCCCCTCGCACACCATGTCGCGGCCCTGCGCCGCGGCCCTTTGCAAGCCCACCAGCCGCTCGCGCACCGCCGGACTGGTCGCCACCAAAGAGGAGGCATCACCCGCCGCGTGGGTGCGAATGGCATCGGTCACGTCCGTGCCGTTGACCACGACTTTGCCGTCGGACATGGCCAACGTGACGGTGGGGACGAACGCTGCGAGGGCCGTCTCGTCGCGCAGGGAGACGGCGGCTTGCAATGCTGCCAGGGCGACGGCACGGTACATCGCGCCGGTGTCCAGGAATTCAAAGCCGAGCGACCGGGCGAGGACGCGCGCCACGGTACTTTTCCCCGCACCGGCGGGGCCGTCGATCGTGATAATCATGGCGGTCCCGCATGGCGAAAGAGCCGCGACGGTCAGAGCCGCGACCGTAAGGGTGCGGTTCGTCCCACCGCTCCCTTACGGTCGCGGCTCCGACCATTGCCGCACCCGTCTCAGCGGACGGCAGGAAGCGGGTAAACGGAAATCATTATCCGTTCGTTGTTATCCAGGAAGCGCGACACCGGCCCGCGGATACGGCCGTAGCCATTTACCTGCACATCATACGTGAAAGGGCCGGTCGGCTGGTTTGACAGCGTGACCGTCTGGTAGGGCGGCACGAAAATGGGGCGATCGTTGATCGTCACCGTGGCCGTATCGCCCCAGGTGTTTTGCAACACAAGGGTGCCTGCGCCAATCGGCGGGGCCAACGGTACCGGTGCCGGCTGGAAAAAGGACTGGCGACTGTTTGCCGGCAGCCGATCGATGCGCTTCTCCATTGCGTCCAGCCGGTCGCCGAGGATGCGCAACTGCTCCTCGATCCCCTGCGTCCGCGCGTCGGCCTGGCCGCGCTGCGATTTCATGGCCTTGAGGTCGATTTCGACGTTGCCAAGCTTCTCGTTCAATTTTTCGAGCAGTGCCTTGATGTCCGCGTTGGTGGGCTGCTGTTTGGCGTCGTCCGTGCCACCGGCCCGAAGGCGCGGGCAAACGAGTAACGCGGCTGCCAGGGCGGCCAGGCAGAGTAAATGCCGGTTGTGCGTCATGGGTATCTCCTCCACGAAACGGTGTTGACTCAAGTTGCCCTGGGAGCGCGGGCGTGAGCGGCACACCCTCAAGGCTATGTGGGAGCTTAAAGGAGGAAAAGTCGGCAGGCAAGGCAAATCTTACCACCTTTTTGGCGAGCCGGGAGCGTGCGCGGCCCGCGTTTATAAGGGGAGCAACACACCGGGCTGAACGAACCCCCACGCCCCGCGGAGG
>JBBRLG010000612.1:0-4286 GCA_038231495.1 Gemmatales bacterium | reverse complement strand
GTCGAAGGCGGTGAAGCCGGTCTCGCCGCCGCCGGGGACGTACCAGTCGGCGACGCGGATGCCGCCCGCCGCCAGGCTGTTGCTCGGCCCCGCGGCGGTGCCGATGTCCTGCATCGGGCCGGCGACGTGGTAGGGGACGCGCGTGTCCACGCCGACGTGGTAGAACTGGGCGATGGGTAACGGCGGCGCGAACCAGCTCTCGCCGCCGTTCGTGCTGATGTCCACGCCGCCGTCGTTGCTGTCGATCATGCGGTCGGGGTTTTTCGGGTCGATCCACAGGTCGTGGTGGTCGCCGTGGTGGGCTCCCTTGACGCGCTGGAGCGTCTTGCCGCCGTCGATGCTCTTGAGCATCGCTACCTGCGGGAAGAAGATCACGTCGGGGTTCTTGGGGTGGACGGTGATGGTCGAGAAGTACCAGGCGCGCTGGCGGATGCCACGGGCGCCGCTGGCGAGTTTCCAGGTGTCGCCGCCGTCGTCGCTGCGGAACAGGCCGCCCTTCTCCGCCTCGATCATGGCGTAGACCCGGCGGCTGTCCGACGGCGCGACGGCCAGGCAAACCTTGCCCCAGATACCTTCGGGCAGCCCCTCGCACCGCTTCTGACCGGCGGGGGCGTCCTTGGCGGCGTCGGCCGATTCGGGCGCGGGCGGCGCGACCAGTTGTGTCCAGGTGTCGCCGCCGTCGTCGCTGCGATAAAGGCCACTGCCGGGGCCGCCGCTGGTCAGGTCCCAGGGCAAGCGCCGGGCCTGCCACAAGCCGGCGAACAGGATGCGCGGGTTGTTCGGGTCGAAGCAAATGTCGGACGCGCCGGTGTCCTTGTCCTTGAACAGCACGCGCTTCCAGGTTTTGCCGCCGTCCTTGGTGCGGTAAATGCCGCGCTCGTCGTTGGGGCCGAAAGCGTGGCCGAACACTGCCGCGTAGGCGACGTCCGGATTCTTGGGGTGGACGAGCATGGTGCCGACCTGGCCGTCCTGTTTCCAGACGTGTTTCCAGGTTTTGCCGGCGTCGGTGGATTTGTAGATGCCGTTGCCGGGCTGGACGTTGCCGCGGATGTTGGCCTCGCCGCTGCCGACGTAGACGACGTTGGTGTCGGACGCGGCGACGGCAATCGAGCCGATGGAAGCGATGGGCTGGTCGTCGAAGACGGGTTTCCAGCGGACGCCGCCGTCGGACGATTTCCACACGCCGCCCGCCGCGGTGGCCGCGTAGTAGGTGAGTGGGTCGCCGGGCACGCCACAGGCACGGGCCACACGGCCGCCCGCCGCCGGACCGATGTTGCGGATTTCGAGCCGTTTGAATTCGGGCGGCC
The DNA here is from genome assembly GCA_038231495.1 of Gemmatales bacterium. GTDB lineage: Bacteria > Planctomycetota > Planctomycetia > Gemmatales > Gemmataceae > JBBRLG01. The sequence continues at coordinate 2,979 of JBBRLG010000612.1, read as the reverse complement.
CGCCGCCCCCTCGTTGCGGCTCGGCGGATGGGGCGACGCCGACAAATGTCAGTAGGAGGAGAGAAAATAGGGAGAAAAGGGCGGGGCGGCGGAGGACGGAGGAGAAAGCTCGCATAAGGCTCCTGTGCGCGGAAAAACGCGGCCGGCCGAAGGGGAGCATACCCGATGTATGTTCGATGCAGCGATTGTAGCGGAAGCAAGGCCGCAATGCCTGTTTGTTCGGTAAACGGGGCTGACTGGGAAGAACGGGAGGGTAGGGTTACGCCGTTTGCGAGGCTCGATAGGTGAAAGCTACAGGATAACTTCGCGCCGCGAGATGGTTCCGTACCGCGAAGCGGTTGAACAACCGAGCCGGGGGTCGCGTACTCGCGCACCCCCGGAACCGGACGACTGTCAACCCCTTTATCTACCCTGAAAGGGTTGTACAGGCGTACCTTTCCGGGTTGGCCGTCGCGTGGCGGGTTGCTTTCCGGGGGTGCGCGAGTACGCGACCCCCGGCTCTGCTGTTGAACCGCTTCGCGGTACGGCAGCACGCCCGTCCACCGAGAAGACGGGCGACCGAGATGTGTGGCGGAGGGTGCGCGATTACAACCTTCAGATCGGGGCAAGTCATTCCGTGCCCGCTAGCGCGTTCGCCGTTCAGACCATGCCGACGGGCGTGGAATTGCGACTGGGATGGAGGGCACCGAACAAAAGGCGCAATCGCCGCAGCAACCCCCCTTGGCGAGAGGCGCGCCGCGCGGTACAAAAGTGCTACGGTAACGGCCGACGCGGTTTGCGGAGCCCCGTCAGAGAATGTCAGAGAACTCCGGGGAAGCCGGCCGAAAATCGCCTAAAGGGGTGCAACGACGAAGGGTCGGAGGCCCGCTGACAGAAGACCGAAGGGATTGCGAGAGAAGACTATTGGGGGCGTAGCTCAATTGGTTAGAGTACCGGACTGTCGATCCGGAAGTTGCGGGTTCGAGTCCCGTCGCCCTCGCTGGACTAAGTAGCCACAAGTCAACGATTTGTGGCTACTGTCGTTTTACCTCCACCCCTTGGTTTAATGCCGTTTGCCTCCTTGTTTGCCCCCAGTTTGCAAGTCGCCCCACAACTCATTTAATACCAATAACTTGCGTCATGCAAATCGCAAGTCTTTTATTAACAATAACTTACTCAATTCCTGTCGAGGCCGTCGATGCTCTCGCCTGTCCAGCAAAACCAACCCTTGAAATAGTGTACCAGATACTCCTGTCGCCGATTCCCCAACAGGAGGCCAGCCATGACGAGTTTCTGCATTTGCTGCGAATTACACCGGAGCATGGAACAGGACCACCACGGTTTCTTCGCTGCCCTGGAATGGTTCGAGGACCGCTGCCATCCGCTGGAAGGCGTCTGGTTCATCTGCACCTACGGACTGCCGAGCAAGTCCACACCTACCTGCGACGGTTCTTGGACCCGGAAGATTGCCTGTCCGTGTATGAACTGCCAGTGAATCAAGTGATGGTCGGGGTGGGTGTGCCAGGATGTGCGCGACTGGCTTCAGCGGCACCTGGGGCCGCCGTGAGAGCATTCTGCGGAGAGGGCGTGTGGCGATGCTGCAAGGGGCCTTATCGGGGCTGAGTCGGGCAGTGCCGACATCCGGCATGCCCCAAACGCCGAAAGCGTCATTTGGCCCCTGGACTCCGGCTATGCGGGCGGGGAGACTCTATCCCATGTGCGGTCGGTGTTGAGCCGGTCGGCATACCAAAAGATCGAGGAGAACGAGCTTTGCCGCCCCGTGGCCGAAAATGGCCCACGTAAAAACCCGATTGACGTTGCGTGCGTCAAAGTCCTGCTTCTTGGTACATGTTTAGCGGGTCTGCCAGTAGTTTGTACAGGTACCAACCGTCGTTTTTCACTTGGATTTTGAGGTGACATGCCGTTGTCACTAGATGTAGCAGGCGCAATTTGGGCATGGTTCAAAGGGAGGCGAACCAGGGTAACACTTTGCAGCACCACCTGCCGGCATGTTTCTGCCGGAAGTGCTGGTTCAACAACTAGTTGCGGCGTCAACCGGCCCCGCCTGCGCTGCCCCAAGTGTTACCCGCGTTTGAACCAGGCCGCAATTTGCGCACTCTCGTCGCCGTAAGTCCTTACGCTGTAAGGGTCGGACCCGCTAATCAAATACGTCATGTGCGGGGTTGCCAGGCTTTCGACTACCCGCGTCAAGTTCAGCGCCGGGTGCCCCTTGCGGCTTGTCAGCCAGGGGCACCCGGCGCGGTCCCTTTCGACGTGGCACTTACCTGCGCGTCAAAACACCGTTCGGTAACGGGGAAAGCGTGTCGGTGGGCGTTGCCGGGGGTCAATCGCTGTCGTGCAAGTTACGGACAGAAATCGTCAATGCGGGACGTGACTTTCGGGCCGCTCAAGACTCGCGCAGTAACAAGGTCTTCAGAGCCGCGACCGTAAGGGAGCGGTGGGAGTTCCCCGCTCCCTTACGGTCGCGGCTCTGACAACAGGGTTCACCTGCCTGGCGGCGGATGACAACACACCTTATTTCCGCCGCCTCTCAAATTGTGCCGAGTACGGCTTTGTCGATGGATGCTTATCGATGTAAGCCACGCCAATCAACATATGGCGAGGGTCCCCCCAACTTTGCGTAAACCCCTTTTCCGCAGCTTACGTAACCCAATTGTCGATCAATACTTACGCATCCATGACAGGCAACAATCGACCCTCGCCAATCTCGACCCTCGCCATCGTTGCGCCTAGAACTCCCCTTCGACCGAGCCGGGCAAGATCAAGCTGTAGCGGGGACCGTTTTTGGTCTGGCGTCGAGGAAAAGGGGTCAGGTTCATTTATTGCCACAGGCAGGCATGAGGGCGATAAATGAACCTGACCCCAATAGTGTTCGGCTCGATTTTTGCTAGTGACGGAAACCCGTGTTTTTCCGTGCGCTCTCAAGCCCTCGGGGCCGAATCGATGCCTTTTCGGCAGGCAGCAGATCGTCCGGCTGTC
>JBBRLG010000611.1:0-4289 GCA_038231495.1 Gemmatales bacterium | reverse complement strand
TGGCGCCGCCCCCCGCGGCCCGCTGGCTGGCGGAACCCGCTGTCGCAGCCCCCAGCGGCCCGCAGGCGGGCGGAACCCGCGCAGCAGCCCGCAAGCGAGCCGCTAGCGGCGACGGCCGACTGGCGGTCAACTTACGAAATGGACATCTAGTGCGAGATCAAGGTGCTGTTTTCGTATCCTGGGGAGCGTCAAACCGCCGCACTCCAAAGTGGCACCCCTTGATCCCACCCTGGTGGGTAGCCATCGCGCCCTCGGTTGTCAGTTGCTCCGAATTGAGAAACAGGTTCTTCGACGCCTGGCGTTCGGGGTGCGCGCAGAACGGTAGCGGCCGGCACTTCGGTTCGACAACAGCGAACAGGTTGGCGAAATGAAATCGGCTTTCACACTCCCCACGGTTGCCGACGCTGAGCGGGTGTCGGGCGAAACAATCTGCCCTTATTGCGGGGTCGGTTGTCGCTTGAGTTTGGAGGGGAGTGTCGCCGGCGGGCTGAAGATTCGCGGCGTCAAGGACGCCCCGGCCAACTTGGGACGGATTTGTGCCAAAGGACTGTTGCTCGGCGAAACCATTCTGGGCGACGACCGGCTGACCCGACCCATGATGCGGTCGGACCGGCGCGGTGCGTTTCAACCGGCCAGTTGGGAAACAACGCTCGGCACGGTGGCGGGTCGATTTCGCAAAATCATCGACCGCCACGGTCCCAATGCGGTCGCGTTCTACGGCAGCGGCCAACTCGACACCGAAGCGACCTATCTTGCGTGCAAGCTGTTCAAGGGCCACCTACACACCAATAACACCGATTCCAACAGCCGCCTATGCATGGCTTCGACAGTTGCCGGCTACCGCAGCAGTCTGGGCAGCGACGGCCCGCCCACCTGCTACGAGGACATCGATTTCGCCGACGTGATTTTCATCATCGGCAGCAACATGGCCGAGGCCCATCCGGTCGTATTTGACCGCATACGCGCCGCCCGTTTGGCCAACCCCGACAGCACCGTCATTGTCGTCGATCCGCGCCGCACCGCAACGGCGCGCGGCGCGGACTTGCACCTGCCCGTCCGCCACGGCGGCGACATTGCCTTGCTCAACGCCCTGGCACGGCTGCTGCTCGAACGCGGCGCGGTGGCCCGCGATTTCATCGACCATCACACCAACGGCTTCGGCGACTTCCTCGCCTTTCTCCTCAAGCAAGACGTCAACGAGTTGTGTGCCACCGCCGGCCTCGAACGCGAACTCCTCGAAACGGTGGCCAGTCGCATCGCGCGCGCCAAGGGTTTCCTCAGCTTTTATTGCATGGGGTTGAACCAGAGCACCGTCGGCACCTGGAAGAACAACAGCGTCATCAACCTGCACCTGCTTACAGGCCAGATAGGCAAGCCGGGCGCGGGGCCGTTCTCGCTGACGGGTCAGCCGAACGCCATGGGCGGCCGCGAAGCCGGTCTGCTCGCCCACCACTTGCCGGGCTACCGCGTGGTGGAAGATGAGAATCACCGCCGCGAGGTGGAAGATTTCTGGGGCCAACCGCACGGCAGCATCGCGCCGAAGATGGGCCTGACCGCCGTCGAGATGTTCCGCGCCCTGGAATCGGGAAAGCTCAAAGCCATCTGGATCGCGGCGACCAACCCCGTGGTCAGCCTGCCGGACTTGCACCACGTCCGCCGGGCGCTGGCACGGGCCGAACTGGTGATTGTCCAGGACGCCTACCACCCGACCGAGACGACCGAACTGGCCGACATCCTGCTGCCCGCGGCCCAGTGGGGCGAAAAGGATTGGACCAGCACGAGCAGCGAACGGCTCGTCAGTTACAGCCCGCAACTGTTCGCGCCGCCCGGCGAGGCACGGCCGGACTGGCGCATTCTTGCCGACTTCGCGAAGGTCTACGGCTTGCCGGGGTTCGACTACGCTAACTCCGGTGAAGTATGGGAGGAATTTCGCCAACTAACTGCGGGACGGCCCTGCGACATGGCCGGCATGACGCGCGAACGCCTCACGAACGAACGGCACCTGTACTGGCCGTGCCCGTCCGCCGAGCATCCCGGCACGCCGCGCCGTTACCTCGACGGCATTTTCCCAACGCCCAACGGCCGGGCGCGGTTCCTGGGCCGCGAACACCGCGACCCGCGCGAGGCGACCGACCACGAATTCCCCTTCATCCTCACGACGGGCCGGCTGTACACCCACTGGCACACCCTCACGCGCACGGCAAAATGTCCGAAACTGGTGCGTCGCGAACCCGGCCCTTACGTCGAAGTCCACGCGGAAGACGCTGCGACGCTCGACGTGACCAACGGCGACTTGCTGCAACTGTCCACGCGCCGCGGCACCATTCGGCTGCCGGTGGTGGTCAGCGACGCCGTCGCGCCCGGCAGCGTCTTCCTGCCGATGCACTGGGGCGACCTCTACGCCCCGGACAACGCGATCAATTACCTGACGATCAGCGCCACGGACACGATCTCGAAACAGCCGGAGTTGAAGTTTTGCGCCGTGGCCCTGGAAAAAGTCCCGTGCCCTGAAGCCAATGACGACGGCGAAGACATGGCGCGGTCCCGCGAAGTTGCCGTCGTCCGTTGAGCGCCGCGAAGGGGGCACGGCCCCCTTCTCCCACCTGACCCCTTTTCTGGATGCGGCATGAACCTCCGTGACTTTCGCCGTGCGGGACACTTCCCGTCGCTGCTCTCGGCCTTTTTGTACTTCGACGTTAGCTTCATGGTCTGGGTCCTGGTGGGTGCGCTCTCGACGACCATCGCCCTGGATTACTGGCCCAAACCGGAAGGCGTCGATCTGAAAGACCATCTGAAAAGCATTGCCGGCTGGGTCGGTTTGATGACCGCCGTGCCGCTCCTCGGCGGTGCCGTGCTGCGGTTGGTCCTGGGCGTGCTTACGGACCACCTCGGTGCCAAAAAGACCGGCGTGGTCGGCATGGTGCTGACGATCGTACCCTTGTTGCTGGGCTGGCTATGGGCGAACAATTTGCCCGAAATGCTGGTCGTCGGCCTGCTGCTGGGCGTGGCGGGGGCCAGCTTCGCCGCGGCGCTGCCGCTGGCAAGCCGGTGGTATCCGCCGCAGTACCAGGGGTTGGCCATGGGCATCGCCGGTGCCGGCAACAGCGGCACGGCGGTCGCCACATTGTTCGGCCCCATGCTCGCGAAAACGGCTCTGGGTTGGCACGGCGTCTTTGCCGTCGCGCTGATCCCCCTGGCCCTTACTTTGATCTTTTTCATCGTGTTCGCCAAGGACAGCCCGCACCAGCCGCCGCCCAAGTCGCTCAAGGCGTACGGCTCGGTCCTCAAGTACGCCGACAACTGGTGGTTCTGCCTGTTCTACGCGGTGACGTTTGGCGGCTTCGTGGGACTGGCCAGCTTCCTCAACGCCTTTTTTAAGTTCCAATACTTCCCGACGGACGAGGCCACGGGCGCGCAGTACGCCGGCTTCTTTACGACCTTGTGTGTGATTTCCGGCTCGTTCCTGCGGCCGGTCGGTGGCTACCTCGCGGACCGGCTGGGCGGCATCCGCATGTTGCTGTTGCTCTACCTCGGCATCGGCGCGTGCATGCTCCTGCTCGGCGGCCTGCTGGGCCTGTCGCTGTTGAACGTCCTGCCCGTGCCGCCCCTGGCCGTCGCGGTCATACTGCTCTTTATCACGATGGGATTGTTGGGCATGGGCAACGGCTCGGTGTTCCAGCTGGTGCCGCTCCGCTTTCCGCGGGAGATTGGCGTGATTACCGGAATCGTCGGCGCGGCGGGTGGCATCGGCGGCTTTTTGTTGCCGAACTTGATCGGCGGCTTGAAGACGTGGACCGGCACCTTTGGCACCGGCCTGATCGTGTTCGGGCTGACGAGCCTCGTTTGTTGGGGGTTCCTCCGGCTCGTGCGGCCGCGTTGGGAAGCAACCTTTTTGGCCAAGACCGAACCGGTGGCGGCGCCGGTCGAGCCGGAAACGGTGATGGAACCGGCTCTGACTTCTGCGAATTGAAGCTTACGATGCGGCAGGGTAACCGTTCACCGGCATCAACTGCTCCCCCCCTTGCGAAGGGGGGGTAGGGGGGGTAAGAACGATTAACGTACTCGGTCCTGGCGCTCTTTTCACCCCCCCTACCCCCCCTTCGTAAGGGGGGGAGTGAACGGTTACGCGGCAGGTTCCTACATTACACTGCTCAGCGGCTATTGACTGTTGCACTTTTATTCTTACCTTCGAGCCGCCAAGAATGGGGTCGATAGGCTCGCGGTATGAGGAAACACAATTGCGTGTCAATCAATTCCTCCGCGAACGGCACCTTGTGCTGGATCATGTA
>JBBRLG010000610.1:0-4290 GCA_038231495.1 Gemmatales bacterium | reverse complement strand
TCCAGCGTGTTGCGGGCCATGTGCGGGCACTTGTTGCAGGCGCAGGTGATGCCCGGCACCGGATGATAGCGGTGCCGCGGGTATTGATTCTGCATCCGCCACATCATGTTCGCTTCCGTCGCCACCAGGAAGTCGGTCGGCTCCGCGTAGCCGGCGATGTGCTTCAACATCGCCTCGGTACCGCCGATGAAATCGCTGTGCGCCAGGATGTTCGCCGGGCACTCCGGGTGCGCGATCGTCACCGAACCGGGTAGCTTTTTCTTGAGTGCCAGCAGGTCGCCGACGCTGAAGATCTCGTGGACCATGCACGCGCCGTCCCACAGGATCATCTTGCGGCCCGTCACTTCTTGCAAATACTGGCCGAGGTGGCGGTCCGGCACGAACAAGATTTCTTGGTCCGCGGGCACCCGGCCGATGATCTGCTCCGCGTTGCCGGACGTGACGATCCAGTCCGACAGGGCCTTGACCGCGGCGGTGCTGTTGATGTACGTCACCGTCTGAAAACGGCGGCCGTTTTCGCGCAACATTTCCTGGTAGCGAGCCAGCTTCGGTGCCGGGCAGCTGTCGGCCAGGCTGCACCCCGCGGCCAGGTCCGGCAGCAGAACGCGCTTATCGGGGTTGAGGATTTTCGCGGTCTCGGCCATGAAGTGGACGCCGCAAAAGACGATGGTGGGCGTCGTGACCCTGGTCGCGGCGCGGGCCAGGTTTAAGCTGTCGCCGGCGTAGTCGGCCAGCTCCTGGATTTCGCCTTCCTGGTAGTAATGGGCCAGGATGGTCGCGTTGGTGCGTTTTTTGAGGTCTTTGATTTCGTCGATGAGGTCTTGCATGGCAGATCCTTGTTTTTTGTGTGGCGGAGGAGGAACCCACATCGGGCGGTTTTTAAGACGGCCTTGCGTCTCTGCATGCTATTATACACGCGCGGGGGGAAAATTGCCACAGACGAGATTGGGGCCGTCGCAGTGGTGGTTCTTTTGCAAGAGGCGCGGTAGGCGGCAAAGGCTTTCAAAGAAACTATCACGGTAGGAGGTGCAACGATGACCGAGCTTCCACCCGTTGTTCACAGCGATCCCCATATCCCCGGCGGCACGCCCGTTATCGTTGGCACCCGCGTGCCGTTTCAAGCACTCATCGACTATCTGAGCGGCGACCAACCACTGGCCGAGTTCCTGGACCACTTCCCGACCGTCAGCCGCGAGCAGGCGGTGGCGGCCCTCCGACTCGCCGGCCAAGCCCTGGTGGCCGATGCGCGTTCTGCTTGATGAACTTGAACCCCCGCCGCTCCGCTACAGCCAAGAGCGCGCGTAAGGAATACGACCATGACGCCGAACCCGTTTGAAGTGCTGGCCCTGGACCCCAACGCTACGGAAGAGCAGATCGTCGAGCAGGCCGGTCGGTTGCGGCAGCGCAGCACCGACGAGGCCACGCTCACCGCGATTCGGCAAGCGGTGCAGGCGCTCACCGGCCGCGCCGAGGATCGGCTGTTGCACGCGCTGTTGGCCCACCCGCAGCCGGCTTACGCCTGGCCGGCGCTGGAGAAGTTCGTTAACGCCCACCGCCGCGCGCCCGCCGTCGCCACGTCGGCCGTCGCCTGTCCGCCGTTCGACCTGGCGGAGTTTACCTCCCTTTTGCAAGCGCAGATCGCCGAGGAATTGGAGTTGGTCGCGCCGCCGTTCGAGCCGCTGGCCGCGACCGAGGACGCCGCCGAAATCCAGCGCCAGGCAGCCGAGGCGCTGTGGCAAAGCCTCGTCTGCGACCCGCGCGCGTGAACCTCAATTCCTGTTTCGTTCGGTTTACTGCCTTCGCTTTGCCGTCAACTTTCGGCAACGCCGGCACGGCACGCCGGTGTCGGATTTTGACGCTCTTTGACACCCCCGCCTTAATCCTTTTTGGCCGCATCTCAGGCGAATGCCCATTGTGCGACGGCCGCGCGGTTGGTGCGCGATTTGCGTTTGCAGGAGGCGGAGCAAGCGTCCGTTTCGACCAGACGGGCCAGACGATTCGGGGAGGTTGTCATGGAATTTCGAGCGGTTGCCTTGATCGCACTGTGGACGTTTCTGTCCGGCCCGTGCCTCACGGACTTGTGGGCCAAAGCCCCGCCGCCACACCCGCCGACCAGGGTCGTCGTGATGAAAGCATCCAAATAACTGCCGCTTGCGGCGTTGCGGGTCCGCGCTCAGCCGCAAGCGGCGGCCGTCTTCCTTAAAAAATCTTCGGCTGTTCCCTTTCCGTTGCTCACCCGCGCGCTGTATCTTCTCTTCCAGGGCCATGTGGCCTCGCCGCAGCCGTCGATCGACCCCGGAGGACATCCTCGTGTCCAGCACTCCTTCCCTGGCGGACCTCAAAACCAAGGCCCGGACCGTCCGCAAAGCGATCATCACGAGCACCACCACCGCTGGTTCCGGCCATCCCACCTCGTCGCTGTCCGGCGTCGAGGTTGCCGTCGCCCTCTACTTCGGCGGCGTCATGCACTACGACCCCAAGAACCCGCACCTGCCGGGTCGCGACCGTTTCATCCTCAGCAAGGGCCACGCCGCCCCGCTTTTGTACGCGGTACTTGCCGAGGCCGGCTACTTTTCGCGCGACCTGTTGCCGACGTTGCGCAAGCTGGGCAGCCCCCTCGAAGGCCATCCCAACATGCGCAAGCTTGCCGGCGTCGAAGCGTCCACCGGCTCGCTCGGCCAGGGGTTGTCACTCGGCATCGGCCACGCGCTGGCCGCGCGGCTGGACCAGCTCGACTACCGCACCTACGTCATGCTCGGCGACGGCGAGATCGAAGAGGGCCAGGTGTGGGAAGCCGCGATGGCCGCGCACAAGTTCAAGCTCGACAACCTCTGCGCCATCGTCGATCAGAACGGCTACCAGCAGACCGGCCCCACGGAAAAAGTGATGGACATGAAGCCGTTGGCCCCGCGCTGGGAGGCGTTCGGCTGGAATGCGATCGAAATAAATGGCAACGACATCGGCGAAGTGTTGCCCGCGCTCCAGAAGGCCGCCACGCTCAAGGGCCAGCCAACCGTCATCGTTTCCAGGACCGTCAAGGGCTGGCCGATCCAGGATTTGATCGGGCCGGACAAGAATCATCACGGCAAACCGCTGACGGTCGAGCAAGAGAAAGCGGCGTTGGCGTTCCTGGACGCCTGATCGTTCCGCCGCTTGCGGCTTTGCGCTTCGCCGCAAGCGGCTTTGCAAAGCCGCAAGCGGCAAAGACGGATACTACTCTTCCACTGAGGCTGCGACCTATGGCTGCGACGGTAACTGCCGACCCGAAACTTGGTAAGTCGGTCCGCGAGGCGTTCGGCATCGCGCTGGCCAAGCTCGGCGAGAGCCGGCCCGACGTGGTCGTCATCGACGGCGACGTTCACAACTCGACGCGCACCGACTTCTTCGAGAAGAAGTTTCCCGACCGCTTCTTCAACGTCGGCATCGCCGAGTCGGACCTCATTGGCATCGCGGGCGGCCTGGCCAGTTGCGGCAAGGCGGCCTGGGCGTCGACCTTTGCCACGTTCATCATCTGCAACGCCTACGACCAGTTGCGCATGTCGGTGGCGTTCCCGAACCTGGACGTGAAAGTCGTCGGCACCCATGCGGGCATCAGCATCGGCGAGGACGGCCCGTCGCAAATGGGCATCGAGGACGTGAGTTTGGCCTGTTCGCTGCCGAACTTCACGGTCGTCGTGCCCGCGGATGAAATCTCGACCGGACACGCCGTCGAGGCGCTGGCCAAAATCAAGACGCCGGCGTACCTGCGTGCCGGCCGGCCGAACGTGCCGATCATCTACAAACCCGACACGCCGTACGCGCTGGGCAAGGCGACCACGCTGCGCGACGGTAAGGATTTGACGATCATCGCCAACGGCCTGATGGTCGCGGCGGCGCTGGACGCGGCGGAACAACTCGCCGCCAAGGGCAAGCAGGCCCGCGTGCTGGACATGCACACGGTCAAGCCGCTGGACGATGCGGCGGTCCTGGCCGCGGCGCGCGAAACGGGCAAGATTGTCGTGGCGGAGGAACACCTGCTTCACGGCGGTCTGGGCAGTGTCGTGGCGATGTCGGTCGTACGCCAGCACCCGGTGCCGATGCGGTTCGTCGGTATCAACGACACCTTCGCCGAATCGGGCACGCCGGACGAGTTGCTGAAGAAGTACGGGCTGACGGCCGCGGACATCGTGCGCGAGGCGCAGGAACTACTTAGATAATGGAATTGCCGCTTGCGGCTTTGCGGGTAGTACCCCAAAGCCCCAAGCGGCAATTCCCGTCTCACAACGTCAATCCCGGCAACACTTAAAACGG
>JBBRLG010000609.1:0-4294 GCA_038231495.1 Gemmatales bacterium | reverse complement strand
CGGCGCTCGCCCGGTCCCCCTCCCGGTGGGCTCCCCCCCCCCCCGCCCGCGCCGCGGTGGCCGGGCGCCGCGGCTCCCCCCCCCCCCCCCCCCCCCCCCCCCCCCCCCCCCCCCCCCCCCCCCCCCCCCCCCCCCCTCGCCTCTGCGGTTGCTGTCGATCATGGTCGGCCCGTCCCAACCGGAAACACCTCGGCCACGTTGTCCATTATCACGATGTTGTTGACGGGCGCCACCGGGACGGTTTGCAACTCGATCTCGATCTGGTTGGTGTTCACTTCCGTGAAACCCACCACGCGGTAAAAAGTGCCGTGGACCGGGCCGTAGCGCATGGCTAAGACCGTATCCTTGTTGATGTCATGGGCGGTGGCGTCGAGAATCCAACCGCCGTTCTTGAGGTTCGGCTTGTCGCCAGCGTAGGTAATAATAATCGTTCGCGGCGAGGCGTTGGAGTAAGTCGCCGGATACGCCACTTCGCCACCGGGAATCTGCAAGTTGCGGCCGGCATAGCAAACGATGTTCGCCTCAACGACTGCCGAGTTTTGCCAGTTCGGCCGCTTGAGCATATAAGCCCAGGTGAACCGCGACTCCCGCGCGACGCCGGTCGCCAAGTTGGTGCTGCCGCTACCGTCGAACGCGTAATCGTCCCACAGGCTACACCAGCGAATCGCGCGGGGGCCGGTCAAAGCCTGAGAAAACCCAACGCGCTGGACGAGGGTGCCCGGAATCGAGGCGGGCGTGGACCCCACATAATAAAGGCCGACCGGGTCAACAAAGACCGGGTAACTCGCCCCGTTCCAATCGGTCGGCAACTGGTTAGGCCCCGACGGACCCTGAAACGCGGGCCCGGCAATCGGGTCCTGGCGCAGGTTGAGTGCCAGACAAACGGATTTGGCATTGTTGCCGGCCTCGTTGCAACGGGCGTCGCGCATGGCGGCGGACATCGTCGTCGCGCCGAGGGGGAACAGCGTCAACAGCGCCAACAGGCCGATGCCCATAATGAAGATGGCAACGAGCACTTCGAGCAATGTCACGCCGGGTCGAGTTTTCATGGTTGAGCCTCTTATACGATTCCGGAGGTCACATGCCCGACGCGCGGGGGTCGCGTGCATAGCTATAAGCGTCCGCACTGGGCGGCGGATCGACCTTGTACGAGCCGAGGAAGCCGGTCCGGACCTCAATACTGATAAGCACCGGGTCGTTGTCGAACGGACTGCCCTTGGAGGAGTCGCGGACCCAAAGGATGATGCGGTCGCTGCCCACGGTTCCGCGGCCTACGACGCCGCCGTTGGGGGCGAAAACGATCTCAAAGTAGGTCTGGGCCGGGTTCGTCGGCACCACCCGGGCGGGCACATTTTGACTGAGGCTGGCGTCAATCGCGACGTTGCCGTTGAACGTCAATGAATCTTCGCCCTGGACGCGCCGAGGCTGGCGGATGATGCGCCATTGCGTCGTAAAAAACTGACTGTAAGTAGTAAAAGTCGGGTCTAATGCCTCTGCACCGACAGACGCGGCGCGAGAAACTGTTATGTTTTGCGAAGTGGGCAACGAGGCCGGAACGGGTTGAGTTTGCACGCCGACGATTTGATACAACAAGCCGCCGCCGTTGATTTCCAGGTAGTCACCCGGCTGGACGGGCCAGTCCGTCACGTCGCTGAGACCGCCCGTAAAGTCAACATTCGTGAAATAAAGCGTCGTTGCCGTCGTGGCGCTGCCATTCTTATCGACCGGCTGATACAAGCGCCCGCCGGCGAGGTTGCCAAGCCCGCCCGCGTAATCGTCCGGCGTGCTAACGTAATAGATCTCGCGGATGAAATTGGGGTCCGTGGGATCCTGAACCAACCGAATGCCGGTGGCCCTCTGCTGGCTGAGGGCGCGGGCCTTGGCACCGGCCAGCCAGGCGACGAGTTGGCTGCCGTTCTGCGTGGCCTTCTGCTGCGACTGGAACAGCGGGATCGTCAGCACGCCGAGGCCGGCGATCACCACGATCAGGGCAATGACGACCAGCAATTCAATGAGCGTGAATGCCGTCCGCAAGGCGCGTCGGGTACTCGGTTGGCAACGCATGGCTGGTCACTCCCGTTTGAGGCGGTAGCTGTAAACGTTGTCGTTGGCGTCGTCCGAATTGGTGACTGCCATCGTTTGCAGGTCGATGCCGAATTTGGTATTGGTCCCGGCCGAGACGAGCACGGGCGTAATGTAATAAACGTACGGGTTGCCCTTGGCGTCGCTGAGCGAATAACACGATCGTTCAAATAGCACTCGGTTCGGGTTTATTATCGACTTCCCGTTCACGACGACGTTGAACCAGTTCGCGTCGATCAGTTTGTTTTCCGGGTCCAGATTGTTCCGCGACCGCGAACCGATCGGCAACGTCCCGTCCAGGTCGGCGTCCGCCGTACTCCACCGGAAGAACGCCAACGGCGTATTCCAATCGTCCTTGAGGACGGGCACATCGACCGACCCGGCCGGATTCGTGTTCGTCGGAAAGGCTAAGGGCCGGATGCTGCTGGCCCCGAAAACGTCAGCCGTCTTGCCCGCCCCGCCGGTGCCGCGTTCCAGCGCGATCAACAACATCGCCGCCGACTCGCCCAACAGCGGCGGCGCGTTGGGTGCGACGTTATAGGTCGTGACTAGCTTGGTTTTAATGGCCAGGTTGCGGCCCAGAGGGTTATAGTATTGCGGCGTTTTCGTGGCAGGGTCGTAAGTACACAACAGCACTTCCGCAAAGCTGATGGGAAATTGTTGCTTGAGGTAGTAGCAGATGAAAATAACCCGCGCCCGCTTGGTGTCTCCGCCCGCAAGGGTCATAATGTCCGTGGCCGCGTTCAGATTCTCATAACCCGTGATGTTGGTGCTGGCCTTGTAGGCGTCGTCCACCGCCGCTTTCCAGCGGTCGGCCTGGACGGCCTGGACTTTGTTAACCACGGTCTTGGTGTTGCTGTTCTGCTGCGTCCCAATCGCCTTGAGGATGGCGCTGATAGACAGGGCCATGAGGATGCTGATGATGGCGATCACCACCAGCAATTCGATCAGCGTGAAGGCCTGGCGCGGCGTGCGGCCCGGTCGGCAAGCGGTCGTTACCAGTCTCATTGTGGAATCTCCTAACCGAAGCCTTGGGGGGCACGTCGGGCAGAGCGTTGCCGCCCCACCCAGTACACTGCCTCATACGCGTGGACGCCTACTGCCCACCGGACAGAACGTTAGCCGCAAAATTCGCCTGGTCGTCCTTCCCCGCCTGCGGAATGGTACTAAAGGTCGCCGTGGTAAAGAAGTAGGGGCTGGCAGAAGTTGCGTCGGTTCCCGGACCAAATAGGCCGTCAGCGCCGGCGCAGATGATCTGAAACGTCTTGGGTTTCAGGAACCGCGGCGGCGTTGCCGATTCCGCATAGGGCCACACGCCAAGACTCTGGCAGTCGCTCGTCATGGGCACCCCCTTCGTCGAACCGGCGTAGTTATTCTTGAGGTCGTATCGGTTATAAGCATTATCTTTCGCGGAAGCAGTGAAATACGCATACGGCTGTCTCTTCCCGTAGCCGTCCTCGTAGGAAAAGAAGCTACCCCGGCGGATGTACAGGCGGTTAGACTTGAACTCGTAAAACGACTTGTGGTCGCCGGTTAACTGGTCCGGGTTGGCGTTGTTCGTCGAAAAGCCTATACAGCCGTTCGACCCCGTGGTCAAGTCGGTCGTCTGGATGCCACCCAGGAAAAAGACCAGGCACTGATCGCCTTCGAGCATTTCTCCCGGCCCAGGTGCCTTCGTGGCCGCCGACCAACTCGTTTGCCAGTTGATGCCGACAGTGAGCCAATTGGTTCGGAACTTCTGCCCGCTGCCTTTAAACATGTTGGTGAGATACGTCACAGACTCGAAATCGAGGTCCGATTTACGACCGGTGAAGGTGGGATCCGTATTGTAGTCAACATAGTAGTCAACGAGGAACTTCCGCAGGATGATCCGGCTCGGAATGTAATCCATCCCGTAGCCGCCGGTGCCGGTTTGGAACGAAGCGACGGACGTTTCCATTTGGCTGATGTCATACCGTGCGGTGGTCCGCGGCGCGATGAACAGGGCGCGCATCACGGCGGCACTCGTCAAAGCCACCAGGATGCCGATGATCGCGATGACCACCAGCAGTTCGATCAGCGTGAAGCCGCCGCGCTCGGCGTGGCTCGGGGTTCGTGATAGCCTCATGACATTGCCCTCAGTCGTGCCACCGCAAATCGTTTCCGCCCGTACCCGTTGTTTTAACCTCTGCCGTTTTTTGGCGAGCCGGGAGCGTAAGCGACCGGAGTGTGT
>JBBRLG010000608.1:0-4304 GCA_038231495.1 Gemmatales bacterium | reverse complement strand
TGGGGGGGGGGGGGTGGGGTTCCGCGCGGGGTGTTTCCCGGGGTTTATTTACTCGGGTGCTTTCCGCCCCCGGCTCGCCATTGCATCAGTAACTCTCACCCGAACAGCCGATCAAACTCCTCGTTGACGCTCCGATAACACTCGCAGACCAGCGCTTCCACGCCCGACCGATCGACCATTTCGATCTGGCCGCGGTGCGTGTTGATTAGACCCCTTTCGCGCAGCGGGTGCAGCACCTCGGTGACGCTCGACCGGCGCACGCCCAGCATTTCGGACAGGAACTCGTGCGTCAGCGGAAAGACGTTGCCGTCCACGCGGTCGTGGGTCATCAGCAACCAACGGCAACAGCGCTGCTGGACCGTGTGCAGCCCGTTGCAGGCCACCGATTGCGAAATCTGTTTGAGGAACGCCGAGTGGTACAGCACCAATAGTCGCCGAAAGGGATTGTCGCCCTTCGTCTCCTCGCGGAGCACGTCGGCCCGCATGCGCAGGGCGGTGCCGGCCACCTGAACGATGAACTTGAGGGGGCAGGTCGTATTGCCCAGGAAGATCGGCAGGCCGACCACGCCTTCGCTGCCGAGGGTGGCCACCTCGATACCGTTCCCGTCCTCCATGATAGTCAGCATGGAGGTCACGCCGACGTTCATGAAATAGGCGTAGTCGAGCGGGGCGTGAGGTTGGTACAGGACACGCTTGAAATCGAGCATGACCTGCTGGCCGCGGCCGAGGACGCGCTGGTGTTCGTCCCACGGCAGCCGCGCGAGCAGGCGATTGCCCGCCGGGGAGGGGGCAGATGGTTGAGGCATCGACATTCGGAGCACGGCCCTTCTTCCTTGCACGAAAGGACCACCGCTGAAACCGGGAGCGCCGCCCGATGTCGAAGGTGATGTTTTCTAGGTAAAGACGGTTCGTCGATCGGATTCAGCATTTGCCTTGCACGCAGGCCGGCGGACCTGGGGGATTCGAGGGTCCGGCGTCGGCAGATTCATTATACCGCGTAATAGCTGCTGTGTTCGGTAGACGACAAAGCGTCCGGTCCGAAATATTCGTGACCGATACCCAAAGCTGCTAAAATGACCCCGTCGCGCAACAAAAAGGGGACATTAGCGGTGTTTATCGTCGAGTTGACCACAAAGACGGGACCGGTGGCCGAGACTTTCGCCACCTACCAGGAGGCCCGGCGGCGGGTGGACCTTTACCCCGCCGCGGACCTCGTTGGCATCCCGTTCATCTACCAGGAACTGGCGGACGGCTCCCAGCGCCTCGTCCGCGAGGACGGCAAACCGCTTCAATGGCACCGCCTCCCCGAAGACCCGCTCCCCGGCTCCGACGAACCGTTGCCCCTGTGCGAAGACTCTTCCGATCTCCTCGCCGGCGGACGCTGGGTATTGCTGCCCCAACCCGGATTCCAGGACGCCAGCGACGACGACGAACCGTTGCCCCTGGCCTGAAGTCCGCGAAATAATCGTTGCACCCAACGCGCGCCGGGATACAATCGCACCGGCAGTTCGCCCACAGGCCGAACCCAACCGAGGACCCTCCCCATGACCACTTCGCGCATCACCCGCCGGGCCGCCTTGAAAACGCTCGCCGCCGCCGGGCTGGCCGTTCCGTTCGTATTCCGCAAGCACGCGACCGCCGCACCCAGCGAAACGGTGTATCACGCGAGCTTCGGCGCCAACGGCATGGCTCTGAGCGACATCAAATCCCTGACCGCCAGCAAGCACCTCAAGCTTGTGGCCGTGGCCGAGGTGGACCTGGACCGGGTCGCCGAGGTCAAGAAGCTGTTCCCCGACGTGAAGGTTTACCAGGACTGGCGCGACCTGCTCGACAAGGAAAAGAACCTCCATTCGGCGAACATCTCGACGCCGGACCACATGCACGCCCCGATCACCATGCGGGCCATGCAGCAGGGTCTCAACGTCTACACGCAGAAGCCGCTCACGCAAACGATTTACGAAGCCCGCCAGCTCACGAAGGTCGCCGCCGACAAGAAGCTCGTGACGCAGATGGGCATTCAAATTCACAGTCACGAAGTCCACCAGACGGTCATAGCAACCATCCAGGCGGGCGCGATCGGCAAGGTGAAGGAGGTCCACAGTTGGAGCGGCAAGCAGTGGGGCGACAAGAACCCGCGGCCCGACCGCACGGACCCGGTGCCGACGAACCTGAACTGGGACCACTGGCTGGGCGTCGCGGCCGAGCGGCCGTTCATCAAGGGCTACTACCACCCCGCCGAGTGGCGAAAGCGGCTCGACTTCGGCACCGGCACGTTCGGCGACATGGGTTGCCACATTCTCGACCCGGTTTTTGCGTCGCTCGCGCTGACCGCGCCGAAGTCGGTGCGGTCCAGCGGCGACGCGCCCAACGCCGACAGCTGGGGGCTGGACGTGCAGGTGCAGTACGTGTTCCCCGGCACGAAGTTCACCACCGAAACGCTGACCCTGAACTGGTACAACGGCACCCTGCGGCCGTCGGCCGACATCAAGGCGTTGCTGGACGGAGCGGCTTTGAACGACCAGGGCACGATTTACATTGGCACGGAAGGCGTGATGTCTTCGCCGTACATCGCGCTGCCGGTGCTGCTGCCGGCGGACAAATTCAAGGACACCAAGATCACGAAGGTGGCCGGCACCGACCACTACTTGCAATTCGTCGAAGCGTGCCGGGGCAACGGCAAAACGTCGGCGCCGTTCGCTTATTCCGGCCCGCTGACCGAATCGGTGCTGCTGGGCTGCCTGGCGACGCGGTTCCCCAAGACAAAGCTGGAGTGGGACGCGGAAAAGCTAAAGGTCACGAACGACAAGGATGCCAACGCCCTCGTCCGCCGCAAGTACCGCAAAGGCTGGGAAGTGGAAGGTCTGTAATCGAGCCACGTCACGACGATCGCAGCCGTCGCCGGCTGCGGTCGGCGTTGCGGCGGAGGTTTTGCACCTCGGCGGCGAGTGCGGCCAGGTCGCCCGGCGGCGCGATTAGACCCTTGTCCTGCAAATGCTGCCACACCTGGAAATACAGGCCGTTGTGGGCCGCGTCCTCCCGGCGCGCCTGGATGGTCGCCGCGGAACGACGGTCCGCTTCGGCTTCGGTCATGTGCGCATCGAAGTAGGCGCAGCTATACGGTGCGGCTTCGTGGACCGCGCACCGGCCGTCAAAAAGCCAATGGCAATGGCCGTTCGCCTGGCGCGCGGGGACGAGGGTGGGGAACGGCTTATCGACCAGGGCGCGCAAGTGCAATTCGGCCCAGGCGAACACGTCCTGACCTGGCGGGCAAAGCCGCTGTAAGTCCGCAACGTCGAGGCTGCCGGGGATGTGTCGGCACGGGGCCTGGCAGAACGCACAGGCGCATTGCGTCCGCTGGAATCCGAATTGTTGCCGCAGTTGGGGTAATTCTTGCAACCGGCTGGTAGCCGCGTTCGTTTCCATGTGTTCTGAACCTCGCCGCTGTTGTTATACGGCGCGCGGTTCCTACCGACGCTCCGCCCCGTAGCCACATTCGCCAGCATGCGGACTTCGGACACGGGGCAGACCCGCATTCTGGCGAAGGCGGCTATGGGGCAGTGCCGCGGGTCCGAATCGACCCACGCCACGCCAATTACATTTGGCGAGGGTCCCCCTCCTTCCGTCGAGTTTGTCCGCCAGTGCCTTTTCTTAACCATTTATACCAAAATAAGTTACGTCGCAAGCCGCAGTCGGATTCGACCCTCGCCAATGTTGACCCACGCCAACTCAAAACGGACCCTTGCCAACGGAGGACCGGGACAATCAGGGTCTATTCACTTGCCGCAACCGCCAAAAATTGATGGCGGCACCGCAGGGCCGGGGGCCGAGAATCGACGCTGTGGCATTCACTGGCGTTGCAAATCACCGTTCGCGAAGAGTGTTCTCCTCGTAACCCAACTCCGCAGGAGACGGACGGGCTGGAAGCCCGTCCTACCGCAGAAAGCCCTCCCGAAAGTTTTGCCACACCCCAACCAATGGTACAAGATGAATTTCATTGACACAGGTTCTGCACTTGGGAAGATAGCGAAGCATGTGGAGGAGCGATTGGCGTGATGTCAACCGATGAAGGTTTCGACCCGGCAGAAACACTGGAAGCGAGCATGAACCGTCAAACGTGCATCTGGTTGGGTTTTAGTTCTACTGTGTCACTTGGTGATGGACTGTAATGTCTTTACCCCGAAGGGGTTACATACCACAGCCCAGGGTTGCCGCGCAGCGGCTACCCTGGGGCGGGAGCGGGAGCGGCAGCCCGGGGCTCTTCTGCAACCCTTTCAGGGTAGTTGTGGATAGCGGCCTCGCTCTCC
>JBBRLG010000607.1:0-4305 GCA_038231495.1 Gemmatales bacterium | reverse complement strand
CGTCTCGTCAACTTCGGGTTTCGTCCGGCGAGGACTTTACCGCTTGACGGCTTGACTTCTTTACCCCTTACCCCCGAAGGGGGACACTTGGAGTGCGGCGCTTTGCCGCCGCTTTTGTTTTTCGTTTTGGCATGTCCCCTTTACCGCTGCGTAATCCGGATCGGCACCTAAACAAAAGCGGCGGCAAAACGCCGCACTCCAAAGGAAAAAAGCGGCGGGAAAGCACCGCACTCCAAAGGGCGGCTCGTTCAACAAGCAAGCGTCGAACGTGCGTTCTGCTAACCGTAACAACAAGGTGCCGACGAACCGGAACAACAAGAACGGTTTTCGTACCACTTCTTGGCCCTGTCAGAGCAACTTGTCCGGCGTAAGCGGCAGGTCACGCAGCCGCTTGCCGGTCGCGTGGTACACCGCGTTGGCGACCGCCGCGGCCACGCCCGTTACCGCCATTTCGCCAATGCCCCGGCAGCCCAGCGCGTTGATCTCCGGGTCCGGCTTGTCGATGAAATGCACCTCGATGGCCGGCACGTCGGCGTTGACCGCCACGGCATAGTCCGCCAGGTTGTCCGTCACCGGCCGGCCGGTGCGGTGGTCGTAGACCGTGTGTTCCGTCAGCGCCATGCCCAGCCCCATCACGATGCCGCCCAGCACCTGGCTCCGGCACGTCTTGGGGTTCAGCACCCGGCCGTTGTCGAACGCGCCCACCCAGCGCGTCACGCGCACCCGGCCTAGCGGCTCGTCCACCTTGACCTCGCAGAACTGCACGCCGAACGACTGGAACGCGAACTTCTTCTGCTGCTCGTCGCTCAGCTTCGTCGCCGCCTCGCCCTCCACCGAAGCCTTGCCGGAGCGGCGCAACACCTCGGTGTACGCCTCGCCGCGCTTCGGTTCGTCGGTCGCAAACAGCCGGCCGTCGCACGCGGACACCGCCGTCGCACGCAGCCCGTGCAGCGGCGACTTCTCGTCGGCGATCGCCAGCGCGGTCAGCTTGGCGAGCGCCGCGGCCGCCGCCTCGATGATGGCCTGGCTGACCGACGCCGTCGAGTTCGACCCGCCGGCGACCGGTGCCGGCGGCAGGCCCGAGTCGCCCAGCTCGAACGTCACCTTCTCGACCGGCAGCCCCAGCGCGTCGGCCGACGCCTGCGTGAAGATGGTGTAAGCGCCCGTGCCCAACTCGTGCGTCGCGCTGAGGACGACGCCCTTACCGTCGGCGGTGAGCCGTGCCTTGGCCGACGCCGGGAAGCGGTGACCGGGATAGGTCGCCGTCGCCACGCCCCAGCCGACGAGCAGCTTGCCGTCCCGCATCGAGCGCGGCTCGGCCTTACGCTGCTTCCAGCCGAACTTCTCCATGCCGATGCGGTAGCACTCTTGCAGGTGGTTGCTCGACCACGGCTTGTCGTTCGCCGGGTTGACCGCCGTATGATTGAGGACGCGCAATTCGACGGGATCGATCTTCAGGGCGTAGGCCAACTCGTCCAGCGCCGACTCCAGGGCGAAGGTGCCGGGGTTCTCGCCGGGGGCACGCATCGGCGTCGGCGTGGCGATGTTGACGTGCAGCAGCTTGTGCGGCGTGCGCACGTTCGGGCAGGCGTACATGATCCGGCTGGTCGCGGTGCCGCACGCCTCGATGTGCTCGCCGACCGGCGACGTTTCCTGCGTCGTGACGTGGCGGATCGCCGTCAGCTTGCCGTCCTTCGTCGCGGCCAGCGCCATCTTCTGTTCGGTCGAGGGCCGGTGCCCGCTGCCGACGAACATCTGGGCGCGCGTCAGCGTCAGGCGCACCGGACGGCCGACAACTTTGGCCGCGGCCGCCGCGAGGATCGTGTGCGGCCACGCGAACCCCTTGCAGCCGAAGCCGCCGCCGACGAAATGGCAGACGACGTGGACCTTGGCCCGCGCCAGGCCGAACACGTCGGCGAGGACCGCTTGCGTCCCCTTGACCCACTGCGTCGCGTCGTAAACGGTGAGCCGGTCGTCCTCCCAGAGGGCGAGCGTGGCGGACAACTCCATCGGGTTGTGCGTCTCGACCGGCGTGGTGTAGGTGTGTTCGACCGTGACCGCCGCGGGGTCGGCCAGCGCCTTGTCCGCGTCGCCGCGGTGGTACTGCAACTCTTCGCCGAACGACTTCTCCGGCTCGATCGCGGTGCCGCGGGCCGCGTCGCGCTCGAGCAGCGGCTTCTCCTCGGCGTAGGTCACCTTCACCAGGTCGGCGGCGAAGCGGGCGCGTTCCGAGCCGTCCGCGACGACGACGGCGACGTACTGACCGGCGTAGTGGATTATGTCGTCGGCCAGCGGCAGTCGGTCCTCGCCGGCCTTGCCGCCGTTGAAGAAGTCTTCCTTCGCGGGCTTTAATTTGGGGACGTTCTTGTGCGTGATGACGGCAAGGACGCCCGGCGCCTTCAGGGCGGCGGCAGTGTCGATGTCCTTGATTTTGCCCTTGGCAATGGTGCAGACGACGAGGGCCGCGTGGGCCACGTCCTTCGCGGGGAAGTCGGACGAATACTTCGCGGCACCCGTGACCTTCAACCGGCCGTCCACGCGGTCGAGGGGCGTTCCGACGGATTTCGTGCTCATGCCATCCCTCCCACGGTGGTCAGGGCGCGGACGATGGTCCGTTGCGCCAGTTCGATCTTGAACCCGTTGTGCTTGTGCGGTTTGGCGTCCTTGAGCGCCGCCTTGGCGGCGGCGACGAAGACCGCTGCCGTCGGCTTCTGGCCGACGAGCAGCTTTTCCGCCTCAAACGCGCGCCACGGCTTCGTGGCCACGCCGCCGAGTACCAGCCGCGCCGCCGTGATGACGCCTTCCTTGACTTCGAGCGCGACCGCCGCCGACGCCAGCGCAAACTCGAAACTCGCCCGGTCGCGCACCTTCAGGTAGTGCGACCGTGTCGCCAGCGGCGCGCGCGTCAACTCGATGGCGGTGATTAGCTCGCCGTGTTCCAACGCGGTTTCGCGTTCGGGGTGCTCGCCCGGCAGCAGGTGAAAGTCGGCCGCCTTGAGGGAGCGCTCGCCCTTCGGTCCGCGCACCTTCACGACGGCGTCGAGCGCGACGAGGGCCACGGCCATGTCCGACGGGTGCGTGGCAATGCACTGGTCGCTGCCGCCGAGGACCGCGTGGATACGGTTGAAGCCTTCGAGCGCCGCGCAGCCGCTGCCGGGCTGGCGCTTGTTGCACGGCGAAATGCCGTCGCGGTAGTAGTAGCAGCGCGTCCGCTGCATGAGGTTGCCGCCGACCGTCGCCATGTTGCGGAGCTGCGGTGACGCGCCGGACAGGAGCGCCTCCGACAGGGCGGGGAAGTCCTTGCGAACGGCCGCGTGGTAAGCGAGGTCGGTGTTGCTGACGAGGGCGCCGACGCGCAGGCCGCCGTCGGTTGCCTCGATCTTATTCAGCGGGACTGCGTTGATGTCCACGAGCAACGCGGGGGATTCGACGCGGAGCTTCATCAAGTCCAGGAGCGTGGTGCCGCCCGCGAGGAACGTTGCCTTGGGGTCGCCGGCGACTTGCTTGACCGCGGCGGCCGGGTCGTCGGTGCGGGTGTAAGCGAATGGGTTCATGGCACGGCCCTCCCGGTTTGCTGCGCCTCGCGGACGGCGGCGACGATGTTCGGGTAAGCGCCGCAACGGCAGATGTTGCCGCTCATCAGCTCGCGCACGTCGTCCTCGGTTTTCGCGTGGCCCTCGGCAATCAGGCCGACGGCGGAACAGATCTGGCCCGGCGTGCAGTAGCCGCACTGGAAGGCGTCGTGCTTCACGAACGCCGCCTGCACCGGGTGCAGCTCCTCCCCCTTGGCCAGCCCCTCCACGGTGGTGATCGACTTGCCGGCGTTCATGACCGCCAGCGTCAGGCAGGAGTTGATCCGTCGTCCTTCGACGAGAACGGTGCAAGCGCCACACTGGCCGTGGTCGCAGCCTTTCTTGGTGCCCGTCAGCCCGAGATGCTCGCGCAGGGCGTCGAGCAACGTCACGCGCGTTTCGAGCTTCAAGTCGTGTTTCGTGCCGTTGACGGTGAGGGCGACGGCCGTGAGTTCGGCGGTCGGCGTAGCAGTTTGCGGGGCCTGCTCGTTGGCGTGGCCGGGCGGGGTGAGGCCGACGCCGACGAGCGCGGCACCGGCCGTGACCTGTCCGAGGAAGTCGCGTCGCGACAGGGCGTCTGCGTCAGGCGGTTTGCGAAGGTCGCGTTCGTCGTGCATGGGTGCTCCCCTTTGACGATTTGCGGTGTCACCGGTTGCCCTTCAATGGTATCCAAGTTACCTTAGCGGATTCGGGTCGGCCAGCGAAAATTTGCTGCCGCATTCGATGGGGGGGT
>JBBRLG010000606.1:0-4336 GCA_038231495.1 Gemmatales bacterium | reverse complement strand
TAAAGGAGCGCATAATACCGGTCCTGCCTGAGAAAACGCTTACAGCTGCTTACCAGCTGCACTCTACGGACTCAGGCCGGTTGCGGCAATTGTGCCAGATTCATACGCCCGGAGTATAGCAAGTTGTGCGCGGCCAGATCCTCAAAGCCGTCGGGTAGCGGTCGCGGGATTGGCTCCGGTCCCCGGCGGATGAGGACGAGGTCGATGAACTGCTGCTTGAGTGACAGGTCCAGTTCGGTCTCAACGCCGATGGCGGTGCCCTGGAAGAAGTCGATCCAGGACAGCCCGAACAGCCGGTGCAACGGTCGCGGTTCGCTCATCGCCCCTCCGGGCGCTATTCCAGGGCTTGTCGTTGTTCGGTGAACCCGAACAGGTCGGCTTCTTTTCCGTCATCGTACCGCGGTCGTACCGTGCAAGCCAGTCCAGACGAAATCATCCGGCCGCGAAAAACAGGGGAGGGCGGTGCAGGGCACGCCCTGCCGTTGCATTGCGGCGCGGAAAGCGCAACAATAATGGGTATCCCAGGACTAAGTCGCGCGGGGGCATCGTCGGTCATGCCGATCAAGTTTCGGTGCAACTATTGTAACCAGCTCATGGGCATCGCGCGCCGCAAGGCGGGGATGGACGTGAACTGTCCCACCTGCAACGGCGTGTTGCGCGTCCCGTTACAGGACAGCGACGACGTGAACGTCCCCGCCGCGGCCGCCGCCCCGGTGCCAGGCACCGCGGCACAACCGGCGTTCGAGAATAGCGACTTCGAGGCGTACTTGCGGGCGGACGTTCCTAACCCGCCTGTGGTCACCGCCCCGCCGCCGGCAAGCCCGCCGCTGCCGGGAACCGTTTGGAACCCCCAAGTACCAGGAAGAGTAGACGTGGAGCCGGCGTCGTTGGCACCCACCCTGCCGCCGCCGGGTATCGTCTTGTCCAACGGCCTGGCGACGCTGTTAACCATCGCCATCATCTTTCTGATGGCGCTTTCTTTCAGCCTGGGATTGCTCGTTGGCCGGGAGCTGTAGGTTTTTCTTCGACCCAACAATCCGCACAAGCTGCGAAGGTGAAATAGCCGATCCAGAGATAGGCCCGATCTCCGTGCGCGCGGACCGCGACGGGGTAAATTCAGAAGAGTGGGACGCCGGGAGAGAAGAGGGGGTATGGCCGCTTGCGGCTGAGCGCAATTCGCGCTCAGCCGCAAGCGGCAAATCCTGCGATTCATCCTTTTACCCCCACGCAAGGAGGATGATTCCATGACCCAACCGCTGTCCCGGCGCGCCGTATTGAAGACGGTCGCTGCCGGTGCTGTCGCCGCCGCGCTGCCGACCGTGCTGCCCGGCGAGGCCGAGGCGCGCACCACGCCGGCGGGCTGGGTCGTCGGCCACATGACCGGCGCGCGTGCCCTCGTCGAAACGCTGGTCGCCGAGGGCACGCCCTGTGTCTTCGGCATCCCCGGCGCGCAGGAAAACGAACTCTGGGACGAGATGAAGAGCCGCGGCCTCGCCTACCTCCTCGTCACGCACGAATACTCTGCCGCTTGCATGGCGGACGGCGTCGCGCGCAGCACCGGCCGCCCCGGCGTCCTGTGCGTCGTGCCCGGTCCCGGCGTCACCAACGCGCTGACTGGCATCGGCGAGGCGTTGCTCGACAGCATTCCGCTCGTCGCCATCGTCGGCGACGTGGCCCGCGGCGACAAGTACAAGGCTTTTCAGGTCCACGAACTGCCGCAAGTCGGCCTCTTGCAGCAGGTCACCAAGGGCGTCTTTGAGGTGGCCAAGGTCGAGGAGATTCCCGGCGCGGTCCGGCAAGCGTTTCGCCTGGCGCTGTGCGGCGAGCCGGGGCCGGTCGCCGTCGTCGTGCCGTACAACCTGCTCATCGAGTCGGCCAAGTTTAGCAGCCCGCCGCTCGGCCCGCGCGACGTGCCGTTCGACGAGCCGGCGTTTAATTGCGCGTTACGGTTGTTGAGCAATCGCAAGGTGCGCGTCGGCATCTTCGCCGGCCTGGGCTGCATGGACTTCGGCGACGCGCTCACGAAAGTGGCGGAGGTGTTGCAAGCGCCGGTGGCGACGAGCGTGTCCGGTAAAGGCTCGATTAGCGAGTGCCACCCGCTGGCCGTCGGCTGGGGTTACGGCCCGCAGGGCACGCGCACCGCCGAGGAGGCGTTCAAGAACGTTGATCTCGTGCTGGCGGTCGGCGTGCGCTACAGTGAGGTGTCCACCGGCTTTTACGCGATCCCACCGCACCGGGTCATTCAAGTGGACGCCAACCCGAACAACTTGGGCAAGGTCGTCAAGCCGGAGGTCTGTGTCCACGCCGACGCGGGCGTCTTTCTGACGAAGCTGCTCGAACAGGCACCGTTGATTTGCCGGCCCGCGAACGCCGACCTGGCCGCGAACATCAAGCAATGGAAGTGCAACGAGTTGAAGGAAAACCGCAAGTGCTACAACCGTTGCGGCGTCGACCCGATGGCGTTGATCCTGGCGCTGCGCAAGGTCGCGTGTCCGGACGCGCTGGTGTTCGTGGACGTGTCGGCGACGGAGCACTGGGCCGCCGAGGCCATGACGACGACGCAGCCGCGCACCTACTTCAACCCGACGGACAACCAGGCGATGGGCTGGTCGATCCCGGCGGCGCTCGGCGCGCAGCGCGTCGACGCGGGTCGGCAGGTGGTCACGCTGACCGGCGACGGCTGTTTCCTGATGACGGCGATGGAGATTTCGACGGCGGCGCGGGCGTGTTTGCCGGTGAAGTTTTTCATCCTGGACGACCAGGCGTTTCATTACATGCAGGCACTCCAGCAACAGGCGTACAAGCGGACGACAGCGACGGTGCTGGCGCGGCTGGACTACGAGGCGCTGGCGAAAGGATTCGGCGTGGCGTACCAGGAGATCGCTGAGCCGCGTGAACTGGAAGCGGGCATCCGCGGCGCGCTGGAGCACAACGGCCCGGTGCTGGTGCGCGTGGTGACGGACTACGGCCAGCGTCCACTGCGCTGGCTGAAGGCGACGAAGGACCGTTTCACGAAGGAACTATCGACGGAGCAGAAGGTGCGCTTCCTGGCACGCCTGGGGGCACGCTCGTTGGACTTGCACCCGCAGAACGACTGAAGAATGAAACCACGGAATACACGGAAAACACGGAAAAAAGACAGAAGAATCAAAGCCCCATACCATGTATCCTGAGTATTGGCTTTTCGGTCTTTTTTCCGTGTTTTCCGTGTATTCCGTGGTTTCTTTCCGGAGTCCCCATGCGGGAACTGACGGCCGCCAACGCGCTCGCCTATCTCACCGAGACCGGCCGCATCGCTCCCGGCCCCGCTCGCGTCGAATTGCTCGGCGGCGGCGTGTCGAACGTGGTGCTGCGCGTCGAAACGGCGGACCAAACCTTCATCCTCAAACAATCCTGCCCGCAGTTGCGTACGCGCGACGCCTGGTTCAGCGATTTGGAACGCATCTACCGCGAACAGGAAGTGATGCAAGTCCTCGCACCGCTGTTGCCGCCGCTCACGGTGCCCAAAGTGCTGTTCGGCGACCGCGACAACTACGTGTTCGCCATGAGCCACGCCCCCGCCGAGGCGCAGGTCTGGAAACACCTGTTGCTCGACGGCCACACGGACGCCAGGGTCGCGGAACACGTCGGTGCGGTGCTGGGTCGGATGCACGACGCCACCGGCCGCGAACCGCGACTGGTCGAGGCGTTTCGCGATGCGACCGTGTTCGTGCAGCTGCGCGTCGATCCGTTCTACCGCCGAGTACAGGAACGCCGGCCCGAAGTGGCTCACGTCGTCGCAGGGATCATCGATCGCATGTTGTCGCAGCCGATAGCCCTGTGTCACGGCGACTACACGCCGAAAAACATCCTGGTCCACGAACGCGGCTTCACGCTGGTGGACTACGAGACCGCGTACTTCGGCGACCCAACCATGGACCTCGGCTTGTGCCTTTGTCACCTGCTGCTCAAGGCGGTGAAATTCGCCAACGACCGCGAACGCTATCTCGATTTGACGCGCGCCTTCTGGCACGGCTACGAGCGCGCGGCGACATTTCGGCCGTTCGCGGAATTGCAGAGAAACGGGATCGAACACTTGGGCGTTTGCCTGCTGGCGCGCGTGGACGGTACGAGTCCGGTCGCGTATCTGAAGGACGGGCAGCGTGAGACGGTTCGGCGGTTCGGTCGCCGCGTCCTGCTGGAAAAGCCCGACGCATGGAACGACGTACTCTCGCTGCTGGCTGATAGCTGAAAGCCAATAAGAGAGTCCGGAAAGAATGAGACGCGCTTCAGTCGGGCCTGCGCGTCCGCAGCGCGAAGCAAGGACGAGCGGCACGGTTCCCGGCATTGCGCGCTC
>JBBRLG010000605.1:0-4366 GCA_038231495.1 Gemmatales bacterium | reverse complement strand
GGCGGGCCGCTTGT
Organism: Gemmatales bacterium; assembly: GCA_038231495.1. Taxonomy (GTDB): domain Bacteria; phylum Planctomycetota; class Planctomycetia; order Gemmatales; family Gemmataceae; genus JBBRLG01. Next base: position 4,352 of record JBBRLG010000605.1, on the reverse strand, counting down.
GGCTACGGGCGTTTGTGTTACATTGGACCGCGGGCAGTATAAATACATTGCAAGCGCCACCGCCGCGGGTAAAATCGCCATTCGAGCGATCCCTTGTGCTTCCCGCCCCGAAAGGCCTCGCATGCGCCGTTCCCTCTCCGCGCTCCTGCCGTTGCCCGTAATCCTGGTGCTCGCCGTCGCCGTCCTCTCCAGCGAGCCGCCGCCGCCGCAGAAAACCGGGCTGAGTCCCGCCGAAGCGCTCGCGCGCTTCGTGGTGCCGAAAGACCTGGAAATCCAGACGGTCCTCGCCGAACCGCAGATCGCGCAGCCGGTGTTCCTCAACTTCGACGAGCGCGGCCGCATGTGGGTCGTCGAATACCGCCAGTATCCGCACCCCGCCGGGTTGACCGTGGTGAGCCGCGACAAGCACTGGCGCGTCGTCTACGACAAGGTGCCGCCGCCGCCGCCGCACCACTTTCACGGCAAGGACCGCATCACCATCCACGAGGACACCCACGGCACCGGCGTCTACGACAAGCACAGCACGTTCATTGAAGGGCTGAGCATCGCCACGTCCGTCGAGCGCGGCCGCGGCGGCGTCTGGGTGCTGAACCCGCCGTACCTGCTCTTCTATCCGACCAAGACGAATGCCGACGTGCCGGACGGCGACCCCGAAGTGTGTCTGGAAGGCTTCGGCCTGGAGGACACGCACTCGTGCGCCAACAGCCTGCGCTGGGGGCCGGACGGTTGGCTGTATGCCGCCCAGGGCAGCACCGTCACCGGCAACGTCAAGCGTCCCGGCCTCGACAAGAACCCCGTCTCGTCGATGGGCCAACTGATCTGGCGCTACCACCCCGAAACGCGCCGCTATGAAATCTTCGCCGAGGGCGGCGGCAACACCTTCGGCGTCGAGCTGGACGCCAAGGGCCGCATCTACTCCGGCCACAACGGCGGCGACACGCGCGGCTTTCACTACGTCCAGGGCGGCTATTATCGCAAGGGCTTCGAGAAACACGGCGAGTTGTCGAACCCCTACGCCTTCGGTTTCTTCGCGAACATGACTCATGCCAAGGTGCCGCGTTTCACGCACAATTTCGTCATCAACGAGGGCGGCGCGTTGCCGGCAGCGTACCGCGGCGAAGTCTTCTCCATCAACCCGCTGCTCGGCCAGGTGATCCAGAGCGCCATCAAGCCGGAAGGGTCGTCGTTTCAGACGAAGGACGTGGCCAACGTCGTCACGTCCACCGACACCTGGTTTCGGCCCGTGGACATCAAGCTCGGCCCCGACGGCGCGGTCTACGTCGCGGATTTCTACGACGGCCACATCGCCCATTTGCAGCACAATGAAGGTCAGATCGAAGCCGACAACGGCCGCATCTATCGCCTCGCCGCGCAGGGCGCGAAGCCGTTCAAGCCGGTCGATTTTTCGACAAAATCGACCGCTGAACTCGTCAAACTGCTCGACAGTGACAACCGCTGGCAACGGCAAACCGTGCTGCGGTTGATCGGCGACCGCAAGGACCGCAGCGTCATCCCACTGCTGACGAAGACGGTGCAGGAAGGCAAAGGCCAACTCGCCCTCGAAGCGCTGTGGGCGTTGAACCTCAGCGGCGGCTTCGACGAGGCCGCGGCGCTGCGAACGCTCGACCACGCCGATCCCTTCGTGCGGTTGTGGAGTGTCCGCCTGCTGGGCGACGACCGGCACGTTACGCCGGCGGTCGCTGCCAAGCTGGCAACAAGGGCAGCGCAGGAACCGGACGTGGAAGTGCGCAGCCAGCTGGCGTGTTCCGCCAAACGGTTGCCGGCTGCGGACGCGCTGCCAATTGTCCGGCAATTGCTGGCACGCGGCGAGGACGCCACCGACATTCACCTGCCGTTGCTGCTCTGGTGGGCCATCGAAGCGAAAGCGGAATCCGACCGGGCGGCGGTGCTGAAGCTGTTCGACGAAGTGGCACCGTGGCGGCTGCCGCTGGTGGAGAATCACATCCTCGAACGCCTCATGCGCCGCTACGCGCAGGCCGGCAAGCAGAAGGACCTGTTGACCTGCGCGCAGTTGCTCAAAATGGCACCGGACGCCGAGCGGGCGAAGCCGCTGCTGGTCGGGTTCGAGAAGGCGTTCACCGGGCGGACGGCGGCAAACCTGCCGGTCGAGCTGGTGGACGCCCTGGCGGCGCGCGGCGGCGGTTCGCTGGCGTTGCGGCTGCGCCAGGGCAAACCGGAGGCGGTGGACGAGGCGTTGAAACTGCTCGCCGACCCGAAGGCGAAAAAGGACGAGCGCCTGCAAGTGATCCAGATCGGCGGCGAGATCAGTCAGTCGCGCTTTGTGCCGGCGCTGCTCGAAATGCTGGCCTCGTCGCGCGACGAGGCGCTGCTGCAAGCGGCCCTCGCGGCACTGCAAACGTACCCGGACGCCGCCATCGGTGCGAAGATCGTCGCGGGTTACAACGATTTCCCGGAGTCGGCGCGGGTCGCGGCGCGGGCGGTCCTGGCCAGCCGCGCGGCCTGGGCCGCGGAACTGCTCCGGGCCGTGGACGGCGGCAAGATCGACAAGGAAACGATCCCGACCGAGACCGTGCGCAAGCTGCTGCTGCACCGCGACGAGAAACTCCAAACACTCGTAAAAAAGCACTGGGGCGAGGTCAAAGGCGCGACGAGCGCCGAGATGCGCAAGGAGATCGACCGCCTGTCCGTCGCCGTCAAGTCCGGCGCGGGCGACCCGTACCCCGGCAAGAAGTTGTTCGACACGACCTGTGCCAAGTGCCATCAGTTCTACGGCAAAGGCGGTGACGTTGGCCCGGACCTGACGGCGTACAAGCGCGACGACGTGGATAACCTGTTGTTGCACATCGTCAACCCCAGCGCCGAAATCCGCGAGGGGTTCGAGACCTGGTTGGTGGTAACGGGCGACGGCCGCACGCTCAACGGCTTCCTGGCCGAGCAGGACGACCGCATCGTCGTGTTGCGCGACGCGGAGGGCAAGAGTCTCGTTATCCCGCGGACCAAGATCGACGCGATGAACGTCGTGCCGCAATCGCTGATGCCGGAGGGGCTGCTCAAGGGGCTGAACGATCGACAGGTGCGCGACCTGTTCGCGTACCTGCGCAGCACGCAGCCGTTGAACGTCAAGGATTAAGGCGCCGGGCGGGAATTAACGATCCGGCGATTTGGAAGCCTGAACGGTCAACACCCGTTACGTGGAGCGCTGGGCATGGTTCAAACTCGGGTGGCAAAGGAAGTAGCCTGGGTTCCAGGACGTGGCGCGGCGGCGCCTCCGGGGACGAATGCTTTAAGTCTTTGCCCGGCCAGAAGTTCCACCTTGGGAAATTCGTTCGGGGGGGTGTGTGGGTGGGCGAATGAAACGAATTCCACTGGTTGCCGCGCGCGGGCCGCTTTTGAACCTGGTCGAGCGCTGGAACGGTTGGAAATTTCTTGCCCTTGTGCATCAACGGGTTACGTCAAGTATGCTTACCGATCGATCTCGCCCATCACAATGTCAATGCTGCCGACGATGGCCGGCACGTCGGCGATGAGGCAGTCGCGGCAAATGTCGTCGGTCACGCTCAGGTTGCAGAAGCTCGACGACCGCGCCCGCACCCGCAACGGCACCGTGTCCTTGCCGGGACGGCCCACGACGTAGAAACCCATCTGACCGCGCGGGCATTCCGTCTCGACGTACGCCTCGCCCGCCGGCAAATGCCGCGGCATCTCGATGCGGTGCGACCCCGCCGCCGCCCCGTAGCGCTTTAAGCCCTGTTCGACCAGCTTGATGCTTTCGATTACTTCCAACATGCGCACGTAGAAGCGGTGCCAGCAGTCGCCGATTACGGTCTCGACCGGCTTCTCGGGGAACGGCGGAATGATGACGTTGAAGTCGTACGTCTCGTAACCGCAGTACGGTTCCGTGCGCCGCAAATCCCAATCCGGGTCGCCCGCGCTGCGGTCCAGCGAGCCGCGCAACATCGGACCGGTGCAGCCGTGGCCGATCGCGAGTTCTTTCGCCAGGACGCCGATGTTCGCGGTGCGCTTCACGAAAATCTGGTTGCGCGTCAGCAGCGTGTGATACTCCTCGATGCGCGGCTTCAAGTAGTCCAGAAACTCCTGGCAGCGCGTCACCCAGCCGTCCGGCAAGTCGTCGTGGACGCCGCCGATCGTGACGTAGCTGTAGGTCAACCGCGCGCCGCAAACCTCCTCGAACAAGTCGAGGATCATTTCGCGCTCGCGGAAGGCGTACAGGAACGGGCTGAAGGTGCCGAGGTCGAGGCCGTAGGCGCCCATGCCGACGAGGTGGCTGGCGATGCGATTCATCTCCGCGATGATGACGCGGATGACCTGGGCCTTTTCGGGAATCTTCATGCCGCAGAGCTTTTCGACGG
>JBBRLG010000604.1:0-4377 GCA_038231495.1 Gemmatales bacterium | reverse complement strand
CACATGTGGTACGACGGCACGCCGCACCCCTGGGAGTTCAAGCGCGTCTGGCACCTCGAACCGTCGCTGACCGATCCGGACACGGTCTACGCCGGCGTGGAGGACGCCGCCCTGTTCCGCACGACCGACGGCGGCCAAACGTGGCAGGAACTCGCCGGGCTGCGCGGCCACGGCACCGGCTCCAAATGGCAGCCGGGCGCAGGGGGGATGGGCCTGCACACGATCCTGCTGGACCCGAGCCATCCGGGCCGCATCTTCGTCGCCATCTCGGCCGCCGGTGCCTTCCGGTCCGACGACGCCGGCCAGACCTGGCGGCCGATCAACCGCGGCCTGAAGTCTCAATACATCCCCGACCCGGAGGCGGAGGTCGGCCACTGCGTTCACCGCATCGCGATGCACCCGTCGCGGCCGAGCGTGCTATTCATGCAGAAGCACTGGGACGTGATGCGCAGCGACGACGCCGGCGAGTCGTGGCACGAGGTCAGTGGCAACCTACCGACCGACTTCGGCTTCCCGATTGAAGTCCACGCGCACGAGCCGGCGACCGTCTATGTGGTCCCGATCAAAAGCGACAGCGAGCACTTTCCGCCGGAGGGCAAGCTGCGCGTGTACCGCAGCCGCACGGGCGGCAACGAGTGGGAAGCGCTGACGCAAGGATTGCCGCAAAGCGACTGCTACGTCAACGTGCTGCGCGACGCGATGTCCGTCGATTCGCTCGATTCGTGCGGCGTGTATTTTGGCACGACCGGCGGTCAGGTGTACAAGTCGGCCGACGCCGGCGACAACTGGACGCCCATCGTCCGCGACCTGCCGGCCGTGGTGTCCGTGGAGGTCCAGACCCTGGTATGATCCGCGTGCAACTGCCGATGCACCTGCGCACGCTGGCCCGCGTCGGCGGCGAGGTGCAACTTGTCGTCGAGGGACCGGCCACGCAGCGGTCGGTCCTCGACGCGCTGGAGGCCCGCTACCCGGTGCTGTGCGGGACGATCCGCGACCACGTCACGCACCAGCGGCGGGCGTTCGTGCGGTTTTTCGCCTGCGCGGAGGACCTGTCGCACGAATCGCCGGACGCGCCGCTGCCCGACGCGGTCGCGTCGGGGGCGGAGCCGTATTTCGTCGTGGGGGCGATTGCGGGCGGTTAGACTTGCTTGATTGGTACGCGCCTTATTCGTGTTCTTCGTTTAGTCGATCCGGCTGTGATTCTTCGGATTCGGCGCTGATTCCAAGTGCGGCGAGGAACTCGCTAAGCCGGTCGTAAGCCAATTCCGGCGTCACGTTGTTCGTCGGCGCATTACGCCGGCCGTGAGCCACCCAGTTGCGAAACTCACGGACCTGATCTACCTGGGTAATCAGATTGGCCGTGACCCGGTTCTGCTTCTTGAGGGGTTCCAGCACTCGGCGGTAAAAGCTCCCTTCCTTAACTCCCTGCATGGCGTCATCGACCGCCTCTTTCAGGATCGGATCGGCGATTCTTTGTGCTTGCGGTTCGATCAGCTCAACCAGGTAGTCCCGCACACGCGACTCGAATACCGAGAATAGGACGACGACGGCCAGGTCATCGATTGGCTTCAAGCTAACCGTCGTTTCCGCTACAATGTCAGGCGCTTCCAACATCCTGAAGTGGTCGTCCTGCCAGATGGATGCCTCCGTCAGGGAAGGATCGCCCCAATGCCTTTCGCCCAGGCGCTGCATCCGGGCCAGGTTTTGCTTCGTCGCCTTGTACCAATTCCAGGCATCGGCGAGTGTCTTCATTGGAGGTAGCTCATCAGGGCTCTCTCAAAAGCCTCTTGATCGAGCGCTCTCGGCTCCGACCGGGGGATATACTGCACTTGCCCAGGCCACGCCTTCTCGGGGGACTCCAGGCCGTCGATCAACCACACGTCGCGGCCGCCTTCCTTGAAGCGATAGAGTACATACCTGCGCAACTCGTCCGTGATATCGACGCGACCTTCGGCCCGTTCGGGTGCCGACTTTTGAGGAGGCTTGGCGGTACCCACGGTCCTGCGCGCTTTCGGAATTATCCCAATCCATTTCCCAAAGACACGCAGATTCAGGCGCGGCACGCGGTAGCGGCCGAGACCTGGCTCCCTAACATCCTCCTGGCTTTCCTCAATCTCGATAAGGCTCTCGGGGTCGGACTCCTTGAGCCACTCCCGGATTTGGACGAACAGATTTGCGATGGCTTTGCGCCACTCCTCGACGGTGTCTTTCCCGGCAACGACTTCGGCCTGGTGCTTCTCCGCCTGTTGGTGCAAGAATTCTCTAAATGTTGTGCTCATGACCTTCTCCCTCAGACAGTCATCTTGGCGCGTTACGCACGGCCCAAGTCGGCATTCTACCACGCCCGCAAAGGGTGTGAAAACAACGTTGATGGGTCAGGTCGTCGGGTGTGATAAGTTTCCCGCGGGAACGGAATACCTGGTGGCAAGAAAAATTGTAACCGTTCACCGGCATCAACTGCTCCCCCCCTTGCGAAGGGGGGGTAGGGGGGGTCAAGAACGATTGAAGTACTCCGTCATGGCATCCACCCCCCCTACCCCCCCTTCGTAAGGGGGGAGTGAACGGTTACGAAAAATTAACCACCGAGACAAAGCGGAAAGGCAAAAGGTAATCAAGAAGTAGGCAAGTGTTTCCCATATTCCCTAACCAGGCCGTCGATGTACGTGCAGTACAACTCCGCCAATTCCGCACTGTGAATGATGAGCACGTTCTCCGAATTGAAAGTGGCGCTGCGGGAGAAGTTGTAGCTGCCCGTGACCACCACGTCGTCGCACACCACGACTTTATTGTGCATGAAATCGTGCGGACTGTTGGGCTGGTACGGCCGCGAATCCTTGCCCGCCAGTCGGCTTGCGATCGCGTCGAATAAGGCCAGCACCCCGCCGTGATGGCCGTCCTGCTGCCATTGCCGGCGTACGTCCGCCATTTGCGTGCGGTCGTAAATGCCCTGGAAGTCGATGCCGGGGTTGTGCATCGCGTCCGACAGCGCTCCCAGGATCGTGTGCGACGTGAGGATCATCGAAGCCAGGCGGATTCGTCTCCGCGTCGAATCAATTTGTTTCGCAATCGCCGCGTCGATGTGGACGCCTTCGCCCGGTGAAAAGGCCACGTCAACCGCCGTACCTTCCACGTCCACGGTGCCGGTGTCGCCGACGCCGGTCGAGTCGATCTGGCCCGTCGTCCACAACTCGTTGAAGTCGGTTTCGTAATAGTTGCACAGCCCCGGCGACCCGGTCACGCGGACGATGTTGCTCTCCTGGAGCGTCAGGGAGTCGTCGGTCAAGTTGGACGAGCCGGTCCACAGGGCCGCGGCCTTCGTCGGGCCGTCGCGGATCACATACTTGTTGTGCATCAGTTTTTCGCCGTGGATCGGCTTGAATTGAACGCGGGCGTCCGACCCGAAATTCTGGTTCAGGAACGCCGCGGTGCCGTCGGGCGCGGGGTCGGCCCCGACCTGGTTGGGGTCGGCGTGGCCGGCGTCGTAGGCGATGCGCACTTCGACCCCCGCACCGGCTCGGCCGCGCAGGGCCTCCACAATGGGGCGGGCGAATTCGGGCTTGTGCAGGCGGAAGTCGTAGATCGCCAGGTGCAGACTGGCCTGGGCCGCGCCGAGGAAGTCGCCGAGCAGCTGGGCCACCTGTGCGGGCGGCTGCGGCGGCGCGTGCTGCTTGAGGAATGTTACCTCGATGCCCATTGGGGGTCTCCGGAAGGGTGCCGCTTGCGGCGTTGCGGGAAGAACCGCAACGCCGCAAGCGGCAATTACAGGGTGACCGGGATACCGGCCCACTTCTCGAAATACCGTTCCAGGCAATGGAAATGGTCGGGCTGCAAGTGTTCGATCGCGGACGGCTTGCGACCTTGCATCGTCGGGCCGACGCCGAGCCAGTGGCCGTAATGGCACAGCCGACGAAACGCGGCCCAGGCCCGGTAGTAGCCCAGCCGGGTCTCGTCCACCGGCAGCAAGCCGCGGTAGTCGTGTTGATACAGGGACACGAACAACCAACGGCCCGTGGTCACGCACAGCTGATCGAACCAGGCCCGCGTGCCTTCGTCCATACATTCCAGGCTCATCAGCGTGTTGCCCAGGTCGGCGTGGCGGTCGCCCACGTCGGCCTCGGTCCAGTCAATGACGACCAGGTCGCCAGCACCGGGGTCCAGCAGGTTGAGCGGGTGAAAATCCAGGTGCAGCAAACGGGTTCGCCGTGGCGTCGGGGGTCGATTTGCCCGCAACCACTCCAGGCCGGGACGCATGGCCTCCAACTCGTACTGGCGGACGACGTGCGTCATCTCCTCCAGCGTGCGCGTCAGGAAACAGCCGGCGGGTGCCGGGAAGCCGCGGGTCGGCAAACGGTGGAGCCGGGCGTGGGCGGCGGCCAT
>JBBRLG010000603.1:0-4388 GCA_038231495.1 Gemmatales bacterium | reverse complement strand
TGTCAATTTGGGGTGGGGAAGGGCCCCCCCCCAACCCCCCCTACGAACCGGGGGGGTTTTAACTTTACCCCCCATTCGGATGGGGGGTTGGGGGGGGGGGTGGAGCGAGCGCAATGACCGAACACTCCCCCCTTCGTAAGGGCCGAATAAACGCTTCCGAAAAATAATCCGCAAATTCGTGAGACGGTTCCGCCTCGGATTACGCTACTCTGGGAAAGCCCCCTGGAGGACGCACACATGGCCGCCGACCCCCGCCGCGTGAAAGAACTGTTCGTCGCCGCCCTGGACCTGCCCGACCCGCAGGCCCGGCAAGCGTATCTGGACCGCGCCTGCGGCACCGACGCCGAGTTACGGCAACGGCTCGAAGTCTTGTTGAAGGCACACGACGATCCCGCCTCGGCCCTGGAACGACCCCTGGCCGCCGTCGGCCCGGCGGACGCCGGCGCGACCAGTCCGCACGCGCCCGCCGCCGGTCCGCCGGCCGACGCCTTCAACCACGGCCCCGCCAGGCCGTCGGGTCGGTCGTCGGCGGCCGTTACAAGTTGCTGCAACAGATCGGCGAGGGCGGCATGGGGAGCGTCTTCATGGCCGAGCAGATGCGGCCCGTTAAGCGGATGGTCGCCTTCAAGGTCATCAAGGCGGGCATGGACTCCCGCCAAGTCCTCGCCCGCTTCGAGTCCGAACGCCAGGCATTGGCCCTCATGGACCACCCCAACATCGCCAAGGTTCTCGACGCCGGCACCACCGAGCGCGGCCTGCCGTTCTTCGTCATGGAACTGGTCAAGGGCGTGCCGCTGACGCAATTCTGCGACGACCGCCAGCTGAGCATCAGCGAGCGGCTCAAGGTCTTTCAGCAGATTTGCCACGCGGTGCAGCACGCGCACCAGAAGGGCATCATCCACCGCGACCTGAAGCCGACGAACATCCTGATCGAGTCGCACGACGGCCGACCGGTGCCCAAGGTCATCGACTTCGGCCTGGCCAAGGCGGTCAGCGCACTACCGCTGACCGACCGTAGCCTGTTCACCAACTTCGGCGCGATCCTGGGCACGCCGTTGTACATGGCCCCCGAACAGGCCGAGTTGAGCGCGCTGGACGTGGACACGCGGGCGGACATCTATGCGCTGGGCGTGATCTTGTACGAGTTGCTGACCGGCTCGACGCCGCTGGAGAAGAAGCGGTACGCGACGGCGGCGTGGGACGAGGTGCGGCGGGTCATCAAGGAGGAGGAGCCGCCCAAGCCGAGTAAGCGTCTCAGCACGTCCGATGCGCGGGCGTCGATCGCGGCCCAGCGGCAGACGGAACCGCGCAAGCTGGGCAAGTTCATGCGCGGCGACCTGGACTGGATCGTGATGAAGGCGTTGGCGAAGGAGCGGGACCGCCGTTACGAGACGGCCAACGCGTTCGCGGCGGACGTGGAGCATTTTCTGAACGACGAGCCGGTCTCGGCAGGCCCGCCGACGATGCGCTACAAGCTGCGCAAGTTCGTCCACCGCAACCGCGGCCAGGTCGTGGTGGCGGCCGTCGTCCTGTTGGCCCTGTTGACGGGCGTGACGGTCAGCACCTGGCAGGCGATCCGGGCCACGCAGGCCGAAGGCCGCGCCCACGACGAGCAAGAGAAGACGGCTCAAGCGTTGATCGTTGCGGATCAGAATCGACAAGAAGCGGACGAACAACGCAAGACGGCCGACACGCAGCGCAAGACGGCCGAAACGCAACTCGCCAGCCTCGCGGTGGACATCGACCTGAAGTATTGCGAAGAAGGCGAAATCCCCCTCGGCTTGCTGCGCCTCGCCCAGACCATGAAGGGCCTGCCCGCCCACGCCAAGGATTTGCGGGAATGTGCCGCCTTGAACCTCCTGGCCTGGGGCCAACAACTGCGCCCGGCGATCCTCGCCTTGGACCGCGACGGCTTCGGCGTGTCCGAAGCGCAGCTTAGCCCGGACGGCCTCACGGTGATGACTTCGGGCCGGGATGGCACCGTACGACTTTGGGATTCCCAGACGGGCAAACAACGCGCGCTCCTGAGCACCCAGCGCGTGCAGGGGACACTGGCCACGGGGACCAGGATGCAATTCAGCGGGGACGGCAAGACTGCATGGACCTTAATTGGCGGCCAACAGCGCATGAGAAGTGGCACTACGGGAATTGACGACGGGGACCGCGTGGTGCGCCTTTGGGACGTGGCCACCGGCCAATTGCGGACCGCGACGGCCGAACATTCCTCGAACGTCTTTGACGTCCAGTTGAGCCGCAACGGTTCCCTGCTGGTAACGGCGTGCAACCCCTCCGGCGTAAACCCGGGGACCGGCCTCGCATCGTCGATCGAACTTTCGTTCTGGAATGCCACCAACGGCCGGCTGCTGCGGAAGGTGGAGGTGCCGGGCGAGTGGCCCGAGATCGCCGTCAGCCCGGACGGTACGAGTGTTTTGCTCGGACGCCAGGATAAGTTTGAAGTCTGGTTCCCGGAGGAAGGCCGCCCGCCGAAACGACTTTCGGACGAAAAGGCCGGGGAAAATCCCTACCCGCTGGCGACCTTCAGCCCCGACGGCCGATCCGCAGTGACCGTTTCCGGCGACACGATCCGCTGGTGGAATACGGCCGACTGGCAACTCCAGCGGGAAGTCTCCGGTTGGCATAAGTTGTTCCCCGATCTGGTTACTCTTGGGGTGAATGTCTTTCTCGGTGAACCGAGATTCGCCCACGAAGACCTTGTCGTCCTGCGTTTGAAACAGGTGGGCGGCTTCGGGGGAGAGGACGATGTGGGCAGGCTCCTGGTGTCCGCAAAAAACTCGCGCGAACTGATTGTCAGCAAAAGCAAGAATCAGGCTTTAGCCTCGCCGGACGGGGCGCTATTGGCTTTCGATACCAACGAGGTTTATGAGACCCGTAGCGGTCGCCGCCAATCGCTGCCGTGGGGTCGGAAATTTTATCCGGAGTTGCGCCAGTTCGCGGAAGACGGTCGCTTTGTGTTGATCCCCAATGCTTTTGTCGTCGAACTCGCCGTGGACAAGAAAATCGGCTTCGACGCGGACAGCCGGTTCCTCACCAACCAACAAGCGTGGCTTGCCGTTGACGCCGGCACGGGGATCCGTTTGCTCCGCAAGGCCGATGCGTCCCTGGATGCCGACCTGCTGCAAAAGTGGTGTCAGGTCGTAACGCGAGGCAAGCTCGATGACGACGGCGGCCGCTTTACCAAATTAGACGAAGCGCCATGGGACAAGTTGCGTCAGGAATTGGCCCCGCAATTGAAAGCGGAGCCGAACGGGCAAGTGCTGCAAGCGGTAGCGGACGACCGCCTGCACTGGCTCCGGACGGAAGTCGCGGAAGCACCGACTTCCCTTCCCCTCCTCGATCGCCTCGTGGCGGCCGAGCCGGTGTGGGCGAATTACAGTCAGCGGGCGGACGCCCATGCAAAGCAGGAACACTGGGTTCTGGCGGTTCGCGACGAACTCGAGGCGGCCCGGCTGGCGGGCGAAGGGTATTGGCACCTGGGCCTCAGCAGCGCGGGGTGGCAGCTGGGCGGGCGTATCGTGCAAACGCCCAGCCGCCCGCCCGAACAGTACGAAATCGCCCTGCGCTGGGCGGACGCGAAGAGTCGTGCGGGCATCGGCGACCACTTTAGCGGGCCTATGCCGGGGCAAGCTGGGGTCGGATTGATTAATCCCGACCGAACCCTGGTAATTGGCCTTGGGCAATTTCGGCTGGGTCGGTACGCCGCGGCTTTGGCCTCGCTCCAGGCGAAGGACGTGCCGAAGCTCTCCCAAAGCACGAGCGTGCTGATGTCGCAGTGGAATGGGTTGATGTTCATGCAGCCTGTCAACCTGTCTGGCAATCCCGGTGCGCCGGGCCTTGGGGGTGGCCCTGGATTCCCCCCCGGCGGCCCAATGGGCCCAATGGGAATGGGCAGCCCCGGAATGCCTGGGTGGCAGTTCACCTTCGACCCCACGGACTTGAGCGTGCGCGCCATGTGCCTCCATCACCTGAAACGACCAAAGGAGGCCGGAGCGTGCCTGGATTTCGTTCACAAGTTGGTCGTCCCTTTGGGGGACGACCAACGAGCCTTCGTGCGGGAGGCCGAGACCCTGATCGAGGGCAAAGCACGGCCATAAGGCACGCGCTCGTGCGGGGTCCAGGGCACTCTTTTTTGGAACCTTGGGAATGCCGGCGGCTCTTTGGAGTGCGGCGGCTCGACGCCGCTTTCTTTCTTTGTAACCGTTCACCGGGTGCGGGCAGTGGACATGATTGGACATCAACGGCAGGCGCGAAACCAGGGGGGGTGTGTCAGGGGGACGGGAAACGAACTTCCCCAAGAGAATACCCGATAAGCACTTGCGGAAGTAAAGTTCGTTTCCTTTGCTCTCAAGCCACGCGAAACGAATGGGTCG
>JBBRLG010000602.1:0-4406 GCA_038231495.1 Gemmatales bacterium | reverse complement strand
GTCGGAATTGGCTGACAGCTAAGAGCTGACAGCTAACAGCTATTTTATTTCCCTGTATTTCCGACACCCGACGCCCGACACCCGACACCCGATCCTGAACGATTATGGTGCATTCGTAACCGGCTGCGTTTCTTCCAACTCCTTGATGCGCTTCTCCAGCTGCCGGCGGCGGGCGAGCAGGAATTCCGAGTCGCCGACCGTCTTGATGAGCAGCGGCTTCACGATGTCGTGTTCGGTCAGCACGTCCAGCCCCTTCACGCGCTCGTCCTCGATGCGGAGCCGTAGACCCTTCAGGACAAGCGTTTTCTTGTCCGACATCGTGCCGCCGGCCAACTCCACCGTCAGGTCGGCGTCATTGTTGAGCAACCTTTGCAACTCCTCGCCGGTTATCTTCAAACCGTCCAGGTTCGTCGCGTAATTCTTCGCGTAATATGCCAGCGAGTGTAACGGTTGGTTGAACCGGTCGTTGAGGGGTCTCAACTTGGGCAGCACGTGGGTCGGCACCTTGGTGTCCAGGTCCGGCTGGCCGTCTTTGCCGAGGACGACTTCGCGCAGCTGCTGGTTGTCGGCCGCGTTGTAGATGAACGCGATCTCATTCTGGTAGAAATTCCGGTCGGCGGTCCGAAAAACGTCGCGGTCGCGGACCAGTCGGCGTCCCTCGCGCCAGCCGGCTTCCGCGGGCACCGACTGGGCCAACTGTTCCTTGAGGTGCGCGATCCGGCCAGTCATCCGGCCGACCTGCGGATCGTTGTAAGCCATTTCGCGGTCCAACGGCGACAGCGGGCTGGTGTCGCCGCGCTCGCTCTTCCGCTTCTGGACGTAGGTGTCGAACGGGGCCGGGCTTTCCGGCGTGTTCTCCGTCCAGTCGATGCGCGTGAAGTACATCGCGATACACCAGCCGGCGACGACGAGGCTGAAAACGAAGTTCGCGACGACGACGTATTTACTCAGTGCGGTCATTGATCGATCCCCAAAACGGCATGCCGTTTTCAGCGTTTCAATTCCAACGTCTTGATCTTCTCCACGTAGCCCTGATTGAGCGTGTTGGCGTCGCGGACGGCGATGCGGGTCGCGTGGATGCCGTCGGTCATCTGGCGGACGATTTCGATGAGGTCGGCCGTGTACTTACGCCGCGCCGCCAGTTCGGTTTGCGAGTCGGTGACGTTCTTCTGGCGCTGGGCAACCAACGTCTTTTCCTCCTCGACCCGCTCCCTGAGCCGTTTCAGCTGCTCGTCCTGCTGGGCCAGGCTCTGGGCGCTCGAATTCGCCTCCGTAATGAGGGCCTGGTGCGTCAGGATGAACGCCGTCCGTTCGCGCTCGATGTCCTTGTCCTGCTCCTGCGAGATGCGGGTCAGCAAGAAAGCCTCCGCGGTCAACGCGCGGTTCATTTCCTGCACGCCGACGATCCGCAGGATGCGGTCGAAGGCCGGCGTGTTGAAGGCGTTGGCGTCGAGCGCCTCGTCCTTCGGCAGCGCCGTGTCCAGGGCGATCAACAAGTGACTGATCGCGTGGCGGCGCTGGTCCAGGCTGATGTCCTTGCCGCCGTGTTTGCCCTTCAACGCCTCCTCGAACGCAGCTTCGTACTGCTGTCTCAGATCCCCGCGAACCGTTTCGACGGCCTTGGTGAAAGCTTCGTCAAACGGTACGGTCAGGTTGGCAGCGGCACCGGCTTCCGGCTGGACCTCGCGGACGAGCGCGTCCTCGAAGGGCCGGCGCGGCTCGCCGTCGGCCAGTACCGGCGCGCCCTTGGGCGGCGCGGTCAGCTTGTTCGGGACCGGCCCCGGAAAGCGCAGCGCCAGGCCGAACTCGTTGGCGAACAACTTCTTCGGGTCGGCCTTCACGGCCTCGACGGCCTTGGGGTAGGCGGCTTCCATTTTGGTGCGGAGCGCGGCCAGTGCCTTGTCGTCGGCGGCGTGGGCGCGGATGGCGAGGTAGTAATCGCGCTGACTGTTGGTCGCCGACAACGGCAGCAACGTCAGGGCCAGCAAATCCATCTCGGGGACGGCGTTCGCGTTGACTTCGCGCACTTTGCCGTCCAGGATGCTCTTGACCCGCTCGACTTCCTGCACCTGCGTGACGACGGGGTTGGACGGCAGCAAGTCCTTGAGGGTCGTGCCCGTCGGCTCCCCCAGGTCGAGGTAGCGCAGGTAGTCCTGTTCGTCGAGGTCGTCTTGGGACACGGCAATGCCGTAGCGGGCGAGGTCTTGCCGGTAGACGGCGTATTCCCAGGCGCGCCGCTTGGAGTAAACGAGCAACGCCAGTACGAGCAGGGTGACGACTCCGAGGAAATTGAGCACCGCCATGAACTTGCCGAACATTGACATGATCGAGGTCCCCACCGCAAACGCGGAAAATGGAGGCAAGATAACGAGAAGTTATCGCTTCTTTTGATTCTGACCGATGGACACGCGAAACGCCAGGGGAAAGTTGCCCGCGCCGCGCCCGGCTTGCCGCCGCGCCGCGTGCATCCGTTGGGGCCGGCAAGCGTGGTACGACCGGCGCGTGCCGGCAATCCCTGCCCGGCCGGCATTCCTTACCGAACCGTTGCTCCCGGCAAGTTGAGCCTTTTCCTGAATTTTGTCAGGCGTGGGGCCGGTCCGCAAGTTAGAATTGTAAGGTGATAAACCGAAAGGAGAAAGGGAGCGCCCTTTTCCTTGTGAATCGGGGGCGTTCAATGGCGAGTCCGGCAGCGGAGAAATCGGCGATGGGGCTCGGGACACCGAAAAACACCCTGCAGAGCGTCGGCAATTACGACCTCCTCGAGAAGATTGCCGAGGGCGGCATGGGGGCCATCTACCGCGGCCGCCACCGCGACAACGGCACCATCGTCGCGATCAAGATCATGCCGGCCCACATGGCCACCAACCCCGTGTTGCTCAAGCGCTTCGAGCAGGAGTTCCGGGCCGCCAGCCGGCTGGACCACCCTAACATCGTCCGCGCCCTCGACTACGGCGAGACCGGCGACTCGCCCTACCTGGTCATGGAGTTCGTCGAAGGCGAATCGCTCGGGGCGAAGCTGGAGCGCGACGGCCGGATGCCGGAGGCCGAAGCGATCCGCGTCATCGCCCAGGTGGCCCAGGGGCTGCACCGGGCGCACAAGCAAAACCTCGTCCACCGCGACGTGAAGCCGGATAACATCCTCGTCACGCCCGAAGGTTCGGCCAAGCTCGCCGACCTGGGACTGGTGAAGGAAACCGACACGGACCTGAACCTGACCAAGACCGGCCGCGGCCTGGGTACGCCGCACTTCATGGCCCCGGAACAGTTCCGGGACGCCAAGAACGCCGACCTGCGCTGCGACATCTACAGCCTGGGTGCCACGCTGTACCAGATGGTGACGGGCGAGTTGCCTTTCCGCTCCAGCGGGCCGCTCGACGCCTGGATGAAGAAGCTGCAAAACGACCTGACGCCGCCGCGGCGGTGGGTGCCGACGCTGTCGGAACGGATCGACTGGGCGATCACGCGGGCGATGAGTGCCGACCGCGACCGCCGGCCCAACTCGTGCCGGGAGTTCGTGGAGGACCTGACGGGCCACAGCACGCGCCGCATGGCGACGACGACCGACGCCGCCGCGTCGGCGCAAGACCTGTGGTACCTGGTGTACAAGGACGAAAACAATACGTTGCACACGGTGAAAGGGAGCACGAACGCGATCCGGCGGTCGCTGCTTGAGGGGATGTTGGGCGACGCCAGCAACGTCCGCGCGGGGCGGTCGAAGGCGGGGCCGTTCGACCCGTTGCGCGGCTACCCGGAGTTCCGCGACATTGTGGTCGTCGCCGCGCCGGTGAACGTCGCCGCCGCCGCGAGCACGTCGGGGGCGCTGCCTCCGAACACGAGCGCGGGCTTGCCGACGCGCATCCCGGCGACGAGCGACACGGCCGTGCAATCGGCGGCGGGAGCCGCGCCGGTCGCGCCGTCCTCGCGCGTCAAGGCGACGACGCGGCCCATGGCCAGGGTGGGTGCCGCCGCGTTAATTTCCAAACCGGTGCCGAAGATCGACCTGCCACAGCCGCCGCCCGCGGCGCCGTCGTACGAATGGCTGAAATGGCTATTCCTGATCGTCGTGGCGGCGGGTAGCCTTGTGGTGGCGTACTTGTTGATCGTCAAGGGGTGAGAAAGGCCGGGGTCAAAGGGGAGGCAAGGGTCGGGCAACGGGGGCAAATCTGTCGTGGTATTTCAGCCCCGTTCACGGGGCTTGCCGCGGAGCGGTATTCGGCCCGCCGTTTACGGCGGGTAAACCGATAACACGCTTGCTCTTGCAGCCCCGTTCAGAGATTGTCTCGCTTTTAAGTGCCTCAGAAGCGGTGGTTTACGCAAGGGGGTAGACGAACAGGGGGTGAACAGCTGCAATAGCGGTGGAAGCACTACCAACCGCCGCACCGCAGGAGTTCACCCTATGAGCATGG
>JBBRLG010000601.1:0-4414 GCA_038231495.1 Gemmatales bacterium | reverse complement strand
GTGTGGTCATGTTACGGGGCCGCCGGAACGTCTAGGGGGTCGTGTGCGGAGGGGTCACCGGCGGTATTTAATCCGGCTTGGCTCGGACGAGACCCCGCTCGTCGGCGTCTTTTGCAAACCTTACCGCCGCGGCAGCTTGGAGCCGACGGCTTTCGCCGCGTCCGTCTGGACCTTCGCGGCGTCCACCTGGACTTTGGCAAACTTGTCGGCCTCTTGCTCCGTGCGGAACAGGCTAACAGACTGATAAGCGCTTTGCTGCTCTTTGGTGAGCGTATTCCATTCCGTCGGATCGATCACTTCGAGTAAAGCCGTTTTTGGACGTGTTGCGACTCGCCAAGCCATGATGACCTTTGGGGTAAAGGCACAGTTGCGACCGGCAGACCATTCGCTGCACTCATGACATTATAGCAAAAAAGCCGGGCCGCCGCAACGACCTGCCCGGACAGGCGGGTTGCTAGCCGGAGCGCCCCTGTCGCCAGGTGCGGATGGCCTCCGCATCGACCGCGGCATCGCGTAGCATTTGTCGTTGCAACTCCTCACGCCGGGCAGCGGGTGCCAGCTCCAGCAGCCGGTCCAGCGTCAACGGCGGTTCGTCGCCGGTCGATTGCCCGTCGATGACTTCCGCCAGGTACGCCGTGCGGTCGCCGGTGTCCAGTTTCGCCTCGACCTTACACGCCAGCCAACCCAGCGCTTCGTCGAGCACCGGGCTGTTTCCCGGGCGCGGCGTCAAACCGGCGAACTTGTCACCGTCGCGGCCGGACGACAGGCCAAAGCGCCAGACCCACTCGACGTGCCGTTCGCCGAGCAGGTGCAGCGCGAACGCGCCACTCGCCTCGACCAGTGCCGCGGTGTGATGCTGTTTCGCCAGGCCGACCAGCACGCGCGGCAGGGCGGGGACGATCGACGCCGAGTTGACGAACGTGGCGATCAGGCCGCCGCGCCGGGAGCCTGCCTGCGCGGTCACGAGCCACAGTTCCGGGGCGGTGCGGGCGAAGAGGAGGGCGGCGGCGGTCGGGTTCATGGGAGTGATCTCCGCGGGTAACCGTTCACCGGCATCAACTGCTCCCCCCTTACGAAGGGGGGGGGTAGGGGGGGTCAAGAACGATTAAACTACTCCGTCATGGCATCCACCCCCCCTGCCCCCCTTCGTAAGGGGGGGAGTGAACGGTTATCTCCGCGGGGAGGGTGCAAAGCTGCAAGCGGCGGGCGGTAAGAGACCTAGCCCGCCAGGCACACATTTGGCATGATGCCGCCGGAGCGCCCGAACGCGGCCAGGGATCGGCCATGCACGCCAACGGAACGACGCCGGTTGCCACACTTGCCCCCGCCGCGCCCCCGCGCGCGTCGGCCCGGTCTTACTGGTTTACCGCATTCCGCCGTATGGCCTTCGGCTTCGTCGCCTGTCTCGGCGTTTGCCTTGTAAGCGAAGTTTATCACATTATCATCGGCTCCAACTTCCACGAGGCCGCGCCCGCTTCCATCTACCGCTGCGCCCAGCTGTCCGGCCCCGAATTGGCGTACTACCTCAAAGCGAACAACATTAAGACCGTCATCAACCTGCGCGGCTGCTGCGACCCCAGCCCGTGGTATCTCGACGAGTGCCGGGCTTGCAGCGAAGCCAACGTGTCGCTGGAAGACTTCGGCTTCTCGGCCGGGCGGTTGCCGTCCGTCGATACCATTCGCGAACTGGTCGGCGTGCTGGAAAATTGCGAATACCCGATCCTCGTCCACTGCCACCGCGGCATCGACCGCACCGGCTTGACCGTCGCGATGGCCTTGCTGTTGCGCACCGACACCAGTCTCGCCGACGCTTTGTACCAGCTCGGTCCGCGCTTCGGCCATTTGCCGCTGGGCCGCACCGGTAACATCGACCGCTTCTTCGAGCTGTACCAGGAATACCTGGCGGAAAAAGGCCGCGCGCATTCGCGGCAGACGTTTCGGCACTGGGTCCTCAACGACTACTGTCCGGGCGCGTGCCGCGGTACCGTCGAGGTGTTGGCGCCGACCGGCGTGCCACCGCTGGTGCCACTCGGTCGGCCGTTCGCGGTCCCCATTCGCTGTCACAACACGTCGGTGAAGCCGTGGGTCTTCCGGCCCAACACCGACGCCGGCATCCACGCCATCTGGCAGTTGTTCGACGAACAGGGCAACGAGTTGCACATGGCGCGCTCCGGCTTGTTCCACGCGACCGTGCTGCCCGGCGCGAGCATCGACCTGACCCTGTCGCTGCCGCCGATCCGGCAACCGGGCAAATACCAGTTGCGGATCGACATGAAAGACGAGCAGCAGGCGTTCTTTTTCCAGATGGGCTACGACCCGCTTCTGTGGGACCTGGAAGTCCGATGAGGAAATACATCCGCATCCTGGGCAGCGTCGTCCTGCTGGCCGCGATCGCCTGGCGCCTCGATTGGGGGCAGGTCGTCGCCGCGTTCGGGCGCGTGCGGCCCGCCTACTTCCTGGCCGCCGTCTTGCTTTACGTCGTCCTCCAGGTCAGTAGCGCGTTGCGCTGGCGGCTGTTGGCCCAGGCCCAGGGTTTTGACGGTTCGCCGCTCCGCTATGTCGCGTATTATTTCATCGGCATGTTCTTCAACCTGGCGCTGCCGACCTCGGTGGGCGGCGACGTGGTGCGCGTTTGGTATCTCGCCGGCCAGGACGGTTCGGGGCCGCGGACCGGACGACGCCTGGCCGCGCTGACGAGCGTGCTGGCCGACCGCGTCAACGGCGTCGTCGTGCTGGTCGTGCTGGCGTGTACTTCTGCGTTGCTGTGCCCGACGCCGTTGCCGGAGTGGGTCGTTTGGACCGTCGGGGGCATCGCGACCGCGACGGCGCTGGGGCTGAGTGCGGTGCCGGTGCTGCGGGCCGTTTTCGCTACGTACCCGCGCCTGGGAGCCGCGCCGAAATTGCAGCACCTGCGCCGGTTGGCCGACCGCGGTTGGAGTTATTGCGATTGGCCGGTTGAAGTAACCGCCGCGACGCTGTTGTCGATCGTCGTGCAGGTCGGCAACGCGGCCGTCGGCTACCTGATCGGCGAAGCCCTCGGCTTGCCGGTGCCGGCGGTGTACTACGGTTTGATCGTGCCGCTCGTGGCCTTGTTGGCGCTCGTGCCGATTAGTCTTAACGGCATGGGGCTGCGCGAAGCCGGCTACGTCGTGCTGTTCGCGCCGCTCGGCATCGAGTCGGCGGCGGCGGTGACGTTTGGCTTGCTGCTGTTCGCGGCGACGGCGGCGGTGAGTTTGGGCGGTGTCGGGTTTTATCTGCTGGGGCGGTATCCGCGGTTTCGACCGGAGGCGGCGGCGGCGCGCACAGCCGCCAGCGGCAGACAAGAGCCGCCGCTTGCGGCTTAGCGCGGTTTGAATCGAATATCCTTTGGAGGTGCGGCCCGATGACGAGTCTGTCCGTGGTGATCCCGATCAAGGACGAGAAGGACAACCTGCGACCCTTGCACGCCCGGCTGCACCAGGCCCTCGACCCGACCGACGCCGATTATGAAATTCTCTTCGTGGACGACGGCAGTAGCGACGGCTCCTTCCCCGTCCTCGAAGAACTGGCGGCAACCGACCCGCGCGTAAAGGTCATCCGCCTGCGCCGCAACTTCGGCCAGACGCCGGCACTCCAGGCTGGCATCGACTGGTCGCGCGGCGACGTGATCGTCACCATGGACGGCGACCTGCAAAACGACCCCGCCGACATTCCGATGCTCGTGGACAAGTTGAACGAGGGTTACGACGCCGTCTTCGGCCTGCGGGCCAACCGGCAAGACCACTTCATGATCCGCAAGCTGCCGAGCTTTTTCGGCAACTGGCTGATCCGCCAGGTGACCGGCGTCCACATCAAGGACATGGGTTGCACGCTGCGGGCGTTGCGCCGCGACCTGGCCGAAGGACTGCCGCTCTACGGCGAACTGCACCGCTTCATCCCCGTGCTGGTGCAGCAGCAGGGGGCGCGCGTGGTGCAAGTGCCGGTCAAGCACCACCCGCGCGTCGCCGGCAAAACGAAGTACGGCATCACGCGCACCGTGCGCGTCATTCTCGACCTCATCACCATCAAGTTTTTGCACAGCTACCTGACGCGGCCGATGCACCTTCTCGGCCTGGGCGGCCTGGTGGCGATGGGCGGCGGCGGCGTCTGCTTCCTGGCGACGCTCTGGATGAAATACCTCCAGCACCCCGGCATCGGCATGACGAGCAACCCGTTGTTGCTGTTCAGCGTGATGCTGGAACTGGTCGGCATCCATTTCATTTCGCTGGGATTGATCGGCGAAGTGTTGTCGCGGACGTACTTCGAGAGCCAGGGCAAGTCGGCGTACCTCGTGCGTGGGACGCTGAACGTGGAGAAAAAAGAAGAACGCCGCGCGGCGTGAGACGTGACTTCTTGGCGAGCCGGGAGCGTCAGCGGCCGGAGTTTATCCGCGGAT
>JBBRLG010000600.1:0-4426 GCA_038231495.1 Gemmatales bacterium | reverse complement strand
GCCCCCGCGCCGGCCAACTGGCCTTCGCTCTTTTCCGCCCCCCGCGCCGCCGCCCCCTGGGGGGCGTTGGGGGTGTGGGCGGTGGCCCCCCCCCCCCCGCCCGCCGCTTGCGGCTACGACCGTACCTTCAAGATCGAGTGGAAAGAAGATAACAGTCCCGTCACGGTCGCGGACCGCGAAGCAGAAACGCTGCTCCGAAAACTCTTGCTCGACGCCTTTCCGCAAGACGGTTTCCTCGGCGAGGAGTATGGCGACACGCCCGGCACGTCGGGTTTTCGTTGGATCATCGACCCCATCGACGGCACGCGCAACTTCGTGCGCGGCATCCCGATCTGGGCGACGCTGGTCGGCCTGGAATTTAAGGACGATCAGATAATGGGCGTCGCCGTCGTCCCGGCGATGGGCCTCACGTACCGGGCGCTGCGCGGCGACGGCGCGTACCGCAACGACCGCCCTATTCACGTTTCGCCAGTCGAGCGCCTCGACGAAGCGCTGCTGGTGTATTCAAGCCTGGCGTGGTTTATAAAGGCCGGCCGGCAAGAACAGTTCATCGAACTGACGTTGCGGACGCAGAAGCAACGCGGCTTCGGTGATTTCTACGGCTTCCTCCTGGTCGCGCAGGGGTCCGCCGAGGTCATGGTCGAGCATGGCGTTCACGCCTGGGACGTGGCCGCGATCAAGCCAATTGTCGAGGAGGCAGGCGGCCGCTACAGCGACTGGAACGGCACGCCATCGATTCACCGGCCCGACGTACTGGTCACGAATGGCAAGCTGCACGATGAAGTGCTGGGCATCCTGAACTACGGTGTTCCAACGCCGCGGGGCTGATTCGGCGAGAAGGAAAGTCACTATGGCCGCGCCGCGCAGCATCGAATGGGTCGGTGGCACCGACGGCCACGTTCGGCTGATCGACCAGACGTTGCTCCCGACGGAACTGACGCTGCGCGACTGCCGCACGGTCCAAGAGGTATGGGAAGCGATCCGCGCCTTGCGCATCCGCGGCGCGCCGGCCATCGGCATAGCCGCCGCGATGGGTTTGGTAGTGGCCATGCAAGGCCACCAGCGACGCGACACTTATTTTGCCCGGTTGCGCGAACAGAGCGATTACCTGCGCTCCAGCCGGCCGACCGCCGTGAATCTGTTTTGGGCGCTAGACCGCATGGAACGCTGTCTCGACAACGTGAGCGTGGATTCAACCCCGCCCCAGTTGAACGCGCGACTCCTGCAGGAAGCGTTGGCAATTCAAGCCGAGGACGCGCAAACCTGCCGGGCCATCGGGCAGGCTGGTGCCGCGTTGATCCCGGACGGCGGCGGTGTCCTGACGCATTGCAGCACCGGCGGCCTCGCGACGGCGGAATACGGCACCGCCCTTGCGGTAATGTTCACGGCTGCCGACCAGGGTCGCCGCTTCAAGGTCTACGCCGACGAGACCCGGCCGCTGTTGCAGGGTGCCCGACTCACCACCTGGGAACTACTCCAGCATGGCATCGACGTGACGCTCATTTGCGACAACATGGCCGCCCAGGTCATGAAGGAGGGCCGAATTCAACTCGTCATCGTTGGTGCCGACCGCATCGCGGCCAACGGCGACACGGCCAACAAGATCGGCACCTATGGCGTCGCGGTCCTCGCCAAGGCCCACCATATTCCGTTCTACGTCGCGGCACCCGCCAGCACGTTTGATCGGGCGCTTCCGAACGGCGACGGCATCCCGATCGAGCAGCGCGACCCGCGCGAGGTCACGCACGGTTTCGGCAAGCAGACCGCGCCAGAAGGCGTGGGTGTTTACAACCCTGCCTTCGACGTGACGCCGCACGACCTAATTACTGGCCTCATCACCGAGCGCGGGCTGATTCGGCCGGTGAACGCCGAGACAATTCGTGAGCGAATGGGCTAAGACATCGGCAGGTAAGCTCCGCACCGATTGCTTGCGCCAATCGTGCTGTTTCGCGAACACAACGCTTACCCGATCGGGCTTGCCATTGCGTCCCCTTGGACCACGCGATAGCGGACGCCCTACCCACCCTTGCCAAAGCGCAAGAACTTGGCGAGGGTCGGATTTTGGCACGCAACGACCGTCAGGGGCGGGAAGCGGCGCTGATATACCCTCGGCAAAAGCTTGGCAAGGTTGGCGAAGGTGGTTGGCAAGGGTCACTTTGGCAAGGGTCCCTTTGGCAAGCACGGTGTGCGGAACATTCGGGCCGACGTAATAGGATCCCAGCGTGCATCGAATTGCGGCAAACCGCCTTCTCACAAATGGGAACCGAGCCGTCCAGCGGTTGCCAGATCGTGGAATGACGGATGCACAACCGCTCGTTTTCCCGCCGGATTTCGCCACCCATCGCTTGGCACCTGGTTTGCTCCTGGTGAGAATTGCCACCGATCCCCGGCGAAAAATGTTGACAAGTCTTTCGCAGCGGTTACAAAGTCCCTTGGTTTGGCCGTCAGCACCATCAAACGCCAGTCCACCCGGAGCATACGGATAGCCAATGTCCGACCCCATCCCGAATCCCGCAGGTTCTCCCGACCCGGCTCCCCAGAAGCCGCCGGAGAGCATTACCGATAAACCGACTGCACCGCCCCCGTCCACGGCGACGACGACCGCGCCGGTCGCCGCAGTACCCAAGCCGGCACCGCCGAAACCGCCCGTCAAGGCCGCGGCGACACGCCGCGGTTTCATCGCTGGGCTGTTCAGTTGGTTTGCACTCGGCTGGATCGCCTTCACCGGGTCGATGGGCGTGATGAGCCTGGGGTCGCTGCGCTTCCTGTTCCTCAACGTGTTGGCCGAGCCGCCGAGCAAGATCAAAGTCGGCTACCCGGACGCTTACGAGGACGGCAAGGTCGTCGAGCGCTTCAAGGATCAGAACACCTGGATCGTGCGCTTCGACGGCAAAATTTACGCCCTCAGCACGACCTGCACGCATCTCGGCTGCACGCCCAACTGGCTCGAACGCGAAGCCAAGTTCAAGTGTCCGTGCCACGGCAGCGGCTTCTACATCACCGGCATCAACTTTGAAGGCCCGGCGCCGCGGCCGCTAGAACGCTGGGCGGTCGGCGTCGGCGAGGACGGCCAGATCGTCGTCGATAAGAGCAAGAAGTTCCAGCAGGAACGCGGCGAGTGGACCAACCCGGAATCATTCATCAAGGTCTAACTTTGTCCGTCGTCCGTGGTCCGTTGTCCGTTGCAAGAAGCAACGGGTTTTTGCAACGGACCACGGACGACGGGCAACGGACAAAGGGCAAATGCAATGTCGGTTGCCGATTACATCCGTAACTCTCAGGTCTGGAAAAGCGTTTTCCGCCACCCCGCGCCGCGCGACCGCCGTAACCGCGTCGTGGTGATGCTGACGAACGTCTTCCTGCACTTGCACCCGGTCTCGATCCGCAAGAGCGGTATTGCGCTCAGCTACACCTGGTGCATGGGCGGCATCACGTTCTTCTTATTCCTGGTCGAGACCGTGACCGGTGTGCTGCTGATGTTCTACTACCGGCCCACGCTGGAACACGCCTACAACGACATTCTCGACCTGCGCCACGTCGCGACCCTCGGCATCCTCCGAGAACTGCACCGCTGGGGCGCGCACGCGATGGTCATATCCATCTGGCTGCACATGTACCGCGTCTTTCTGACTGGCAGTTATAAACCGCCACGCGAATTCAACTGGGGCGTCGGCGTCATCTTGCTCGTATTGACCTTGTTACTGAGCTTTACCGGCTATTTGCTGCCGTGGGATCAACTGGCCATCTGGGCCATCACCGTGGGCAGCAACATGGCCCGCGCGACGCCGCTTTTGGGCCACGAAGGACCGGGTGCCTCGTTCTTGACGGTGGGTGGCGTCTCACTCATCCACAACGGCTCGGACGCGCGCTATTTGTTACTCGGCGGCCGGTTCGTCGGCGAAAATACGTTGTTGCGCTTCTACGTTTTACATTGCGTCGCGATCCCCCTGGCGGCCGCGGTGTTAATTGCCGTCCATTTCTGGCGGGTACGCAAAGACGGAGGCATTAGCGGGCCGTTGTAAGTCCCTTGTCAGAAATCCAGTTTCGGATTTCGGATTTCGGATTTGAGATTTCAATATTGAGATTTCGCACTTGGGATTTCAAGGGCTGCATGGACATGGAACTTCCCGCTTCGCTGCAAAACGGACTGGCCATCTATTACCTGGGCGTCGCGCTGCTCAACGCCGGGTTTGCCGCCTACTATTTCTTCAACGCCAAGGACGTGTTGAAGACGGCCGTGTGGGCGTTGGTTGCGATTGTCTTCCTGGTCCACAGCGGGGCGTACTTCGCACACGCCGGCTGGGTGCTGCCGCAGCCGATCCGCGACGCGGTCGATTACGTCATCGGCCCGGTGCTGTACACGTTGGCCTCGGTGATCCTGTTCGCGGTAATGCTTATTTTCCGGCGGTTTTTCGTCAACCCGCAG
>JBBRLG010000599.1:0-4426 GCA_038231495.1 Gemmatales bacterium | reverse complement strand
GGACAGCGTACTTTTCCCCTGCCGGCCACTTGGACGATCAGGAATAATTCACGCTGTCCCCTTTTATTCTCCTTTGCAGATCAATAAGTTACAACGCAGAGATTTTTGAAGTTTCACCAGCCTATCGAGTAAGAATCGGTAGCGGCCTGTGTTTGCTCTGCTTTAATAGACGGCACATATGTACCCAATCCGACTAACGATCTTGCGACAGCAGGACTACATCTGGAGTGAGACAGAGATTCTCAGCCGCGATCGACCGGCACTGTGTATCTTAGCCTATGTCGAAGGTGACCCCGTTCCGGAATGTTGGATCCTTTATGACAAACATTATTCAGGTCGATTAATCAATGTCGATGGACGTAATGAACTCGTGTACGATAATGCACATATAGTTGAAGAATTCATAGGACTAACCCCTGGGGATGACGTTATTACCCGCATCTTTAATTGTCCCGTTGAGCATCAGTGGATTGGCTTTGACGAGAATTGATGCTAGGAAGAAACCAAAGTGGTCAGGTTCATTTATTGACGCAACACAGGGACCGTCACCTACCAGGGCACCGTCACCTACCAGGGCAACGACGGCAAGCCTTACCAGTTCGGGGACAGTTATTAGACCACGTTCGTCGGCGACACGAACTCGTCCGCGACGACGGACAGCAGCGGCGGTTCGGAGAAGGACGGCAACCACTGGAAGGGTTCCTACCGCTACGACGTGACCAAGACCGATCGCGCGGCCAACCTCCCGACCACCTTCGTGGCGGCCCCGAGCGGCAAGCCGGCCGGCCTGTTCGCCGCCCCCGCGGACGGCACGACGTACCTGTACCGCTCCTTCGACGCGAACACGTCCCACGGCGACTACGACCGGAACAACTCCTGGCAAACGAACAATCCGCTGGCGTCGAAGGCGCATACGACGGACAATAGCAGCTAGATCGGAACCACCGGCTACCGCTCCTTCGTCACGGGCACCACCACGGTCGGGGACCGAACCAACGCCAAAAACCCCGCCGAGGACCGGCTGACGTACCTCAGCAACTACCAGCAGACCGGCGGCTACGGCGGCAGTCGGGACGTGGACTTGAAGACCCTCGGCTACAAAATGACGGGCACGGTGACGGCCAAATACAACGCCGATGGCAAGGTTCTGACGAACGAATACGACGTGACGGACGCCTATCACCGTGCGACCAAGACCGCGGTGACCGATGGCACGATGCACTTGAACGTCGGGAACGACGGCAAACCCGCGACATATGCCTACGAGGAGACCGACGCCAAGGTTTACGGCGACACGGGTGCCCTGACGAAAAACCAGTTGACGTACCGCCAGGAAGCGAGCATGGACACGAAGGTGAGTACTAGCGACCGGGCCGGGTTCAGCGTCGCGCAGGTGTCGGCGAAGGGCGTGCGCGTGGGGCAAATTACCGGGAACCGCTACGACTGGGCCAGCGGGAAGGGTCACGCCGAGGGGGTGTGGGCCGGGACGTTCAACCGCCTGAACAACAGCACGTCGGTAGATACCACGACAAGTGACAATGGGTCCAGTACCTCCGTGGCCTTGTACTCTGTCCGCTCGACCGCCACCGACGGTTCGCGGCAATCGCGGACCATCGCCTCCGGGTTGGGTTCGGGCCGCTACGCCGATAACACCACGGTGAACGGCACGCTCAACGCCGACGGCAAGCAAGTGGTGGGCGATTCCTTCGATCACTCGGAAAGTGGAGGCTTGCAAGGCGGCTTTAATTGGACGCAGCGCTCCGGGCCGGCCAATCCGACCGTGACGACGCTCGTAACGTTCACCGATAATTCGTCCGGAGACGTGACCGCCGAGTTGTCCTACCGCACCGATGGCACCGCGGACGGCACGGTAAAGAGTACCGCCAAGGGGTGGGGTGATGACGACGTTGGGACGGACACCCTAGGCGTGTTGAAACAGGGCGACGGCACTGTTGCGTACAATGATAGCGACCACCGCCATATCAAGTACAACAAGGTCGTGACTGCCGATCTATCCTTGAGCGGTGGTGTGCCCTCGGGTTCGGTGATGGACCAGTCCGACCGGAAGGTAACGAACGACTATAAGATCGATCGGAAGATCGACCGCGCAAAGGATATACTCCACGCCACGGATATCGAGGACGGCAAGGGGTCCGTCGAGACCAAGGACGGAATCACGACCACTTTCGCGGACGGCAAGGCGAGTGCATCGCGGAAGTTCGTCTTCACCCAGACGGGCGACGGCTCTTTGCATCGCTGGGCGGATGGCAAATTAGTCGACGCCGCCGGACACACCGGCGACTGGACCTTTCGAGAGGACGCAGCGCCTTCAAAAAATACCGTGAACAACTTGTTGACGGTAAACTCCACATTGAATGATTCCGGGAAGTGGGTGGAGACGGGCCGGACGTTCTCCATCGCCGAGAGGCGTGAGCTTTACAACCATTTCCATCAAAGGGATGATGGCTTGGGAATGGCTGCGGACCGGTCGGGTTCGATCCCGAAGCGGACCCACACGTTGGATGTCATAAACGAATTGCACCACAGTTTGCACAAGGACGGCAGTCCGGACCTCTACAAGTTCTCCATCCATAACTGGGATCGGAGCAAGCGAGAGGATTTCAGCAGCATCGAATACGCAAGGATCATAACGGGGGATTCGGGTTCGTATCGGGATACGAGGAGTACCGATAACTTTGTTGGCAACAACCAAGACGGGACCGACACCAAGGGCGAAATCGATGTTACCCGCCTCGATACGATGAAGCGGGACTATTACGACCACAACGTTACGAGTACCCATGAAACCCCGACGTTCAAAGATACAAACCACCTGGAGAACTTCGACCACCTTACGGTGACGGTCAAAGGCACCTCAAAACAGGGCGTGATTGATCGGTGGACGGCAAAGGAAAATCGGCGGTGGTGGGAAAGCCTCGACAAGACGGCCATTTGGACCAGCGGCCTGACGAGCGGTGGTTCGCCGGACCCCACGCCCGGCCGGTTCAAACATGTAACGGACTACTACGGAGGTCAGGTCACGTCCACGCCCACGAATGTCATACTCAACATACCGGCGGAGCTTTGGCAGGATTTTTGGAGGGATCCCCTCGGCCGCTGGGTGTCCAAGCATGGGGGAGACGTTCTCCGAATCGGCGGCGGGATTTTTGATGTCGTCATCGGATTCGGCCTGACCGATACCGGCTTGGGGGCTATCGGTGGGATTCCGCTGATGGCGATCGGCATCGATCAGATCTATGTTGGCGTGAACGGCCTCTGTAACAACCCGACCCCCTCGGTGTTTGAATACGCCGGCTACACCACGGCGCAAGCGCTCGGCGCGAGTGAGAGTACGTCGCAAAAGGTCGGCGCGTTTACGCCGGCGATTTTGTCGCTCGCGTTTTCAGGACTGGGCGCGTGGGGCAGCGGGTTCACAGGTGCAAGGCTGGCTTCAGCAACCCGAGCCAGCCTCTTCAACACAGGACCCCGTGGAACTGAACTCGCGTCCGAAGAACTACTCGCAGCCGTAGGGAATAAGGGACGCACGATAACATTCGCGCAAGCGGGGTCAGAGGAGGCCCGGTATCTTAATTTCATGCGTGCAAACGCCAATGTCGGAGGGTCCGAACTCCGCAGCATTCTTCTACGGCCAAATGCGACAAAGATCGAAGTATTGGAAGAATTCTTACATGGAACACAGCACCGCCTAGGAATTATCGACCGACTTGGCATGGCCGGCGCGGAAGTTCATGTCAAGGAATTCATGATCGGCCACCAACGGCTGCTTGGATTGTCACCCGAAGATGTCAAAATCCTACAACAGTTACTGGGGCGATAATAATGCCAACCACGACGGTTTTCGAGATGAAGATTATCGAGGTTTTTCATTTTGCCGACGGCCGAACAATCATGGTCGGGCCAGTTGGCATCGATACTCCCTTCATCGAACCCTGTGGGTGTCAGTTGCTTGTCAATGGGATCCCACAAGGCAGCCTCAAGATCGAAGGGGAAATGATACCAGACCGGACGCATGATGCAGGTTACCGCGTGGTTTCGACGCATTGTGTTGTTCAACTAGACAGGGAGTTAGTACAGCAAGGTGACTGTCGCTTGATTGGGGAACGAAATAACGCCAGTTCGTGTTAGAGGAAGAAAAGAGGAAGAAAAGGGGAAGAAAATGGGTCGGGAGTCAATTAAATCGACTTGCGACCCTTTTCCCGGGATGTACAAAAGGGGTCAGGTTCATTTAATAGGAGAGTTTTCCTGGTGCTAAGCCTGTTCAGAAAAGGTTCATCCGACTAATGCGTACTTCGTTCGATGGAGGGCATAGATTTTGAGTTTGAAGAACTCCTGATCGCGGAAGCCGTAGGCTTGACGCTGCATCGTCCGGATCTTGTTGTTGGTGCCCTCCAGCGGACCCGTCGAT
>JBBRLG010000598.1:0-4439 GCA_038231495.1 Gemmatales bacterium | reverse complement strand
CGGTGGGGGGGTTGGGGTTTCCGCCCCAACCGCCTCACGAGTTTCTGAAATTGTTTCGTTGGTTACCCCGATTGGTCGGGGGGCCGCTTGGGGGGTGGCGTTTGCCCCCCCACCGCCCAATGCGGCAATACCTGGTCGAAATCAACCACCGCCTCTACATTCCCAGCATGGACCCCACCTACTATACCCCCGCCGACCGCTGGCTGGATTGGCTCGAACCCCTGCGGATTGTCCGCTTCCTGCTGCGGCCGCGGGTCCGCCTCGTTATGGCGTGGGCGGTCGCCATCTTCGTCGCCTGGAACAGTTTCTACCTCGGCTGGAACTGCATGACCGCGACGGCCCGCCACGACGGCAACAACGGCCATGTTAACATCGATTTCTCCGGACAGTACCTTCTCGGCCGCATGATCCTGGAGGACAAGGGCCGCGAACTCTATCACCGCTCGCACCAAATCCCCGTCCAACAAGGGGTTTACCCGGAGTCCGACGAAGCCCCGGACCAGAAGTCCCACGACTGGCAAGAGCAGCAGATTTGGATGCTCGGCCAGCCCGACACCGACCTCGGCGGCCCGCTCTACCCGCCCGTCCACGCCCTGCTGTTCGCCCCCCTGACCGCGCTACCGCCGCTGCCGGCCTACCGTGTCATGCAATTCATCACGTTCCTGCTGACGTTCATCGTCGCCTACCTTTCGGAGCAGATCACGGACGGCCGCATCTGGTGCCCGGTGGCGCTGGTGCTGGTGATGTTTATGCCCGGCTACATGGGGGCGTTGGGCCTGGGCCAAAACCCGCTTTTTACGCTGACGCTGTTGATGGTCGGCTGGTGGCTGATGACCACGCACCGACCGGTTTTGGGCGGCATCGCCTGGGGCTTCCTGGCGTACAAGCCGGTGTGGGCGGTGGCGTTTTTGCCGGTGCTGCTGTTGACCGGCCGTTGGCGGGCGGCGGCGGCCATGTGCGTGACCGGGGTGGCGCTCGGCCTGCTGACGCTGCCGTTCGTCGGCATCGACTGCTGGTTCGACTGGCTGGCGATGGGCCGCATCGCCTCGGAACGTTACGCCTGGGACGAAAATTGGCTCGTGTTGAGCCGCGACCTGATCAACTTGCCGCGGCGTCCGCTCATCACACACGACGACAATCACAACCCGGTCTACACCTACGGCAAGGAGTTGCCCGATGCTTTAAGCTACGCGCTGTGGACCGGCGTCATGGCCGTCAGTGCGGCCCTCGCCCTGGTGCGCCGCCGGGAGGTTTCGGAGAACGACGGCCCCGGTCCGGTATTTCTCCTCCTGGCCGGGTGGATGAGTTGCTTGCATTTCATGTATTACGACGTGATGCTGACCTATCTGCCGCTGTGCCTGTTATTCGGCCAGCCGCGCCGCTTCCTGCAAATGCAATTCTGGAGGCCGCCGCCCGGGCCGAAACCCGCGGAAGCCGACGAGTATTACCGGCCGACGACGCTGGCACCGTTGCCGCCGTTGCCGTTGATGCCGGGCGGGCGCGCGGCCCGTTGGGTCGTCAACCCGTTGCCGCCGCTGCTGCTCGCGCTGCTGCTAGGTGTGCCGCCGTTGCTGATCTGGAACGACCCCTCGTACCGCTTTCCGCCGGCGGACACATTTTGCATCCTCGCCATCTGGGCGTGGTGCGGCTGGGCGGTGTGGCGGCGGGTGACGTGGTCCACGGAATTGGACGGGTTGCCGCGGACGGAAGGTCCGGACGAGAACCCGTATGTAGCGCCTGGGGAGTATGTATTTCTCACTCCAGACCCGACCGCCCCAACGGTTGCGAGCCAGGGTGCGAACGTTGCAGGCGAGCCGGGAGCATAAGCGATCTTTATTATGCGCATCGCGGTACTCCGTAATGCGGGCTTGTGCCGGCTTTCAGGCACTATTCCACTTGCTTGACACCGGCCGCCGATCGGCTACACTCGCAGACGGTGCCGATCCCCTCCGCCCACCGGAGACCTCTCATGCGCACGCCGTCCCGCCGCGAGTTCCTGCAAACGTCCGCCGCCTCCGTCGCATCGCTGTCCGCCCTGGCCGCCGCCGGTGCCGCCGACAAGCCCGGCGAAAAACACCTCCTTGCCGTCATGGGCCTGCACGGCCGCGGCAAAGACTTGATCCGCGGCTTTTCCGCGTTCGACGACGTGGAGATTGTCTACGTCTGCGACCCCGATGCCAACGTCGTCGCCGACGCGCTCAAGGCCGTCAACCCGCGGCAAAAGCGGGAGCCGAAGGTCGAAAAAGACGTGCGCAAGGTGCTGGAAGACCGCGACGTGACCGCCCTGGTGGTCGCCGCGCCGGACCACTGGCATTCGCTGGCAACCGTCTGGGCCTGCCAGGCGCACAAGCACGTTTACGTCGAAAAGCCGGTGTCGCACAACGTCGTGGAGGGACGCCGAATGGTCGAGGCCGCCCGCAAATACGACCGCGTCGTCCAGGCCGGCACCCAGCGCCGCAGCGGGGCGCATTTCGCCAGTGCCGCCGAGTTCGTCCGGAGCGGCAAGCTCGGCAAGGTGCCGTTCGCGCAAGCCTGGATTGCCGGCGATCGCAAGAGCATTGGCCACAAGGAAGATGCGAAAGTGCCGGAAGGCGTCGATTACAACCTGTGGCTCGGCCCCGCGCCGGAGCGGGCGTTCAACGCCAACCGCTTCCATTACAACTGGCACTGGAACTGGGATTACGGCACCGGCGAGATCGGCAACAACGGCATCCATTATCTCGACGTGATCCGCATGGTCGCCGGCCTCGACGCGCCGACGCGCGTCAGCTGTGGCGGCGGCAAAAACTTCTACGACGACGACCAGCAGACGCCCGACACGATGGTCGTGACGTTCGATTTTCCCGGCACCGCGGTGACGTGGGAGCACCGCATCTGGTCGAAGACCGGCTACAACGACGAACCGTCGGGCGTCATCCTTTACGGCGCGAAGGGGACGCTCGTTTTCGACAAGAAAGGCTGGCACGTTATCGACGGGGTGGAGGCGTCGGACAAGGCGGCGGACCTGGAACGGCCGCACCTCCGCAACTTTCTCGACTGCGTCCGCGACGGCAAACGGCCCAACGCGGACATCGAGGAAGGGCACAAGAGCACGCGGCTCTGCCACCTCGGCAACATCGCCTCGCGCGTCGGCCGCACGCTGCATTTCGACGCCGCCAACGAAACGATCGAGGATGATCGCGAGGCCAATGAACTGCTGGCGCGGGGTTATCGGAAGCCGTTCGCGCTGCCGGACGCGCGGGCGCTGTGAGGCGAGCGGGGGCGCTGATGCGACCCCACTCGCCGACACTTTTTCAGCGCACGCGCCGGTCGCCCGCCAGCTGGTGGACGGTCAGATCGACGTTGTATTCGACGAACCGGACCCCGCCGTCGCAATAGAGCATGTTGAAGCCGCCGGTGTGGGGGCTGCCGAAGCGGACGGGGTCGCTAAAGCCCTTGCGGTCCTGCATCGGCTGGCGGGAGGACGCCCGGCCGGTGTCGTTGTCGAAACCGACGAGCATCGTCTCATTATCGCCGGCGTCGAAGCCGGTGTTGTAATTATCGGGGTTCAGATACTTTTCCCCGACCATGTAGGTGTTGCTCGTGCCGGCCCCGATGTCCGTGAACCGGATCAAGCTGCGCCGGAAGACGACGCCGGTGTAGATGCTGGTATCGGTCCAGTTGTAGCCCGGGCTATCCCCCTGCGCGAGACTGCTGGGGCCGCCGTTGATCTCGTTGGTGTCGGCCGAGCCGACGCAGACGCCGTAATCGGTCCGCGCAACTTGAGGCTGGGCCGGCCCGTTGAAGTAGCCGTAGTTGTAGCCGTTCCGATACAGGATCGCGGGGCGGCGCGTGGGACAGTTGAACATGGTCAACGTCGTGTCGATGCGCACGCCGTTAGCCGCGTAGACCTGCGCCGGGGTGCCGCCGGCGCCCAACTTGTAGAGCGGGTCCTGTTCCATGAACGGCAAAATGTTGTAAATCCAGCCGCCCGGTTGTTTCTGGCCGTAGCCGCGGTCGGGATCGGCCGTCCAGTTCCAGCCCCAGCCGCCCGTCGGGAAGTGGCCGGTGGTGTCGTGGCAGTTGTGAAACGCCAGGCCCATTTGCTTGAGGTTGTTGCTGCACTGCAAGCGGGCGGCGGCCGCACGGATCTTCTGAACCGCGGGCAACAGCAGCGCGATGAGGATGCCAATGATGGCGATCACCACCAGCAGCTCGATGAGCGTGAAGCCGGCACGGGCCGGCCGAAGGGAAACGGACGCGCGGGTCACGGCGACCTCCAAAACGAGAGAGAGATAAGAAACGAATCGGAATGCATTTAAGAGAGTCCGGAAAGAATGAGACGCGCTTCAGTCGGGCCTGCGAGTCCGCAGCGCGAAGCAAGGACGAGCGGCACGGTTCCCGGCATTTCGCGCTCGTCCTTGCTTCGCGCTGCGGACTCGCCGCCTTCGCGATCTCAT
>JBBRLG010000597.1:0-4458 GCA_038231495.1 Gemmatales bacterium | reverse complement strand
GCGGGGATCGGGGATTTGGGCAAGAACCTCGACCAGGGTAAGCGGGGTTGTCATCGGACAGCACTCCTTACGGAAAAGGAACCCTCCCCCAATTACCTCCTCACGTCGTTTAGGCCAACATCAAC
This sequence comes from Gemmatales bacterium, assembly GCA_038231495.1. Lineage (GTDB taxonomy): Bacteria > Planctomycetota > Planctomycetia > Gemmatales > Gemmataceae > JBBRLG01. The sequence goes on along the minus strand of JBBRLG010000597.1, from coordinate 4,333 downwards.
TTTCAAACGGCCCTGGCCCTTTCGCGTTCCGGTTGATTCCGCAAGAAAAATCGCCTATAATTGACGTAAGCGTACAGGCCGTTTGGGTCTGCGATTCTTAGCCCTTGTTTCGACCCTTCCCGCGCACGCCGCTATTGCCGGCGCCCCTCGTCGGGAACCCGAATTCGTGTAAGGAACCTTCTTTTGAGCGAACTACCTGCCGTCGCAACTCCGGATGAAGTCGTCGGGCCGGCGTCTTGGGAGAAAAGCCCGGAGCGGCTGTCCGTCGGTATTTGGGTAACGAATTTTCTCGCTGTCGTCATCCCCTTCATCGGCCTGGGGCTGGCGGTCACGTTTTTGTGGGGGTGGGGCTTTAGCTGGGTCGAGTTGGCGTTGTTGGTCGGCATGTACATCCTGACGGCACTGGGCATCACGGTCGGTTTTCACCGGCTGTTCACGCACCGGTCGTTCGAGACGAGCCGGGTGGTGCAGGTCGTCTTTGCCGTGCTCGGCTCGATGGCCGTGCAGGGGCCCCTGTTGCAATGGGTCGCCCAGCACCGCCGCCACCACCAGCATAGCGACCAGGACGACGACCCCCACTCGCCGCACACCCAGGGCAAGGGCGTCATGGGCCTGTTGCGCGGCATGTGGCACGCGCACCTCGGCTGGGTCTTTCATGCCGACCCGCCAGACTTGCCGCGCTACGTCAAGGACCTGCGCCAGAGCCGTGCTTTGCGTGCCGTGAGCGCCCTGTTCCCCTTGTGGGTGGTGATCGGCCTCCTGGTGCCGACGGCCCTGGGCGGCCTGCTGACGTGGACGTGGACGGGGGCGCTGTTCGGCCTCCTGTGGGGCGGCCTGGCCCGCGTATTCCTGGTACACCACGTCACCTGCAGCGTTAATTCGGTCTGCCACCTGTGGGGCCGGCGACCGTACCGGACCGGGGATCACAGCCGCAACAACTTCCTTTTCGGCATCCTCGCGATGGGCGAAGGCTGGCACAACAACCACCACGCCTTCCCGACCTCGGCCCGCCACGGCCTGCGCTGGTGGCAGGTGGACTTCAGCTACTGGGTGATCCGCGGCCTGGCACTGGTGGGCCTGGTGTGGAAGGTGCGGGTGCCGATCCTGGTGCCGGTGGCCGCCACGTCCGCCCGCTAAAAATTGGAACGAGTCCGTTCGTTCGCCGACACCGAGGCTCCCCTGCTTATCGTCAGGGGGGCCTCGGTCGTTTGACGCGCGGTGCCACAGGAGTTACGATCCTTTTCATCTTCACCGGCTCGGAGGCGGCACCGGCAAAGGCAGCCCCGACGGTGCGCACGGAACCCGGCGGGGGTTGGCGGCGATCTGCTTTTGCAGTCCATGGTTGAGGGACGTGGCATGGCCGGCCGATCTAATAACTTGGCCCGACACCCCCTGCGACGCATCAAGGATGACAGCATGTTCGACGAGATGGAGCGGTTGCGCGACGCGCCAGGGCTATTCGACCTGCTTGCCCATTACGGCCAACTCGGCAGCGCAGACCGACAAGTTTGGCAAGACCGCCTGGCGAGTCTGGCAGGCGTCGAGCCGCGCGAGTTGGTGCGTTTCCACGGCGAACTGCTCGCCTACGGTTGGATCGAGCAGAACACGGGGGCGACGCCCGTCCTGCGGCCCGGCGCCGCGCCGGCTTGCTATCGCGTCACGCCGGCCGGCGTCCGCGCGCTCAAGGAAGTCCGGGAGCCGGTTGGCGTTTAGCCACAGAGATTTGCCGCTTGCGGCTTTGCGGTTTGCTTGGCGGCCTTTTCACTTCGGCTTCTGCTGGTCGAGGTACTCTTTGATGTCCGTCAGCAGCTTGTCGATGCCCGCCCCCACTTCTTGCAGGCGCTTGGCCGGGATGTCGTCGTCGGCTCTCAGGCGCGGGTTTAAGCCCTCGCCCTCCGTCGCCAACCGCGGTAACAAGAGGCCGATGCCCGTCAACAGCTTTTGCGGCGCGATCGTGTCGTTGACCCGCTTGCATTCCTCAAACGCTTTCGACGCTTCGGGCAGCTTCGCCTGGATGGCCGTCGAGTCCTTGAGCTTCGGGAACGTGTCGTAAATGAACGACCGCGCCTTGCGGAACTCCTCGTCGTCGGTGTCCCAGAGCTTGTGCAACTGGGCGATGCGCGCCTTGAGTTCCGGCGTTTCAAAGTTTTTCGGCAGCGCTTCGTACAGGGCGATGGCCTTGCCAAGCTCCAGTTCCTTTTCCATCAGCTTGCCCTGTTCGACCTTGGCCTTCCAGTCGAGGCGAGCGGGGTCGTTCTCCTCCTTGGCGATTTTCTCCTGCGTTGCCAGGAATTTGGTCAGCTCGGCGGTCCGTTCCCCGATGCGTTTGAGCCACAGGTCCATCTGCTTCTGGTCGCGCGCGTCGACGGTGTTCGCTGCCGCGGCGGGCAACTTGCCGCGGCGGGCGACGAGGTCCGGGTAGTCGGACTGCGCTTGATTCAGGGCGGCCTGACCTTTCTTGATGATCTCCGCCCGCGTGCCCTCCTTGGCGGCCAGCTGCTGCATGTCTGTGATGACGGATTCCATCGCGGTGAACAAGTCGCGCACACTCTGGGTCAAGTCGAGTTTGTCAAAATCGACGGCCTGGACGGCGTCCGGCTTGTTGGTCAGCTTGATGAGGTACGGCTGCTCGGTCAGCAGCGGGACCACCACGTCGGCGCTGCTATCGCCCTTGGCATTGACGATGCTGACGAATGCCACCTGGTCGAATACACCCTGCCCTTTCAGCTTGGTCGAATCGAAGAGGCCCGCCCCGGAAGTGTTGTCGTTCACGGCCGTCTGTTTTTCGCCCGTGAACCCGGTACGGCGGATTTGCAGCTGCGTGTCCACCGGCGCGAAGGGCTTATTGTTTTCCTGTTTCACGACGCGCACGCGCAGCGGGCCGGCCACCGTGCCGAGCTTCACGCAGCGGTAACTGACGGTGCCCCCCGTCGGCAGCAATTCGTAACGCCAAAAGAGTTGACCCGTACCGACGCCGTCCTTCGGCGCATCCTGCATCAGCACCAGGGCGTCCGGTATCGTTTTCGACGCCCCGTTGCCGTTGGGCACCTGCACCACGGCGAAAACGTCGCCCTTCTTGACCCAGCGGTCGAGGGGGGCCAGGTTGCCGCCCTTGAACTCGAGCTGGACCGTCTGCGGCCTGGTTTTGCCGGGCGGCCACGACGGGAACGACGCGATCAGGCCGAAGTCGCGCTCGACCATCAGGGCGGCGGCCTTGGCGACAAACTCGCGGTCGCGCTTCTGTTCGTGGCGGACGACCGGGTTGCGTTCCGTCTCGACGACAAGGACGGGGTTGGGTTGGCCGGTCACGCCGTCGCACTGGCCGGTCTGGATGTCGTAATCGACGCCGTTGAAGTCGATCAACACGAAATGCGTTTTGATGCCGTTGCGGTCCGTCCACGTCTTGAGCACGTTGGCCAGTCCCTTGTCGAGCACGTCTTTCAGGAGCGGGTGCTTGCGCACGACTTCGACGTGAACGAGGTCGCCGAAATCGGCTTGCAGGCTGTCGCTCAACTCGCGCTCGATGCGGTCGTAGAACACGTCGGTCAGCCCCGGGTTGTCGGCAAGGTGCAGGACGACCTGCAATTCGTAGGGCTTTTTCGTCTCCGACTCTTCCGGCCGCGGCGCTTGGGCTGGCACAAACGAAGCCCACGCTGCCAGGCAGAGTGCGGAAGCCAAGGCGAATGGGAATGAGGTGCGAGACATGAGACGACTCCCGATAGAAGAAAGGCGCACGGCATTTTCAGCAAACCCTGCGATTTCATCCGGACCCTGCCATTATATGCCGGCGGGGGTCGCCTTGCCGCTTGCGGCTTTGCGCAAAGCCGCAAGCGGCAAACGGGCGTTTGCTGGCACCATCCCCGGTCCGTACAACAATGGCATGTCGCGGAAGTGTTCGTTAGCCAAAAATGAAACCGAGGAACCCCCATGCGTACCGCGTCCCCGATCGGCCTGTGCGGCCTGTTCGTGCTCGGACTGTGCCTGTCGTCGGCCGTCGCCGCCCCCGACGACAAGAAAGAGGAAAAGGCGAAGGACCTGATCGTCGGCCAGTGGATCCCGACCCAGGAAAAGGACAAGGATAAAGCCGTCCTCGAATTCACCAAGGACGGCAAGGTTATCCTCAAGGTCACGGACGGCGGCAAGACCGTCGAGCTGGCCGGCACCTACAAGTTTCTCGGCGAGGACAAAATCGAAGTCGAGCTGGCCCTTGGCAACGACAAGAAAAAAGAGACCCTCAAGGTAAAGGTTACCAAGGACGAGTTGACCACGACCGACTCGAAGGACAAGGTCGATACGTTCAAGCGGGGGAAGTAAGGGCTGCTTAGGCGAGCGT
>JBBRLG010000596.1:0-4468 GCA_038231495.1 Gemmatales bacterium | reverse complement strand
CGGTTGGACCCTCGCCAGCTGGGGAGTGGCGTGGCGTGGGTCGGACCAGCCGGGGCGTCATCCAACGGGGGCGCTGGTGGCCAACGCTTGGCTCACGGGGCCGGGCGGAGGACTCCCGTCCCCGGCGACCAACGCCTGGCCCCCGTCGCGTGGGGCAAAGCTTCCGGGGGAGCAACACGCCGGCCCCGGAAGCTTTGCCACACCCATTGGCAAAGAGGAGAGCTGCACACTTCTCCTCTTTGCCAACGGACGTTCGCCATCGGCAATTAGTACAATCCATCGGGTAGGATCGGCCCATTCGGGAGGCTTGCGCGTGGCGGTGAAAGTCAATCTAATAACAGGTGCCACCGGTTTACTGGGCAGCCACCTCGCGGAACAGCTGGTGGCGCGCGGCGAGACCGTGCGCGCCCTGGTGCGTCCCGGCAGCGACACAACCTTTCTGCAAGGGTTGGGCGTCGAACTCGTCGAAGGCGATTTGGGCCGGCCGGAGTCGCTGCCGCGCGCGCTCGCCGGGGCCGACGTGGTGTACCACTGCGCGGCACGGGTCGGCGAGTGGGGGCCGTGGCGGCAGTTTCAGGAACAGATCATCGACACGACGGCGAACCTCTTTGCAGCCTGTCGGACCGTCGGCGTCGGCCGCGTGTTGCACGTCAGCTCGATCACCGTTTATGGGCATCCCCATTTGCGGGCGGGGCTTTACACCGAGGACGAACCGCTCGGCCAGAACCTTTGGGTGTGGGATTACTACTGCCGGGCCAAAATTGCGGCGGAGGAAATCTGTCGTGCGTACGCCGGCGACTGGACTGTGGTGCGGCCGAGTTGGATTTATGGGCCGCGCGACCGCACGACTCTGCCGCGCGTCCTCAAGGCGTTGCGGGCGGGCCGCGTCACGATCATCGGCAACGGCAGCAACCTGCTCAACATCATTCACGCCAGCGACGTGGCCGCCGGTGCGGTCCTGGCCGCGAACCATCCCGACGCGCGCGGCCGGGCCTACAACCTCAGCAGCGAAGGCGAGATGACCCAGCGCGCCTTCCTCGATCACCTGAGCGGCGCACTCGGCCTGCCGTTGATCGAGCGCCGCGTTCCCTACCGCGCGGCGTTCTATGGAGGCTTCCTTTCGGAGCTGATCGGCCGGGCGATCCGCCTGCGCCGGCCGCCGCACATCACGCGCTACGCCGTCGCGCTCATCGGCCGGCCGACCCGGTTCAGCATTGCACGCGCCCGCACCGAACTGGGCTGGTCGCCGCGCGTCAACATTCTCGACGGCGTGCGCGAAACGCTTGAATGGTATTACCGGACGGGCGGGGAACGACCGGTGACGGCAATGCCGCAAGCGGCGGGAGCGGTGCCATGACGCCGTTTGCCGACCGCCTCGCCGCCGCCGTCCGGGCCAAGGGCAACGCCGTCTGCGTCGGCCTCGACCCGCGCTGGGAGTCGCTGCCCCAGGGCATTCGCGGCCGCCATGATGACAACAACCTTGCCGCCGTCGCCGCGGCGTTTGAAGAGTTTTGCAGCCGCGTGCTCGACGTGGTGGCCCCGCTCGTGCCGGTCGTCAAACCGCAGGCCGCGTTCTTCGAGGCGTGCGGCCCCGCCGGCTTGGTGGCGCTGCAACGCTTGCTCCGCAAAGCACGGACGCTCGGCTTGCTGACCATCCTCGACGGCAAGCGCAACGACATCGCCTCGACGGCCAGCGCCTACGCCGACGCCGCCTTCGCCGGGACCAAGGTCGCCGACCGCTTGCACGCCGTCTGGGAGGCCGACGCACTGACGGTAAATCCGTACCTGGGCCGCGACGCCGTCGAGCCGTTCCTGCGCAGCGCAAGGCAGGCGCAGGCTGGCGTCTTCGTATTGGTGCGGACGAGCAATCCGGGGGCGGGACAGTTTCAGGATTTGCTGTGCGACGGCAAGCCCCTGTACCAGCACGTCGGCACCGCGGTCGCCGGGTGGACGCGCGAAAACCTGGGGCAGTGCGGCTTCGGCGACGTGGGTGCCGTCGTCGGTGCGACGTACCCGGCGGAGATGACGCAGTTGCGGAAGTTGTTGCCGGAAGTGACGTTCCTGGTGCCGGGGTTCGGCGCGCAGGGCGGCACCACGGCGGACATCGCACCGGCGTTTCGGGCGGACGGGTTGGGTGCGGTGGTTAACAGTTCGCGCGGCATCCTGTTCCCGTTCAAGCCGGACGAGGCGGGCTGGGAGCAGAAGGTCGAGCAGGCTGCACGGGAGACGGTGGCCGCCATTCGGAAAGCAGCGGGGTTATAGGGGTATTGCCGCTTGCGGCTTTGCAGGTTTTTGCAAAGCCACAAGCGGCAAACCCCAGGTTCGGTGTCTATGCACCCGTCCCGTCGCTGGCTCCTCCTGGCAACGACAATCGTTATCGTCGCCCTATTAACGCTTCTCACCGTCTGGTCATTCCAACCGACGCCGGCCTCGACGGCTTACCAGGGCACCGTCTACGACGACAACGGCCCGCTTGCCGACGCACTGGTTCGTCTGCAAACGACCGACATCTTCACACACACCGACATCAACGGCCGCTTCCGCCTGCCCATCGACGGCAAAGGGCAACGATTGACCGCGTGGAAGGAAGGCTTTTTCATCGCCGGCATCCCGCCGGACGCGCAGCCCCTCGACCTCCGGCTGGTGCGACTGCCCGCTCGGGACCACGACGATTACGAGTGGGTCGATCCCGCCCCGCAGGCCAAAACCTTGCACAATTGCGGCAACTGTCACGCCGAAATCTACCGCGAATGGTCCGCCGGCGCGCACGCCCGTTCCGCCACCGGCAAACAGTTCTTGAACCTGTACCAGGGCACCGACGTTGACAACAAGCCGCACGTCGGCTGGAGTCTGCTCGACGAGCACCCGCTCGGCGGCGGTGTCTGCGCATCCTGTCATGCGCCAGCGATTCCGGCCGACGATCCCGCCCAGCTCGACCTCCTCGCGGTCCGCGGCCCGGCGGCGAAAGGCGTCCACTGTGACTACTGCCACAAGATTGCCGACGTCGAGGACGGTACGCTCGGCCTGGCACACGGTCGCTTCAACTTGCGGCTTCTCCGCCCCGCACCCGGCGCGGACAAGAGCGTCCATCAAATCACCTTCGGCCCGCTCGACGACGTGGACCGCGGCGACGACGCCTACGCCCCGCTCTACCGCGAGAGCCGTTATTGCGCCTCTTGCCATGAGGGCACCGTGTTCGGCGTCCACGTCTACGGCACTTACTCGGAATGGCTCGACAGTCCCGCCCGCCGCGATGGCAAGCAGTGTCAGACGTGCCATATGCGCCCGACCGGCACGCTGACGGACTTCGCGCCGGGCCACGGCGGCCGCGAGCGCAACCCGCAGACCCTCGCCAATCACCGCTTTTTCGCCCCGAGCCGGGAGGCGATGCTGCGCGCAGCCGTGACCGCGACGGTTGACTTCACGGCACGGGATGCGGGCGTGCGGGTGACGGTGCGGGTCGGCGCGAATGCCGTCGGCCACCGGGTGCCGACGGGCTTTGTGGACCGCCATCTCGTTTTGGTCGTGGACGGCAAGGACACGACCGGCAAACCGGTGCCGGCGCTGAACGGCCCGACGCTGCCCGCGTTCGCCGGTCCGGAAGTCGCCGGCCGGCCGGGCAAGGTGTACGCCAAGCTCTTGACCGATGCGCAGGGGGACGGCCCGGTCCCGTTTTGGCGCGACGACGCGCGGGCCACGGACAACCGCCTGACGCCGGGCCAGGTCGATGAAGTCGCCTTCGACTTCCCCGCGGAACTGGACGCGGTCCGGCTGCGTGTCCTCTATCGCCGCTTCTGGCCGGAGGTCGCCAGGGCCAAACACTGGCCGCCGGAAGAAACGGTTATCATTGAGCGCACGGCTTCAAAGTTAAACTCTCACAAAAAGCCCTGAAATTCCGCAGAAATCCGGTCGTGCCACCCGTCCTGTAGCAAAACGAAATGCTAGGGTTGCGGTAACGAACATTCACTCAACCTTCACGGCAACCGGAGCCGATCCTGGTCGGAGTGAAGCCGTTTCCTTCCGCGTAAGCCCGAACAATCACTACCTTTACGCCACCACCCGGTAGCCGACCGGGTTTTCCAATGAAGTTGGCACGCGAAGTGCTACTAGAAAATATTGCCGTCCGGAGGGACGGCACAATGCGAATGAATTGCATGGATGGACGACGGGGCCGGGAACTCAACAGCAGAGGCAGTCACCATGAGTCATGCAACCGATTACCGCACGCTGATAAGTCGGGGTCGCAAGGCCGGGTTGAACACCGCGGAAATCTATTCCGCCCTGGCAACGCGCTCCTCGGAGGGAGGCGATCCGGTCATGGGCGAGGCCGACAGTAACGGCTTCACCCGCAACTATAACCAGGACGGCAAGCGCGTTTACCGGCCGATTGGCAGCTATCCGCGTCCTTGAACCGCCAAGGAAGAGGTAGCGAGCCTTACCATAACCAGGCCCGCGGTCACCCCCGATT
>JBBRLG010000595.1:0-4472 GCA_038231495.1 Gemmatales bacterium | reverse complement strand
GTCGAGGAAGATGCTGCTGCCGCCCATCTGCGCCATCGCCGCTTCAAAACTCACGCGCGTCCGCAGCGACGGCTTCTCGAACACCAGGCCGAGGACGCGCCCCGCCAGCCAGGGTTTGCGTTCGCCGCGCTTGTGCGCCTCCTTCATGGCCGTCGCGTCGGCCAGTAGCTGGTTCAGTTCGTCCGCGGTCACGTCGAGCAAATCGAGAAAGTTTCTCATGGCGAGTACAGCCGTTGGAGGAAATGATGAGGGAGGAATCGTAACCATTCACTCCCCCCCTTACGAAGGGGGGGTAGGGGGGGTGGGAAGCGGTGGAAGTACTCCGTCAGGGCGTCCACTCTACCCCCCCTACCCCCCCTTCGTAAGGGGGGGAGTGAATGGTTGCCATCCTTCATCCTTTAATTTGAAGAATGACATCTTCGAGGATCGCACAGCCTTCGTCGAGTTCCGCGTCCGTGAGGGTGAGGGCCGGCAGCAACCGGATCACGGTGGCATGGGTACTGTTGACCAGCAGCCGGCGCTCCAGGCAGCCGCGCACCACCGGCGCGGCGTCCACGGTCAGTTCCAGGCCGATCATGACGCCCTTGATCCGCACTTCGTGGACCAGCGGGCAGCGAGCTTTCAATGCCTCGAAGCGCTGGCGGAAGCGCTCGCCCAGCTCCACGGCCCGTTCCAACAGGCCGTCTGCTTCGATGGTTTCGATGGTGGCCAACGCCGCGGCACAGGCCAGGGGGTTGCCGCCGAACGTCGCCGCGTGGGTGCCGGGCCGCAGCTTCTCGGCGAACGACGGTTTCGCGACCAGGCCGCCGCAGGCCACGCCGCCGGCCAGCGCCTTGGCCAACGTCACCGCGTCGGGCTGCACGTTCCAGTTCTGGTGCGCGTACCACTTGCCGGTGCGGCCCATGCCCGTTTGCACCTCGTCGAAGATTAGCATTATTTTGTGCCGGTCGGCGAGTTCGCGCAGCCCTTCGAGGTAGCCGGCCGGCGGCAAGTTGATGCCGCCCTCGCCCTGGATCGGCTCGACCAGGATGGCGCAGGTTTCGCCGTCGATCAGCTTGGCCACCGCGTCGAGGTCGCCGAACGGGGCGTAGCTGAAGCCGGGCAGCAGGGGTTCCAGTCCCTGGTGGTACTTCGGCTGGCCGGTGGCGCTCAGGGCACCGAACGTGCGGCCGTGAAAGCCGTTTATCATGCTGACGATCTTGTACCGGCCCGGCTTGCCGTTGAGGCGCGCGATCTTGATAACGGCCTCGTTCGCCTCGGTGCCGCTGTTGCAGAAGAAACACTGGCCGCCGTCCCAGCCGGTGTGGTCGCTCAGCGCCTGGGCCAGCTTGCCCTGGGCTTCGGTGTACCAGGTGTTGGGGACGTGAATGAGTTGCCCGACCTGTTCGCGCACGGCGGCGACGACGCGCGGCGGACAATGTCCGAGCAGGTTGCAGCCCCAGCCGGGGAAGAAGTCGAGGTAGCGGTTGCCGTCGTCGTCCCAGACCGTCGAGCCGTCGCCGCGCACCAGGCACACCGGGTAACGAGTGTAGTTGCCGATGACGTAGCGCTGGAATCGGTCGAGGGTCGCTTGGTTCATTTCATTAGTCCGTTGTCCGTTGTCCGTTGTCCGTTGTCCGTTGTCCGTTGCAAAAACCAAAGCATTTCTTTGCAACGGACAACGGACAACGGACTACTGACCAAGTACGATTTCCGTACCGACGCCGCGGTCGGTGAAGATTTCCCGCAACAGCGCGTGCCGCAGCCGGCCGTCGATCATGTGCGTCTTGCGCACACCGGCCCGCAGGCTGTCCAGGCACGCCTCCACCTTGGGGATCATGCCCTCTTCGATCACGCCCCGGCCGATCAGGTCGCGGCAGCCGTGGGCGTCGAGGTGGCTCAGGAGCGATTCCGGATTTTTGCGATCCATCAAGATGCCGGGCGTGTCGGTCAGGAACACCATCTTCTCCGCCCGCAGGTGCGAGGCCACGGCGGCGGCGGCGGTGTCGGCGTTGACGTTGAGCCAGCGGCCCGCGGCGTCGAACGCCAACGACGGGATCACCGGCACCACGCGGCCCGCGCAGAAGTCCTCGATCAACGGCCCTTCCACGCGCGTCACCCGGCCCACGAGACCCAGATCGATCGGGTCGCCGTCCTTGCCCGGCAACAGCAGACGCTCGCCGAACAGGCTTTGCAGCGAGCCGGAATGCAGGCCGACGGCCCGGCCGCCGAGCCGGCGAATCCGGGCGACGATGCCGGCGTTGATCTCGTGCAGCAGCACGTCGGCGACGATGGCGAGGGTGGACTCGTCGGTATAACGGCGGCCCTGGATTTTGCGCGGTTGCAGGCCGGTCGCCTCCATGGCGCGGTCGATGGCCTTGCCGCCGCCGTGGACGAGGATGGGCCGCATGCCGGCGGTTTCGAGGAAGACGACATCCTGCAAGGTGGACTCGAGCGCGGCGGCGTCCTCCATGGCGCTGCCGCCCAGCTTGATGACCGTCAGTCGGTCGCGAAAGGTGCGGATGTAGCTGAGCGCTTCGATCAGGGCTTCCGCTTTGCGAATCGCGTCGTCCATCGCTCGTGTTTGTCGGCCCCGTCCGGAAAAGAAAAGTACATTCTAGGAGGCGGGGCAAGGCTGTCAATGGCGCAAAGGGCGCAGGCTTCGCAAGGTCGGCAACTTCTTTATTTCCCCTGTTGCGGGCGCGGGTTTTGCCCCCTATAGTCAGACTAAGGTTGAACGTGCGGAAAGACGGTAGGGCGACGGGCTTCGCGGCCCGGCGCGTTCCCGGCGTCAACCAATCACAACTAGGGGAGGAAGCGCGATGAAGAGTTTGAGCACGCTGGCGTTGGGCCTGGGCCTGGTCGCCCTGATGGGCCTGACCGCCCTCGCCGCCGACAAGGACGCGAAGAAGGACGACAAGGATACGGCCAAGGAAGTCACCCTCAAGGGCACCATCACCTGCGGCAAGTGCGACCTGAAGGAAAGCAAGACCTGCGCCAACGTCATCAAGGTGAGCGAGAAAGACGGCGACAAAGAAAAAGACGTGGTCTACTGGCTCAAGGACGAGGGCAAGGACGAGAAGTACCACGGCAAAATTTGCCAGTCTGCGAAGAAGGGCAGCGTAACCGGCACCGTCTCCGAAAAGGACGGCAAGAAGTGGATCACCCCGAGCAAGGACGGCGTCAAGTTCGATTGAGTTGACGACCGCAAGGCAAAATCCGAAATCCGAAATCCCAAATCCGAAGTGGCACCCGCTGCTTTCGGATTTGGGATTTCGGATTTGCTTCTTTGTAGGCTCAGTTGCCTCCCGGCCCCGCGTGGCGGTTATTCCTGGGGATCGCTACCATAACCGCAGACGGATCGCACTCGCAGTCATCGCCCGCTCGGAGGAGAGCCGCTTGAAGATCATCCTCGCCAACCCGCGCGGTTTTTGTGCCGGCGTCAACATGGCCATCGAGAGCCTGGAACGGGCGCTGGACCTGTTCGGCACGCCGCTTTACGTCTACCACGAAATCGTCCACAACCGCCCCGTGGTCGAGCGCTTCCGTAAGCGTGGCGTCGTTTTCGTGGACCACATCGACGAAATCCCCGAAGGCGGCACGGTCCTTTACAGCGCGCACGGCGTCGCGCCCGCCATCCGCGCCGCCTCGGCCGCGCGGCGGCTGCGTGCCATCGACGCCACCTGCCCGCTCGTCACCAAGGTTCACCTGGAGGCACTGCGCTTTGCCCGCGAAAACTATCACATCGTCCTGATCGGCCACGAGGGCCACGACGAAGTACTTGGCACCATGGGCGAAGCGCCGGCCCACATCGTGCTGGTCGAGGACGTTGCCGACGTGGAGAAGCTGACCTTTCTGCCGGACGCCAAGATCGCGTTTCTGACGCAAACCACCCTGAGCGTGGACGACGCCGAGGTCATCATCAAGGCACTGCGCCGGCGGTTTCCGCAGATGGCCGGGCCGTCGCGCGACGACATTTGTTACGCGACGCAGAACCGGCAAGAGGCGGTCAAGGCGGTGGTGCCGGAAGTCGATGCGGTGATCGTGCTGGGCAGCCAGAACAGCTCCAACAGCATGCGCCTGGCGGAACTGGCCAAAATGCACGGCAAGCCCGCGTACCTGATCGACAGCGCCGCAGAGATCGAGCCGGCCTGGTTCGACGGCTCGGAAACGGTCCTCGTCACCGCGGGGGCCAGCGCGCCGGAGGAGAACGTCGAGGCGTGTGTCGCCCTATTGCGGGAGACATACGGGGCCACGGTCGAGACGCGCACCGTGCGCGAGGAGCACGTCAGTTTCCCGCTGCCGCGGGAGCTGCGCCTGGTGTGACGCCGCTTGCGGCGAAGGAGCCGTTCTGAAAACAAAAAGACCGCCGGCGGCCTGTCCTGGCCGTCGGCGGTTCTCCGGGAGGATATTATACTCGGCGCGGGGCAACTTGACACAAGCCCGAAGCGCAAGCGAGGGACGGTCCCTCGCTTGCGCTTCGGGCTTGTGTC
>JBBRLG010000594.1:0-4476 GCA_038231495.1 Gemmatales bacterium | reverse complement strand
CTTCTGGCGGGATGAACGCCGACAGCGTGTTCAACAGCGTCGTCTTCCCGCTACCCGTGCCGCCGCTGATGAGGATGTTGAGGCGCGCCTTGATGCAGGCCTCCATGAGCATCGCCATCTCCGGCGTGAACGCCTTGTAATTCAGCAGGTCTTCCAGCTTCAGCGGGTTGGCACCGAAGCGGCGGATGCTGACCGAGGCGCCGTCCAGCGCCAGCGGCGAGATGATGGCATTGACGCGGCTGCCGTCGGGCAAGCGGGCGTCCACCATCGGCGACGTTTCATCGACGCGCCGACCGACCTTCGACACGATGCGGTCGATGATCTGCAACAGGTGCTCGTTGTCGCGGAACGTCACCTCGCTCTTTTCCATCTTGCCGCGGCGCTCGACGTAAATTTTCTTGGGTCCGTTGATGAGGATGTCGCTGATCGTCGGGTCCTTGAGCAGCACCTCCAGCGGGCCGAAGCCGAACGTCTCGTCGAGCACCTCGTCGATGAGGCGTTCGCGCTCCATGCGGTTGAGGAGCGGGTTTTCCGTGTCGCACAGCCGCTCGACCACCAGGCGAATTTCGCGGCGGAGCGTGTCGCCTTCCAGGTCGCTGACGCGCGACAGGTCGAGCTTATCGACCAGCTTGCCGTGAATGAGCCGTTTGTGTTCCTCGAAGCTTTTGGTGCCCTGGCGCTCGCCGCCACCCGTCAGGCTGCCGGCGCCCAGGCGCATCGTCGAGCCGGCGCTACTGTTGCTAATCCCCGACAAGCCGCGTTGCAGTCGTGACATGGTGCGTCTCTGGTCAGTTGTCGTCAGTTGTCAGTTGTCAGTTGTCCGTTGTCAGTTGTCAGTTGTCAGTTATGATCCGCCTGTATTTGCAACGGACAACTGACAACGGACGAATAGTCAACGTCGCGAGAAGATGCCGCCGATCCAGCTGGCCTTGTCCAACCGCGGCACCGGCTGCGGCGCCTTGCCCGTCAGCGTCTGCGCCAGGGCGTGAATGTTTTGGTGGACCTTCGATTTCGGCGCCGCCATGATGAGCGGCACGCCCTGGTTGCGCGAGTCCATCACCGTCTTGTGCTCGTTGACGATCTGCCAGAAGACCGGCTTGCCGATCGTCTCCTCCGCCTTCTTGACCGAGATGTCCGACTCGTTGCCGACCCGGTTGATGACGATTCGCACCTTGTTGGCAATGTCCTGGTCCATGTCGAGCGTCGCCATCATGCGGACGACGTTGCGCAGGCTGCTCAGTTCCAGTTGGGCGACGAGCAGGATCACGTCGGACATGTGCAGGGCGGTCACGTCGCACGCCGAAAAGCTCTTGCTGAGGTCCAGGATCAAGTGCGTGTAGCTGGCGCGGAGCAGGCCGATGAGCCGTTGCAGGTGCTCGTCGCGCACCAGCTGGGCGTCCTCGAACTGCATGGGGTGCGGCAACAGCGACAGGCCGGAGGCGTGCTTGACCAGCGACCCCTTGAGGAACGTCATGTCCAGGCGATCGATGTTCAGGGCGATGTCGGCAAGCGTGTGGTCGCCGATCAGGTCCAGGGCAACGTCGGCGTCGCCCAGGGCCAGGTCGAGGTCGATGAGCGCGACCTGGTGGGCCGGGTCCGCGGCCAGCGAGGCGCCGACGTTGACCGCGAGCGTGGTGCAGCCGACGCCGCCGCGCGAGCCAAGCACGGAGATGACTTGCGAGTTGACCTTGAGGTTGCCGTTGGAGCCGGGGCGGATTTCGCCGGACGGCCGCGTGCGCTGCAGCCGTTGCAGGGCCAGCAGCATCTCTTCGAGCACGACCGGGGCGGTCAGGAACTCGCGGGCACCGTTGCGCAGCGCCTGCAAGATGGCCTGACCGTCGTTCTTGGCGCTGACCGCGAGGATGGCCAGGTCGGGCTTGTCGTTGTTCAGCTGGGCGATGAGCTGGAGCGCCTTGGCCTGGTCGGCGTCCAGGGAAATGAGCGCGACGTCCGGGTTGGACTCGCGGATCACGTCGAAGAAAAATTCGTAGCGGGCGCACTCGACTTCCAGCCAAACCGACTCCATGCCGAGCAAGAGAGTCCGCAGCTGGTCGCGCGTGGCGTCCGAGGGGTCCATGATGGCAACACGTTGTACGTCCCTAGGCATGAGCACCACCGATTCGTGTCATGGTTCGAGTGCGGGCGGGGGTCGTCCCCCGCCCGCGGTGTTCCGCCCGCATGCAGGCGGTAGCTTGCGGAAGGTGCCGGGCTTTGGCTTACCAAAACATGCTTTCGAGTACGAAAGCATGGCACCCTCTGCCTTTCCCCTCCCTCCACAGAAGTGGAAAAGCCTCATCCGTCACTCCTTAGAAGGGTTCCATGCTTTCGTACTCGAAAGCATGTTTTTCAGTACGAAAGCATGGCACCCTCTGCCTTCCCCCTCCCTCCACAGAAGGGGAGAAGCCTCGTCCGTTACTCTTTCGGCTCGCCGCCCGGTGCCCCGAGGCCCGTGGGCAGGTTCAGCGGCCGCGGGGCGGTTTCCGGCAGCGGGGAGACGTTGATCTCCACCTTGGCCGCGGGGCCTGCCGGCATCCGCATTTCGTCGGGCCTCGCCACGAGCGGCGTCGCGCCGACCGGGCCGCTGGCGCAACCGCCGTTGCAGCCGCTGGCACAATTCCCCGTGGCACAACCGCCGGTGGTGCAACCCGTGTTGCACACGCCGCGGTTGCTGAAGATCCCGCACGGCCCGTTCGTCGCACAGGGGTATTGCTCCGCCGACGGCCCATTTTTGTAGGCCGGGACGTAGTGATTACCCTGGAAAACTTCGCGCTGGCCGCGGGGCGCTTCGAGGATTCCTTCCAAGAATAGCTCAAAATCGTCGGGGCGGCGCGTTTCTTGGCCGGGAAGAACTTTTGCCGTCTGTCCGCAGTCCTGGGCGTCCACCAAACGCGGCGTGACGAGGATGATGATTTCTTCCTCGCTCTCGCGGAACGACTTGCTGCTGAAGAAGGTCCCGAAGAACGGCAGGTCGCCGATGACCGGGATCTTGTCGGTGTTGCCCTGGACGCGGTGCGTCATGATGCCGCCGATGACGAACGTCTGGCCCGATTCCAGCTCGACGGTCGTGGTGACGCTGTTCGAGGTCCGGTTGGCGACATTGGCCCCGCCGATGTTGATCGAGCTGGCCGCGAGGTCCTCGACGCGGGCGTCAATTTCGAGGTAAATCTTGCCGTTGCCCAGGACGATCGGCAGGACGTTGATGTCGGTACCGAAGGGCACGAACGTGGCGCCGACGCCGTTAATGCCGCCGCCGGACGGGATGGCCTGTTGGCCGCCCGAGTGGAGGTTTGACGGCCGGCCGCTGGTCGTGACCTGGTGCGGCTCGGCGATGAACTTGGCGACCGCCTCGGAGCGCAGGGCTTGCAGGAAGGCGAGGAAGCCGTAGCTGCTGTGCAGGGTGCCGAACAGCACGTTGGCGTTGCCGACGTTGCCGACCAGCGGGCCACCGAAGGCGAGCGGCGAGATGGCGCCGCCGGCGCCCGCGGTGGGGATCGCGCCGATCGCGCCGCCGACGTTCTGGCCGAAGTAGAAGTTGCGCGAGTTGGTCAGGAAGTCAAACGTCATGGCGCGGAAGTCCGAGCGCGACACCGTCGCGATGACCACGTCGAGCTGCACCTGCTGGACGCCGCCGACGCGCATGGCGTTGATGACCGTGAAGCCCAGGCTGGTCGCCACGCGGGTGACGATGTCCACGTCCTCGGGGTTGGCGACCGTGCCGTTGAGGATCACGGTGCTGTCCGAGATCGGAGTCGGCACGATGGCGGCGGTCGGGGCGGCCCGCTTCAGCTGCGCCTTGAGGTTTTCTATGTCGCGCTGGACAACTACCTCGTAGGTCTCCTTCAGGCCGTCCACGTCTTCGAGGTCCAGCCGCGTCACGTCGGACTGCTGGCCGGTGAGCAGGATCGTGGTCGGGTCACCGAACACAGTGCGGATGCTCAAGACCGCTTCGCGCGGGTTGGCGACGCGCTTGATCGGTTTTTTGGACGACATTTGCAGGCGAACCGTCCCGTTGGTGGGGACGTAGATGGCCGTACCGGCCACGCCCGTGTTTTGGTTTGGTTGGGCCAGGCTCGTCGCCGGCAGCGCGCCCTGCAACAGCAGGGCGAGCAAGGTGCCTCCGCAGAGGCCGCGGAACCAGGTAAGTGTGCGGTGCATCCATTCACCTCGTCGTAAAAAGGGTGGGCGGGTGTCAAACCACCCACCGCGAAACACTTAGGAACTGCGCGTTATTTACTGCGCCAAACTCCGGCGAGGGGGGGGGGGGGGTCCCCCCCGGGGGGTGTGGAGTTAAAGCGAGGGGGGGGCGTGGAAAAAAACGGGGGGAGCGGGCGAGCCCCGCCGGGGGACAACGGCAAAAACAACCTGCCGGCCTCCAAGCTCGGCGACTGGCGCAAGCCGGCCCACGAGACGGACGGCCCCAAGGAGGGCGGCGGCACGGGCGATGGCGACGCCACGCCGGGGTCGCTGACCGGGCTG
>JBBRLG010000593.1:0-4479 GCA_038231495.1 Gemmatales bacterium | reverse complement strand
TTTGACAGTCCTGGCGTTCCCTCCACCCCCCCTACCCCCCCTTCGTAAGGGGGGGGAGTGAACGGTTACTTTGTTTTTTCTGGAACCCAGGGACGTTCCCGTAACTGCTCTCCGCCGATCGACAGGGAATGTCTTCGTCCCCCGAGTGCCCCCGCAACGGATTGCATCGTAACGTCGGCCTCGATCCCCGACGAGCCGACGAGAGAATGTCGCGAATGCTCGCTGTGGAGGACAACACAATGACTTCAGGGAAACAGACGGCCATGAAGACGACGACGACGACGACGACGAAGCCGAAGACGACGCGACGCCGAAAGCCGGAGCCGGAGGCCGAGGAAACCTCGACCGCCATCCCCACCACCATCTTCTCGTCGGACCTACTGACGCCCGACGAAGAGCGCGAGCTGCTCGCGGACTTCTGGGAGACGAAGAGCGAGTTGGTGCGCGTGCTCATCCGCAACTTCACCCGCCTCCGCCAGCACCGCCCCGCCCTGGAACCCTGGCCCATGGCCCAGTTCATCCGCGACCACTGCGGCGACGACGCCCGCGACGTGGTCTCCATCCGCCGGCTGCACGACCGCTACATCCACCTGAAGCACCGGCTGGCCTCCGCCAACATCCGCCTGGCCGCCCACGTGGCCAAGCGCTTCCGCCACCACGCCCTGAGCTATGCCGACCTCCTCCAGGAAGCGGTTTGCGGTCTGATGCAGGCCATCGACCGCTTCGACGTGAGTCACGGCACCCGCCTGGCGACGTACGCGACGTGGTGGATTCGCCAAACGTTGCAGATTGCGGTCGCCCGCCAGAGCCATCTGGTCAGCCTGTCGCCGCACCACTTGCAAGAGTTGGGTTTGTTGCAACAGGAGTCCGAGGCGCTGGCCCACGGCGGTAAGCACCTGCCGACGCCGCAGGAACTGGCCGCGCGCACCGGCAGCAGCCTGGAACACTTAACGCATCTGCAAACCGCGACGCGGACGCCGGTGTCGTTGAACGCGGTGCTGGACGACGACAGCGACTTCAAGCTCACCGAAGCGATGCCGGACAACGAGAGCACGACGTTGCGACAGCACTCGGAACGGCAAGAGGCGTTGCAATTCCTGATGGAAAACCTACGGCCGCGCGAGCGCAAGGTGTTGGACCTGCGTTTCGGCCTGACCGGCAACGGCACGCACAGCCTGCGGCAGATCGGCCACCTGTTGCGCATCAGCAAGGAGCGGGTCCGCCAGATTCAGAACCGGGCGCTGGAAAAACTCCGCGCCTCGGCGGAGCGCGTCGGTTGGGAGCCGAGCTTGCTATTGGGTTGAGCCTGGCTTCGGCGGGCCGTTTGACAATCGCGAGAGCCGCCGCCTTTGGGCGGCGGCTCTTTGCATCTGCGGAGGGATTCGGACATGGCCAAGCGCAACCCCCTCGAACGCGAAGAGTACATCGAGCAAGCGTACTTCTTCCGCGTCCTGCGCGAGCGCATGAAGGACGCACAGGCGACCCAGGACCTCCTGGCCCGCGTCGATCAGGAAATCCTGTCGACGACGAGCCTGCCGTACGCCATCCAGTTCCTGGCCGCGGAGATGAAGCATTCGGGCCAGCTGTCGTCCGGCTTCACGCGGCTGGCCCACTACTTCACGCCGTTCCAGGCGTTCATTATCCAGGGTTCGGAGGAAGAAAATCGCCGGTTCAGCCTCGACACCGCGCTCCTCGTGTTGCAGCGCGAGGCCGAGTACCGTGCCGGCAATCCCACGCCGCAGGGGCTATTCGTCTACCAGTTTGAAGTGCTGAGCCGCAACCGTCTCGGCTACGACGGCGGCCTCAAGAGCATGTCCCAGGACGTGCTCTACGACGACAACTGGAGCGGTTTTCTCGAAATGGTGCGCGAACAGCTGGGTCTTGTGGACTTTGCCGACCTGATTTATCTGCGTTCGGAGTTGTACGTCAAGGACCAAGTCCGGCTGAACCCGGACTACGCGGTGCCGCTGCCGGCGTTGTTCAGCGAAAAAGAGGGCAAGATCGCGAAGGCCAACCGCCAGCGCGACCCGCTGTACCTCTTCTCGACGTTGCAACGGCAATTGAATTACCCGGAGGTGCCGCGGCCGGTGGAGCGCGACGACGTGCAGACGCGCCTGCTAACGTTACAGGCGCGCTACCGCGAACTGGAACAACGCCTGAAATTGCTGGAAGGCGAGATGCGCGGCCAGGTCGATCTGAGCCAGCTCGGCAAACCGGAGATACTGAAGGACGACGACGAACAGTAAAACCACGGAAGACGACCGAACTGTTCACTCCCCCCCTTACGAAGGGGGGGTAGGGGGGTAAGAACGATTAAAGTACTCGGTCATGGCGCTCTCTTCACCCCCCCTACCCCCCCTTTGTAAGGGGGGGAGTGAACGGTTACAAGCAATTAACTCTTCTTCGGTCTTTTTTCCGTGTTTTCCGTGTCTTCCGTGGTTAATCACGCGGGCCGGTAGCTGCGGAAGGCGCGGAGAACCTCGTACAGGTCGGCGGTGATCGCGACCTCGTCGTCGAGGTAGTCCTGCAACCAGACGTAGTTCTTGCGGTGGGCCAGCGCGATCAACGGCAGCAAATCGCCGAGGGTCACGTCGACCATCTCCGGCTTCGGCTGCGTCGGCGTTTGCGTGGACAGGGGTAAGACGCGCAGGTGTGCGGCCATCGTGAATCCTCCCGGTGACAGGGGTGTCGGTTCGGGGTCGGCGTCTACGGTTTCCGGCGCGGGGTGCGAGTACCCGGCGGCATCACCTTTCATCGGCCCGCCGGCCGCAACAACTTCGGGCCCTTTTTCGTGGCGGTGGCATGAAACTGCTCCGCGCGCGTTAAAATAGGCACGAAAGACCGGCCGGGGGGAGTCAACAGGGAGAGTGCCCATGGATCGCGCGGAATGGCAACCCGACGAAGCCTTTGCCCGCCGGCTCGACGAGACCGATCCCCTGCGCCGGTTCCGCGACGAGTTTCACCTGCCGCGCCGCGCGGACGGCGAACCGCGGATCTATTTCTGCGGCCACTCCCTCGGCCTGCAACCGCGGCAGGCCCGTGCTTTCATCGAGCAAGACCTGGACGCCTGGGCCAACCTCGGCATCGACGCCTATTTCCAGGGCGGGGCACCGTGGTACACCTACCAGGAGCGGCTCCGCGAAGCGACCGCCCGGCTCGTGGGGGCGGAGCCGGGCGAAGTCGTCTCGATGAACGGCCTGACGGTCAACCTACACCTGATGATGGCGACGTTCTACCGCCCGCGCCACGGGCGCTCGCTGATCGTCATGGACGAGCCGACGTTTCCGTCCGACCTGTACGCGGTCAAGTCGCAAATCCAGCACCACGGCCTCGACCCCGATAAGACGCTGCTGACCGTGCGGGCACGCCCCGGCGAAAACGGCGTCCGCGAAGCCGACCTCGATGCGCTCCTGGCCGAGCGCGGCAAAGACGTGGCGCTGGTGTTGTGGAGCGGCGTCAATTTTCTGACCGGGCAGCGGTTCGACCCGGCGCGCATCACGGCGGCGGCCCACCAGCACGGCTGCGTCGCGGGTTTCGATCTGGCCCACGCGGTTGGCAACGTGCCGCTGGAACTGCACGCTTCCCAGGCGGATTTCGCGGTGTGGTGCAGCTACAAGTACCTCAACGCCGGGCCGGGCGCGGTGGCGGGGTGTTTCGTCCACGAGCGCCACGGCCGTGCCATCGACCTGCCGCGCCTGGCCGGGTGGTGGGGTAACGACCCGGCGACGCGCTTCCAGATGCAGTTACAGCCGGAGTTCGTGCCGCACCGGGGCGCGGACGGCTGGCAGGTGAGTAACCCGCCCGTCCTCGGCCTGGCGCCGCTGCGGGCGTCGCTGGCCCTGTTCGACGCGGCGGGCATGCCGGCCCTGCGCGCCAAGTCCGAAAAGCTGACGGCGTACCTGCTGTACCTGTTGGATCGGATTAAACCCAAACCTTTTGAAGTCCTCACGCCGCTTGCGGCTTGGCAGCGCGGCTGCCAAATCTCTCTCACGATTGACGAACACCCGCGCGCCCTGCTAACGGCCCTGGAAGCCGCCGGCGTCGTGCCGGATTTCCGCGAGCCGAACGTGATCCGCGTGACGCCGATGCCGTTGTACAATACCTACCACGAAGTCTGGCGGTTCGCCGACATCCTGGGTCGCGTGTTTTCGGCCGCGCGGGGGCCAGCATGATATTCGACATTTCCCCTCCGATTTCCGATAAAATCAAGGTGTGGCCCGGCGACACGCCGCCGACGCGCGAGGTGCTTTGCGACCTGCGCCGGGGGGCCAACATCACGCTCTCCACGCTGCGCAGCACGGTTCACCTGGGGGCGCACGCCGACGCACCGAGCCATTACGGCGTCGATGGCGCCGCGATTCACGAACGGTCGCTCGACCTCTACCTCGGCCCGTGCGAGGTCCTGCGCGTCGCGGCGGTACGGGGGACGCGCGTCACGCCGGACCTGTTGCCACGGCCGATCCGGGCCGAGCGCGTCCT
>JBBRLG010000592.1:0-4492 GCA_038231495.1 Gemmatales bacterium | reverse complement strand
GGGGGGGGGGGGGGGGGGGGGGGCGGGGGTGGCGGGGGCGGCGGAGTGGGACCCGGCGGCGGGGTCGGGCCGGGCGGCGGCGTCGGGCCAGGCGGCGGCGTCGGGCCGGGCACTGCGGGCACCGGCGGCACGTGGACCGCCGGCGCGGTCGTCGGCTGGATCGTCAGGACGAAAAAGCGTTGCCGCCAGTCCTTGGCGTCGTTGGTCGCACTGACATCGTTGGCGGTCGTGGGGCCGCGCGGGTCGGGCGGCCACATGAAAAACGTCTTGCCCCAGTACCCGGGGCCTTCCGTGTAGCCCTTGAAGCTCGCGCCGTAGCCGTTGGTTTCAAAGTTGCTGTCCGCCTTGACCGTGCGGGCGGTCCAGTTGGTCGCCTTGGGCGAGTTGGTGTCGCTGGCCGTCGTGACCGGCCCGCGGGGATCGGTCGCGGATTTGCCCATCCAGAGGTTGGCGCCGAGCCACACCCTCCCGTCGATCCAGTCGTGGTTGGCGTTCAGGTCCCAGTTACTCAGGTCGTCCACGTAGGCGGCGTTGCCGGAGCTGGGCGCGCCGGTCCAGGTGCCGTTGAACGAATAGCCGTTGGTGTCCTGGTAGTTCCAGAAGTAGCGGCCCAGAACGTCGTTGACGTTGCGGACGGTGAAGCCGCTGGTGTCGGCGCCGTTGCCGCCGGGGTTCGTCTTGTAGTTGTCGCCGCCGGGCACGGTCGGGGTCGCGACCACCGACGCCTTGAACGCCGGGACGCTGGTGCCGTACGGCGTGGCGTCGGCAAAGTAGTCGTTGACCATCGCCTTGTCCTCGACGTTGCCGGTCGCGTCGGGCTTCTGGTAGGTCAGGTTGGCCGGGCCGATGTATTCGCCGGTCACGTTTTGCAGCTGGACGTTCGGGTCGCCGAGGATGGCGAAGCCGACCGAGCCGCTAACGTTGGTCGTGCCGTTGAGGTTCTGGTACGGCCCGAACTGCGGGTACTGCGGGTCGATGCTGCGCGAGGTGGTGCGCGCCGCGGCCCCGTAGTAGGTGGTGCCGTTGCTGGTCCAGGGGTAGACGAGTGGGCCGGACAGCTGGCTGTCCAGGCGCATGGAGCCGGAGAGGTCGATGACGAGGGCCACGTCGCGCGGCCGGTGGACCGCGGTCGCCTTGGCCTGGACCGGCATCGACGCCATGCCGAAGATGCGGGCGAAGAACAGCGGGCTTTGCGTGGTGTAGGTGACGGTCGTGAGCGTGGGCGGCAGGTCGTTCGGCCCGAGCGTGTTGGGCCAGCCGACCGAGGTGCCGGGCGATTGCGTCGAGCCGGGGTCGGGCGGCCAGGCGACGAACGTGTTCGCCGTGCGGTTGTAATAGTATTGCCCCAGTTGCAGGTTCACCACGTCCGTGCCGGTGTTGCACTGTTGGCCCAGGACGTTGTTATTTTGCAAAGCCGCCTGGGCGTTGGGCAACGCCGCGGACAGGTGGTAAGGATCGGTCTTGGTGAACCCGGGGTTGGCCTGGTCGGGGATCTGGTAATTCGGGTCGCCGGTCAGCGTGCGGGTGCCGGCGAGGGCCGCCACGTCGGCCGCGTTTTGGGCCTGGCTACGGACCAGCACGACAATGCTAAGGTCCACCGCCAGGGCGACGAAGCCCAGGAGGCCGACCAGGCACAGTGCCACCAGGGGGGTGATGCCCCCCGCCCGTCTGCCGCGTAAGTTTGCTGCCATCTTCTTGCTCCTTACCCCTGTAAATGCGCGGGTGTCCTCGGGAACTGCCGTCGAAACCGTTCACCGCCAACTACTCCCCCCCTTACGAAGGGGGGGGTGGGGGGGTAAGGCCGGTTGTAGTACTCGGTCATGACGTAAAATCCACCCCCCCAACCCCCCCCTTCGTAAGGGGGGGAATGAACGGTTACCGGCCGTCAGTTGCCTTCACTGCCCATGGCGGCCATGGCCTGAATGGGGGGAGCCAGGCCGATTTGCGAGATGCCGGGGATGATCGGTATATAGGTGCCGGTGACGCGCACCGCGATGAGGTCGCCGAACTTGGTCTGGTTCCATTGTCCCTGGTTGGCGGCGGTTTCGGCGTCCGGGTCTTCGGGCATGACGTTGCCGTTCAGGTCGATGGGCTGGCCCGACGAGTTGACCTTGTAAATCGTGATCTCCAGGTTGGCGATTTGCGAGCCCGCCTGGTTGAGATAGTTTTGGGTCCAGGCCACGACCTGCTGCTGGGTGTAGGTTCCGGCGCTGAGGCTGTCGGGCGGGTTCTGGTCGAGGTAGGTGCGCGCGCCCGGGAACGACTGATAGGTGTCGGTCCGCACCACGGCGTAGCGGGCGGCCTCGCGGGTGGCGTTCTGCGCCTGGTTGAGCGTGAACAGGTACAGGCACCACTCCAGGCAGCCGATGATCGCGAACAGCACCAACGGGCCGACCAGGGCGAACTCGACGACGGTGGCCGCGCGGCGGCGCGGCGGCAGGGTGGCGAAAGCTCGGCGAATCATGGCGGCGCTCCTCTTCTGCGGGGCGGTGGGTGTTCCGGGTCGGTCCTACTGCGGTTGCGACGGGATGACGGCGTTGATCGAGACGGGCACGTCGATCATGCACGGCCAGTAAGCCGTGTCCACCAGGTCCCAGTTGCCGAAAAACACGTACAGGTTGACGGGGCTCCAGCGCGCCTCGTCGAAGGGGTAGGTGACCTGGACGGCGATGATGTCGTTGCGCGCGGCGGTGAGGACGGGATCGACGGTGGGGGCGGTGCCGGAGAGGGTGAGCTGCAAGTTGTTGGGGCCGGCGCCGTTGACGTAGATGCCCTGCATGGTGCAAGACGGTTTGCCGGCCGCCGTCAGGTTGGTGACCTTGACGAGGACCGGCCGCTTGACGGGGGTGGGGAGGAAGGAGTTCATGAGGTAGCGGGCGACGAAGTTTTGGACGCCGTAGGGGGTCTGGCCGGCCACGAGGCCGACGTTGGAGGCAGGCACGC
The DNA here is from genome assembly GCA_038231495.1 of Gemmatales bacterium. GTDB lineage: Bacteria > Planctomycetota > Planctomycetia > Gemmatales > Gemmataceae > JBBRLG01. Next base: position 1,549 of record JBBRLG010000592.1, on the reverse strand, counting down.
CGGCGGACGCCTGGCGGGCGCCCTCGCGGGCGGCGTTGCTGACGGCCTGGTTGACGTGGAGCATGCGGCTGATTTCCCAGACGCCAAACAGGAGGATGAACAAGAGTGGCAACACCAGTGCCGCTTCGACGGTAGCCAGCGCGGGCCGGCGTTGGTCGGTTGGTAGCCTCATCGTATGCCCCTTCATCGCGTGTCGGACGTGTTCCGTTTCGTGCCGATGCGCCGCCCGTGCGGGTCGCGCAGGAGTATCCGCCCCTGCGAGTATAGGCCACGTTCTGCGCGGTGCAAATTTTTTGCGGAAGTTGTTTTTCCCCTTGCTTTTAGGGTTCGCGCCGGGCCTGAATAGAGGAGCGTTTTCAGGCGCGCCAGGAAACCACAAATCGACCCTGTAACCGCAGACGGATTTCTCATTCCTCTCCACCACGCCGAACACGACCTCCTCCTGACCGCCGCGCGAGTGATCCTACCGCCGGACCGGACGGCCCACCTCGCGCAGCTCACCCAGCCCGACCTCGACTGGGACTACCTGCTGCGCACCGGCCACCGGCACGGCGTCCTGCCGTTGCTGCACGAGCACCTGCGCGGCCTGCCGTCCGTGCCCGCCGCGGTGCGCGAACGCCTGAGCACCCACGCCCACGCCAACGCGGCCCGCAACCTGTTCCGCACCGGTGAGTTGCTCCAGCTGCTTCAGCTGTTCGCGGCGCACGGCGTCGCCGCGTTGCCGTTCAAGGGGCCGACCCTCGCGGCCCTGGCTTACGGCAACCTCGCCCTGCGCGAGTTCGGCGACCTCGACCTCCTGCTGCCCGCAGCCGACTTGCCGCGCGCCCGCGACCTCCTACGAATGCGCGGCTACCGGCCGCAATACACCCTCTCGCCCCGGCGGGAGGCCGCGTACCTCCGCCGCATCCGCCAGCTGCCGTTGGTGCGCGACGACGGCAGCATCGTCGAACTGCACACCGCCCTGACGCCGCGCGCGTTCGCCTTCCCGCTCGACGCGGCGCAGCTGTGGCAACGGCGCGTACCGCTCGCCCTCCTGGGCCAGACGGTATCGGCACCGGCACGGGAAGATTTACTGCTCATCCTCTGCATGCACGGGGCCAAGCACCGCTGGCAAAACCTCGGCTGGGTTTGCGACGTGGCCGAACTGCTGCGCGCCTGCCCGGCTCTGGACTGGCCGGCAACGCTCCGGCGGGCACGGCAGCTGCGCGCGCGGCGGCTGCTGTACCTGGGTTTGGACCTGGCCCGTCGAGTGCTGGCGATACCGCTGCCGGCCGCCGTGGCCCGGTGCGTCGAGGAAGATACCGTGACCGGGCAGTTGGCGCAAGAAGTGAGCCGCGACCTGTTCGCGGAGGAATCCGATGCGGCGGAAGGCTTGAGCAGCTGGCGGTTTCACCTACGCGTGCGCGAGCGGCTGGGTGACGGCGTTCGTTACGGGGTTAGCCTGGCGCTGGAACCGACGCCGGCGGATTGGATCGCACTGGCGTGGCTGCCGTTGGGCGACTACCTGCTACGGCCGTTGCGCCTGGCGGGCAAGTACGCGCTGGCGGCG
>JBBRLG010000591.1:0-4500 GCA_038231495.1 Gemmatales bacterium | reverse complement strand
GCTGGGGCGCCACCGGGAACGAATGCTTCAAGTCTTTGCCCGGACAGAAGTTCCACCTTGGGAAATTCGTTCAGGGGGGTGTATGGGGGTGGTGAATGAAACGAATTCCACTTGTTGCCTCGTGCTTGCGGCTTTTGAACCATGCCCAAACCAGGCCGCGTTGAGTATAAACTACGACGCCGGTTGCCCGACCACCCGCACTACCGGTTGACTCCGCGCAACCTTTTCGGCCCGGTCGAACACCGGGCCGACGACGCAGAACGTCATCACCAGCCAGCAACCCAACGCGATCAGGACCGCGTGGCCCGCCTGAAAGCGTAACAGCAGCCAGGTGCAAACGAACCAGATGGCCAGGTGCAAGGCGTAAAGGGCGCAGTTGGCGACGATCTGCCCGGTGCGCACCGGCGGCGAGACTGCCCCCAGGTTGCCCTCTTCCATGACGTGGTTGCGGTCGTCGCGGTACTGCAACGGCCGCCGGGTCGACGGCGTGAAGAAGCCCTTGACCTCCTCCACCTGAAAGTTGCCGTTGGCGTCGCGGTCCGGCTTGAACGACACCTCTTGCGACTTGCCCTCGGCGTCGGGTTCAGTGACGATGATCTCGTCCGGCCGTGCCGGCAACTCCGGCCCGCGGACCTGGCCGTCCTTGCGGTACTGCTGCGGCCCGTTGCCCGTCTTGACCAGTTCGTAGCGCGTCCGCACTTGACCCTCTTCGCCTTTGCCGTCGCTGCCGCCGCGCGTCTTGTAGGTGACGGTCCACAGGTACGGGTAGACCTGGTCGCGCGAGGGGTTGAAGTTGACGGACAGGACGTAGGGGTTGGGGGAGGTCGGGTCGGCGCGGACGGCGCGGTAATCCAGCACGCACCAGAGGGATACATAGACCATGAGGATCGTGCCGACCGCCGGCGCGCGCCAGAATACGCCGCTGGCCACTTCGAGGTAAACGTAGTTCTGGAACCAAACCGTCCACACGGCCAGGCCCAGGCACAGGACGACCCAGATTATGAACACAAACAGGATGAGGCCAAGCACGGCAGTCTCCCGGGCGGCGGGGGAGGATCGCCTGGTTACTGCAAACCCCTCCCAGCCGCTATCCTGCGTCAGTTGCGGGTGCGCGTCAAGAGCCCCGCCGGGATGATTTCTCGTTGCCTTGGAGGAGCCATTCCGGCCTTGTGGCCCCGCGGCGCGTTGTTATACTCTCGCCCGCAAATGGTGGGCCGCACCGGTTGACCGGGCGTCCGAACCGACCTCCTTAATTCGGAAGATAGGGACCCATGATAGCGACCCTGTACCTGCTCGGCTGCGTCCTGGCCCCGGCGCAAACGCCCCCGCAACCGCTGCCGCCGCCGCCCACGACGGCCCCGGCGATGCCCGGCGACGCCCGGTTGCAGCCGCGCCTCAGCCGCTCGCAGGAGTTGGTCTACCGCGGCACCTACGGCGAAGAAAACCTCGGCGACAAAACGCAGTTTACCCGCTCCTACCGCGTCGAGACGCGCGTTTTCGTCCTCGACACGACTGCCAAGGAGACGGAACTGGCCTTCTTCACGGTGCTGAAATACAAGGACGCCCGGCCCGCCGAGCCGGCCGGCCACGCCGAAACGACCGCCGCTTCGGTCCGCCTGGAGCGCGTGCGCGTCGATCTGCTAGGCAAGTCGGGTGCCGACGCAGGTCTGACCGTGCCGCTCGAAGGCGTGCCGACCATCGAGTGCGGCATCTTTGTCGAGGTGCCCAAAGGCCGCCGGGCATCCGACGAAACCTGGGAGGTCGCCGAGGAGGGCCGCCCGGTACGCACCTGGCGGATCGCCGGCAACGAAACGGTCAACGGCGCGTCTTGCCTCAAGGTGGTCGGCGTGCAGCAGTCCGACGACTGGGACCGGCCCAACGGCGAGCACCCCGCCTTTCGCCGGACCGACACGCTTTGGATCGCCCCGCGCCTCGGCGTCGCCTGCAAGGTCGAGCGCGTCGTCGAGCACAAGGAGCCGGGCCGCAAGGAGCCGAACCAGCGGTCCGTGCTGCGCTACGACCTGGAGAGCACGTTGCCCTACCCCGGCCAGCTTTCCGAAGACCGCCATAGCGAAATCCTTCAGGCCGTCGCCTTCCGCGAGAGCGCCCTGCCGTTGTTGCCGTCCCCGGCCAAGTTCGGCCCCCAGCTGACGACGCTTTTGAACAAGATCAACTATCACCTCGACCACCAGACGCCGACGCCCTACCGCGAGGCGGTCCTGGCGGTCAAGAAGCGTGTCGAGGCGGCGCGGCGCGGCGAAGTGCCGGCCCAGGTCACGGAAGAAAGCACCAATCCGCCATCGGTGGCGACGAACGGCCAGACCGCCCCCGACTTCCTCGTTTCCAGTTTCACCGGCATCAAGTCCACGCGCCTCCGCGCCCTTCAAGGCAAAGCGGTCCTGCTCGTCTTTTACAGCCCCGTGTCGTCGATCTCGCCGGACGTGCTGCGCTATGCGGAAAAGTTGAACGCCACCCACGGCCAGAAATTGACGGTGGTTGCCTTGTCCGTTTCCGACGACGAGGACAAGGTCAAGAAGCAGATGGCGGACCTGAACCTGACGATCCCGGTGTTGCACGGCGGCGGCCTGCGGATCACCTACGGTGTGGAGACGACGCCGAAGTTGGTGCTGATCGACGCCAACGGTTTCGTCCGCGGCGGCTGGCTCGGCTGGGGCCAGGAAACGCCCGACGAAGTCATGGGAGAGTTGAAGCAGTGGATTAAATAAGAAGAGCGGGCGTCGGGCGTCGGGTGTCGGAATTGGCTGATAGCTAATAGCTGACAGCTAACAGCTATTTATGTTCCCCTCTTCCGACCCCCGACACCCGATCTTCTGCGACCGTTACAGTCCCTCCTAAACCCCCGAAACCCGATGGCGAAGCACCCGTCTCGGTCTTGTTTTCCAGGACCGCGTACCGATACGATGGGATGATGCCGGGTTGCCGGTCCGCAGGCGGACGGGCAGGAGGTGGTGCCGATGCTCGACTACCAGATCCAACCCAGCACGCGCCGCTGTTCCGTCACCGGCCGCGAATTGAAGGCCGGCGAGAAGGTCTATAGCGTCCTGCTCGATGAAGCCGGCAAGTTCGTTCGCAAGGATTTTAGCGTCGAGGCCTGGCAAGGGCCGCCGGCCAACAGCTTTAGCTTCTGGGTCGGCCGCGTCAGTGCCGGCGACAAGAAGCGCCGGCCGCCGATCGACGACGAGTTGCTGCTCGACTGCTTTCAGCGGCTCGACGGCCAGATCGAGACGGAGCGCGTCAACTTCCGCTTCGTGCTGGCCCTGCTGCTCATGCGGCGGCGCCGCCTCAAGTTTGAGGAAGCGCGGACGGAGGACGGCCAGGAAGTGCTGTACCTGCGCTGCAACCAGTCGGGAACGCACCACCGGGTCATAAACCCGAACCTGACGGAAGAGGAAACCGCCTCCGTGCAACAGGACGTATTTCAAGCGCTCGGTTGGGATTGAACGTCCCGCGACCCAACAGACAGGGGAAACCCATGCGTCGAATTCTTGCCTTCCTGCCGTTGCTCGCGGTCGTCGCCGTGGTCGGCTGTCACCACTGGCCGTTTAACAACAACGGCGGTGGTGTCGGCGACGGTCCCCCGCCCGCGCTCTTTGGCCGGAATGCCGAACCCAAGGCGGCGGACCTCGTGGCCTACCTCAACGCCAACGCCCGCAAGGTGAAGGGCGGCCTCCAGTGCAACGCCGTCGTCATCGACGCCAAGACGGGTTCGCAGGTCGTCGGCATGGACGCGCTGATGGCGTGCGAAAAGGGTCGCAATTTCCGCATGAAGGCCAAGGTGGGCGGCCACAATGTCGCGGACTTCGGCTCCAACGACAGCGAATTCTGGTACTGGGTCAGTCAGGCCGAGCCGCCTTACGTTTTTCACGGCAATTACGACGAGATGAAGACCGCGCGGACGCAGCTGCCGATCCCCTTCCAGCCCGACCTCGTGATTGCGGCGCTCGGCATCGGCGAGTACGACCCCAACGGCAGGTACGAGGTGCGCTCCTACAAGGAAACGATCGAGCTGATCGAGCAAACCACGTCCATCCAGGGCAAGGTGGTGTTCAAGGTGACGGTGTTCAACCGCGGCCCCGTCACGGCCACCAAGCCGCAAGTGCTGGCGTACTTGTTGAAGGACGAGAAGGGCACCGACATTGCCATCGCGCGCGTGACGAACGCCCAGGTCCACCGCGAGTCGGGGGCCGTGCTGCCCCGGAATCTCCAGCTGGTCCTGATCCCGGAGAAGCCGAACGAAAAGATCGAGATGAAGATGGTCTTCGACAACCTGCAAGTCGTGACGTTCGACGCTGAACAGCGTTCGACGCTTTTCGTCCTCCGCGACGCGCTGGAGAAACGGCAAGGGTTCGATCTCGCGAGCGGCGCGCCGGACGCCGGGGTCGGCAAGGGTACGTCGATCCAGCGGACTAATGGTAGTGTGCCGCGATAAACGTTAGAATTCTTACGACGATTGGCGAGCGTCGGGGCGTAAGCCCGACG
>JBBRLG010000590.1:0-4505 GCA_038231495.1 Gemmatales bacterium | reverse complement strand
TCTGCCCGGTTACCGCCACCACGCGAGCCGCTTGCGGCTACGCGCTTCATCCTTCTTCCTTCCAAAATTGGAGGACGTATGGCCGTACCGGCACACCTGGAATTCTTCATCGACCCCCACCGCTGCATCGGCTGCCAGGCGTGCGTCCACGCCTGCACCGAGTGCGACACCCACAAGGGACACTCGATGATCCACCTCGAAGCCATCGACCGCGCGCGCTCGACGCAGACGACGCCGGTGGTGTGCATGCACTGCGATTCGCCGACCTGCGCCGAGGTCTGCCCCGCCGACGCCATCAAGAAGACGGAAGACGGCGTCGTCCAGTCGGCGCGCAAGCCGCGCTGCATCGCCTGTAACAACTGCGTCCTGGCCTGCCCGTTCGGCGTGCCCAAGATGAACGTGGACTTCGAGCTGATGATGAAATGCGACATGTGTTACGACCGCACGTCGGAGGGTAGGAAGCCGATGTGCGCCACCGTCTGCCCCAGCGGTGCCTTGTTCTACGGCACCCGCGAGCAGATCGAGCGCGACCGGCCGCTGTCCCGCCCGACCAACGAGTTCCGCTTCGGCCGGCAGACGATCACTACCAAGGTCAATCTCATGGTCCCGCGCACCCGCAGGGCGGAGTACGTCGATGTGACCGCCGCTCTGGGCGAAACGACGCAAGCCCGCAGCGTGTCGCTGGACCTGATCGACGCGATGTATCAGGGGGAGGAGGTGCCATGAGCGAACCGCTGGACGGCAAACCGACCGTGCCGCCCGACGGCCGGTCCCCGGACGAGCAACCGGCCTGGCGGCGCGACTTCCCGATCGATTCGCCGCAAGACCTCTACGTCGCCCGCCGCGACTTCACCAAGTTCCTCGGCCTGACGAGCCTGGCGTTTGTGATCGGCCAGTTCTGGATCGCGGCCAAGAGCTGGTGGGAGCGCCGCCGCGGCTCACCGCCGCCGGTCCCCGTCGCCCGGCTTGCCGATGTCCCCGTCGGCGGTGCCGTCGTGTTCCGGTATCCGACGGCAGACGATCCATGCCTGCTCTTGCGCCCGGACGAGACGACGCTGCTGGCTTACGGGCAGAAGTGTACGCACCTGTCGTGCGCGGTGACGCCGGAGGCGGGGCGGCTGCACTGCCCTTGCCACCACGGCTATTTCGACTTGGCGACCGGGCGGCCGACCGCCGGCCCGCCGCGCCGGCCCCTGCCGCGCGTCACGCTGCAAACGCGCGACGGCGTCGTCTACGCCACCGGCGTGGAGGTGACGACGTGAAACGCCGCCTCTCGCGCGAGCACCGCACCACCATCCTCTACGGCATGCTCGGCACCATCCTGGTCCTGGTGGTTCTGCAACTGTGGCTGTTGACGGCGACCATGGAAGCCTACCTCGGCGGCGACAACGGCGTCGTCTGGCCGGCGGCGCTGGCCAGCCTCGTTTGTTTCCTGCTGATCGCCGGACTGCTCCGCTACCTCTACGTCCTGGAGGACACCAAGCCGTGAGCGACCTTTCTATTTCGGGCGCGGCGGCCGCGCCTGCCGTCCCTTTGGCGGCAGCGACCCCCGCGGGTGCCGGCCTGCAACTGACTCTCGCCACCGGGGCGTTCGCCGTCTGCTTCGCAGTGTTCGGCTCCGTCTCCGCGCAAATGCTCGAATTGCAGCGACGGCTGGACCTCAACGAGTGGCAGTTCGGCGGGGCCCTGGCCGTGCCGGTGCTGCTGGGCAGCCTTGGCCGTATCCCGCTCGGCATCCTCACCGACCGCGTGGGCGGACGCCTGGTGTTCATCCTGGTGATGCTCGGTTCGATTCCCCCGGCGCTGCTGATGCCGTACGTCAGTGACTTCCCCCAGCTGTTGGCCTGCGGCTTCTTTTTCGGCCTGCCGCTGGCGGTGTTCCCGGTGGGCGTCGCCTTCGTTAACGGCTGGTACCCGCCGCAACGCCAGGGGACGGCTCTTGGCATCTACGGCGCTGGCAACATCGGCCAGTCGTTCGCGACCTTCGGCGCACCGTTCGTGGTCGGCCTGGCCGGGTTCGCATGGGGCTTCTGGGCGTTCGCGCTGCTGACCGTGGCGTGGCTGCTCCTGTTCGTGCCGCTGGCCCGCAACGCCGCCGTCACCGGGCCGCGCAAAACGTGGGGCGACTTCGTCCGCCCGCTGGCCAACCGCATGAGCTGGGTGCTGAGCCTGTACTACTTCCTGACGTTCGGCGGCTTCGTGGCGATGGCGATCTACCTGCCCAAGTTCCTGACTACCATGTTCCAGCTGCCGCCGCTGGACGCCGGGTTGCGCACCGCCGGCTTCGTCGTGCTGGCGACGTTGATGCGCCCGGTCGGCGGCGCGCTGGCGGATCGGGTCGGCGGCCACCGAGTCCTTCTGGGGGTCTTCCCGGTGACGGCGTTGATGGCAGTCTTCATGGCTTGCCCGCTGATGAGCACCTTCACCGTCGGCGCCCTCGGCATGGCGGTGGCGATCGGACTGGGCAATGGCGCCGTGTTCAAACTGGTGCCCGAACACTTCCCCGGGGCGGTCGGCAGCGTGACCGGCCTGGTCGGCGCGGCCGGCGGGCTGGGCGGCTTCTTCCCACCGCTGGTGCTCGGCATCATCCGCCAATCGACGGGTGCGTTCACCTGGGGCTTCGTCCTGCTCGCGGTCTTTTGCGCGCTCTGTCTGCTCGTGTGCTGGAAGACCAGCCCGCGCGCCGGGAGTACGCCCGCCGCGGGCTGGCCGGTGCCATGAAACAATCGGGGCGTTGGGAAGCGAAAAGGTTCTTGACACCTGACACCTTTTCTCTTCCGACTACGACACGGTCCGCGGTGCCTTTCTGGAAGGCACTCCCGCCTATGCCGGTGCCGGATTTTCCAGGGAAGCGCACGTGCAGATTGCCGTCCGCAATCCGGCTTGTCTTCTCGGGGTTTTTCGTCCAAACTGGAAGCTATGAAGTACAATCCATCTCCACGAGAATTGGCTGACGAGGCGCTGGCAGAATTGCGCGCGGCACCGTTGAGTCCGAGCGAGGGCTTTGAGTTCCTGGTTCGCCAAGGCATCATCGACCGCAGCGGCCGTGTTCTCGTGGGCAAGCTCTTTGGCACAGAGACCCCGCAAGAAGCCGCCGGCTCGCCGGCATGTGCGGACATTTCGAGCAAGAACGGCGCATATACGATCGTCAGGAAAAGCAATCTGCCCCAAAAGTAAGATGGCCAAGGAAGCGGAAGGAGGAGACAAGAAATGAGCAGCGATTCCGAGCTTTTGGTCGGCCTGAGTGTCGAGGAGTTGGAAGCATTGGCCGACAGTTTGTTGGCGCCCACGGCCCAGGCACGACTGGACGACCTACTTGCCCGCCAGAAAGAGAAGCTGCTTTCGGCAGAAGAGGAACGAGCGTTGGACGGGCTGTTGCAAAAGGTCGATCAACTGACGATTCTTAAGACCAGGGCCAGGTATACCCTGAAACAGGAAAGGACGGCAGCGACCGTGACATGAAGGTCTACATTTCCGTTGAACTCCAGCGGCGGGTCCGCGAGCGCTTCGCGAACTGCTGTGCCTACTGTCGCACGGCGGAGGATTTAACGGTTGCCATCTTTGAATTTGAGCATATTGTCCCGCGTTCGGCCGGCGGTGCAACGGCGTTCGACAATCTTTACTTGTCTTGTCCCACCTGTAATCGTTACAAATCGGACCTCGTGTCGGCGCCAGACCCGGTGACGCTGAATGAGGTGGCTTTATTCCATCCGCAACAGCATCGTTGGCTCGAACACTTTTCCTGGAACGAAGACGCCACACAGATCGTTGGGTTGACTCCGACGGGCCGTGCAACCATCGCCGCCTTGAAGATGAATCGTCAACAGCTGATGCGTGTGCGACAGATGTGGGTCGCCATGAACGAACACCCACCCGATCTCGATTAACCATCTGACCCAGGTGCAATGGGATTACCTGGCCGGCGGAGGCATGACATGGCGAAAGCGAAGGCCAAGCCGTACCCCCCTTCGTTGTTGGAGCTGATGGCGTCGAAGACGGCCATCCTCCTGAAGGCCCGGACATTCGCGGACATGGGGATGGCGGAAACGGCGCAACCGATATGGACGGCGGCGGCTTCCTGCGAGGAGCGGATCGCGCCCCTCCTGGACGCCCTCGGCCGGAACCTGGAGGCAGCGGCGAGTCGCATCAGCGCGGCGTCCTGCTACCAGAAGGGCGGCGACTTGAGCCGGGCCGTGAACCTATACCAGGCGGCCCTGGCCGCCCCGCTGCGCCCCAACACGCGCCGGGACGTCGAGGCGATGCTCGGCGCCTGCCTGGACGAATTGAGCCGCACGGGCCCGAACGCCTCGTCACGACGAGGGGGCAAGGTGCCGGCGGGAACGTGACGGAGCGGGGGGTCGCCCGTTGGGGGCTTGAGGAGGAAAGGAGGTACAGGATGAATGCGATCAAAGCGACCTGGACCCACGGCCAGATTGTGCCGGCCGAGCCCGTGGATTGGCCGGAAGGCAGTGAGTTGCGCGTCGAGCCTGTCGTGCCGAAGGGTG
>JBBRLG010000589.1:0-4542 GCA_038231495.1 Gemmatales bacterium | reverse complement strand
GCGGGACGCGGCGGCTGCTTGCAAAGCCGCAAGCGGCAAAGGCGCGGGTGGCAACGGCGCGGCAGCCTCTGGCAAAGCCGCAAGCGGCAAAGGCGTGGGGGTACTGGCCGCGGCGAACAAGGCATCTTGTGCGGCGGTCGGGTTCGCGGCAGCGCCGGGACCGGGGGTTGGATTGGCGAAAGCGACGTGGGTCGGACCCTGGCCGGCGGATGCGGATGCCCCGAACACGCTGCCGCCGGACGAGGACGGTGCCGCTCCGGACGCGGGGCCGGGGGCCGGGCGCGCATCGAGCGTCAACAGGGCGGCGAACGCCGGGTCGAACGTTTCCAGACCCGCGGCGGCGAACGCTGTTTGCCCTATCTAAGATGGCGAATACGTTGATTTAGTCGGGCCTCCGGCTATCGTGGGTTGCAGCAGCGGCACCCGCTCCGTGTTCAGCAAGCCGTTGGCCGTTTGGGTGTAGGAGTGGGCCACGTCAAGCGCCCGTTGGACCGCAAGGCTGGCGACCGTGGCAAGATAGGGGGGGCGGCGTTTGGGGTACGGCACTCGCCAAGGAGCGCATGTCGGACGCGGGGTTGCGCTCCTCAAGCCGTTCAACGTAGAGGCGGCGCGAACGGTCTTTGGGTGTCTAAAGGTTAGGCATCATCAGGCTCCTGCCGAAAGGTGCGAGGCATCGCCGAAAGGATGGCCGCACGCGTGGGATACGGTCGTCAAAAAGGGAGACCGTGATTGCCATGATCGACAGGGCTGCCAGGCGTTGTCAAGGGAAAATTGAAATAATTGCGAACGCTTCAACTCGGGGGTGTGGCAAACCTCCCTTGCCCAAAACTGGGAAAACCGGCTACGCTCACCAGTGTCGCATCCTTGCAACGACTGGCTGACTGTCCGCGCCTTGTCCCGGCAAGGTACACTCCTTCTCGTGGGAGGAAAACGTTCATGTTCGGCGCTCCCCATCCTCGGCGGCTGTCCGCCCTCGTCGGCTTGCTTGGCCTCTGCTTGTTGGCAAACCTCTTCACGCCCCTGCGCGCCGGCCCCGATCCCGAGACGATCGACCGCCTCGTCGTGCAACTCGGCCACGACAAATACGACCAGCGCGAGGCCGCCGATAAGGAGTTGGCCAAGATCGGCGCCCCCGCCCTTGTGCCGCTGCGGAAGGCCGCCGTCGATAGCCCCGACGCGGAGATTCGCAGCCGGGCCGCCCGGCTCGTCCACGCCATCGAAGACAAGATGTACAGCGAAATTCGGCTGTACCTCGGCCACACGGCACGGGTGCGGGGCGTCGCCTTCTCGGCGGACGGCAAACGGGTTTTGTCGGCGGCCGAGGACAAGACCGTCCGCCTCTGGGACGTGGAGACGGGCAAGGAGATCAAGCGCCTGGAAGGCCACGCCGACAAGGTGTGGGGCGTGGCGTTCGCGCCCAACGGCCGGCTGGCGGTGTCGGCCGGCCAGGACCTGACGCTGCGGCTGTGGGACTTGCAAACCGGCCAGACGGTCCGCGAATTCAAGGGCCACACCGCCCTCGTGCGCAGCACCTCCTTTTCGCGCGACGGCAGCCGCATCCTGTCCGCCAGCGACGACGGCACGCTGCGCATTTGGAACACCGAAACCACTGTCGAAGTCCTGACCATCCGGGCGCACCCCGGCGGCGCGAACCATGCGCTCTTTTCCGACGACGGCCTGCACCTGCTGTCCGGCGGCGACGACGCGACGCTCCGCTGGTGGGACGCCACGACCGGCTCCGAGGTCCGCAAGTTCAAAGGGCACGCGGCCCGCGTTTGGCGCGTGGCCTTGACCGCGGACGGTAAGCGGGCGTTGTCGTGCGGCGAGGACGGCACGGTCCGGCTCTGGGACGTGGAGGAGGGCAAGGAAGTGCGTCAGTTTGAGGGCCACTCGGACAAGGTGTGGGGCGTGGCGTTTTCGCCCGACGGCAAGCGGGCGCTGACCGGCGGCGCGGACCGGACGATGCGCCTGTGGAACGTGGAGACCGGCAAGGAGGAGCACCGGTTCGAGCGCCACACCGACTGGGTGTGGTGCGTGGCGTTCACGCCGGACGGCAAGCGCGTTTTGTCCGGCAGCGCCGATTGTACGCTGCGTCTGTGGTCCACGCCGCCGCGGTGAGAAAAGGCAAAAGGCAAAAGGCAAAAGGAATTCAAGACAGCAGTAAACAGGCAGTGCATTTCGACTTTCCTTTTGCCTGTTGCCTTTTGCCTTTTGCCTTATTGTGGGAGTCGATCCCCTTGAACCTGGCAAGCATCCCGCAGATCGCCCAGAACGCCAACCGCATGGGCGAGATCGTCGCCATCCTCGGCAAGTACGGCCTCGCGGACTGGATCAACCGCCTCGACCTCAATTTCGCCCGCGGGCATCTCAAAAGTCACAGTGGTCAGGAACTCTCGCGCCTGCCGGTCGAGGCCCGCATTCGCCTGGCACTCACGGAACTCGGCCCCACCTTTATCAAGCTCGGCCAGATGCTCAGCACTCGCGCCGATCTCGTCGGCAATGCCCTGGCAAACGAATTGACCGCCCTCCAATCGCACGCCCCCGCCGACCCCGCCGACGCGGTGCGTGCCCTTATCACAAGCGAATTGGGCAAACCGATCGACGAACTGTTTGCCGGGTTCGAGGACAAACCGTTGGCGTCGGCGTCGATCGGCCAGGTCCACCGGGCCGTACTCGACACCGGCCAGCGCGTCGTCGTCAAGGTGCAGCACCCCGGCATCGAGGCGCGCATCCGCACCGACCTTGCCCTCCTGAGCGGCCTGGCCGAGTTGGCCGAAAAGTACCTGCCGGAAACCCGCGCCTACCAGCCGATTGCCACGTCGGCCGAGTTCCAACGGACGCTCACGCGCGAACTCGACTTCAGCCGCGAACGCCGCAACTTGCAGCAGTTCGCGCTCAATTTCGAGGCCAACGCGAACGTGCGCTTCCCGATCCCCGACCCGGAGCGGTCGAGTGCGCGCGTGCTGACGATGGACTACCTCGAAGGCATCCCGTTGTCGAACACCGAGGCCATGCGGCAATCCGGCATCGACCTCGAAGAAGTCGCCCGGCGCGGCGCGGGCGTCTTCCTGGAGATGATTTTCCGCGACGGCTTCTTTCACGCCGACCCGCACCCCGGCAACATTCTGCTGTTGCCCGGCGGCGTCATCGGCCTGCTCGACTGCGGCATGGTGGGCCGGCTCGACGACCGCATGCGCGACGACTTTGAAGACATCTTGATGGCGGTGGTGAGCAAGGATTCGACGCGGCTGACGCGGCTGATCACGCGCATCGGCGCCATCCCACTCGACCTCGACCAGGCCGGCTTGCAGGCGGACTTGACGGACTTCCTCTACTTCTACGCGGGCACGTCGCTGCACGAGCTGGACCTGGGCCGCGCGTTAAACCAATTGACCGAGATCATCCGCCGCTATCACATCTTATTGCCGGCGGGCGTCGCCATGTTAATTAAAGTATTGGTGATGTTGGAGGGCACGTCGCGGCTGTGCAACCCGCATTTCAACCTGGTCGAATTGATGCAGCCTTACCAGGAGAAGCTGATCCTGCGCCGGCTGTCGCCGCAGCGCCAGGTGGAAAAGCTGCGCCGGCTTGCGGACGAATGGACCATGCTGGCGGAGACGTTGCCGCACGGCCTGCGCACCCTGTTGGACCGCGTGCAGCGGGGCCGGTTCAACATCCACCTGGAACACCAGCACGTCGAGCCGGCGGTAAACCGACTGGTGTTCGGCATGGTGACGAGTGCGTTGTTCATCGGCTCGGCGCTGTTGTTAAGCTCGCGGGTGCCGCCGGACTTTGAAGGCATCTCGATTCCGGGCGTCCTGGCGTGCGCGCTAAGCGGCGTCCTGGGCCTACGGCTGATGTGGGCCATCCGCAAATCGGGGCGGTTGCAGAAGACGAAGGAGTGAAGCTGGCCGCTTGCGCGCCGAGGACACCGTGCGACGGTCAGCCGCCTTCCGCGAGTTCGCGTGCCACCCGCTCAAGGAGTAGCTTCGCCCGGCCGTGTTCGGGCCGCCGGCCCAGCACGGTTAGCAATTCGCGCCGGGCACCCTGGAGTTGCTTTTGCCGAACCAGAAGGGCGGCGTACTCGTAACGCCAGTCGTCCTGTTGCCCGTCGCGGCGCAGGGCGGCTTCGTAGGATTTCAGCGCGGCGGCAGGGTCGCCCAGGGCGTCCTCGACCTCGGCCCGGAGGTGCAGTTCGGTGGGGGGCGGGGGGCCGGGCCGTGCGCGCAAGACCGCGAGGGCCTTCCGAAGAAGCGGTTGCCGTCCTTCGGCCTTGGTTGCAGGGTACAGGTAGGCCGCGGCCGCCCAGAGTGTGTCCGCACGGTCCGGCAGGACTTTTTCCGCCATTTCGTCGGCGTCGAGAGTCTTCCCGGCGCGGTCAAGGATCGGGTTCAGAAACTCGTTCGACAAGTCTAGCGACCGACGCCAACTCGACCACGCCGCCTCCTCGTGCGCGTCTTTTAGCTCAAACACACCCGCCAGATACCAGACCTCCGGGCTGTGGGGGCAGACCGTCTCCGCGCGGCGCAGGTACACCTCGCG
>JBBRLG010000588.1:0-4548 GCA_038231495.1 Gemmatales bacterium | reverse complement strand
GAAGTGCGGGCCTGCTGATAGATTTGTATGCGCTTGGAGGTTTCCGGCTCGTCGGCGGCGGCGGCCAGGCTGGTCTTGGCGAACTCCAGCGGCAACTCCTTGGCCAGTTCGGGCGCGGCGGTTTTCGCCAGGCGCTGCAAAAACTCCTGCGCCAACACGTGGTCGCCGCGTGTACGCAACCGCTGGACGAACTGCAAGTCTTCCTGGTACGACGCTTCCTGGGCGAAAGCCGGCAAAGACGCGGTGCCAAGGACGATGCAGGCCGCGAGGAAAGTGCGACAATTCATGGTGCGAATTCCCAAGACCCGTATGCGAAGGGTAGGTGCAAGTCCGCGGATTGGCGATAAGTTATCGGTCTCCCCCTCAGTATGGAGAGGCCGGCTGGCGATGTCAAACCGATCTTTGTCGCCGACCGTGCGGCCATTGGCATCGTCGCCAAGGCGTTCGCGGCGCGCTTGAAAAGGCCGGCGGCAACGCCTAGTCTGAAGTGAGACAACCGTAACCGTTCACCGGCATCAACTTATCCCCCCCTTACGAAGGGGGGGTAGGGGGGGTCAAGAACGATTGAAGTACGCAGTCATGGCATCCACCCCCCCTACCCCCCCCTTCGTAAGGGGGGGAATGAACGGTTACAGACAACCTTCCCTCCTTCGCCCGGTGAGCAACCCATGTCGGCGACCTCGACTTCCGTGCCGGATCAGCAGGGCCGTTTCGGCGTCTACGGCGGGCGCTATGTGCCGGAAACGCTGATGGAAGCCTTGCGGCAGTTGAGCGAACACTACGACGCCGCCTGCGAAGACGAGGAATTTCAACGGCAGTTCCACCACTACCTGCACGAATACGTCGGCCGGCCGTCGCGCCTGTACTTCGCCGAACGGCTCACGAAGGAAGCCGGCGGCGCCCGCATCTATTTGAAGCGCGAAGACCTCAACCACACCGGCGCGCACAAGATCAACAACTGCATCGGCCAGGCGCTGTTGGCGCGGCGTATGGGCAAGCCGCGCATCATTGCCGAGACGGGTGCCGGGATGCACGGCGTCGCCAGCGCCACGGCGGCGGCACTGTTCGGCCTGGAATGCCAGGTTTTCATGGGCGCGGAGGACGTACGCCGGCAGAAGCTCAACGTCTTCAAGATGCGGGCGCTGGGCACGACGGTCACGCCGGTGACGACCGGCAGCCGCACGCTGCGCGACGCGATCAACGAGGCGATGCGCGATTGGATGGCGACCGTGGCGACGACGCATTACATCATCGGCAGCGTCGTCGGCCCGGACCCGTTCCCGCGGATGGTGCGCGACTTCCAGTCGGTCATCGGCAAGGAAACGCGCGAACAAAGCCTGCACCAGTTGGGCCGTCTGCCCGACGTGGTGGTGGCGTGCGTCGGCGGCGGCAGCAACTCGGCGGGCATGTTCCACCCGTTCGTCGGCGACACGAGCGTGGAACTGGTCGGCATCGAGGCCGGCGGCCGCAACAAGGAACCCGGCCATCACGCCGCCACCTTGAGCCACGGCAAGCCCGGCGTGCTGCACGGCGCATTTAGCTACGTCCTGCAAGACGACGACGGCCAGACGGCGGCGGTGCATTCGATCTCGGCGGGTCTGGATTACCCCGGCGTCGGCCCCGAACACAGTTACTGGAAGGACACGCGGCGTGTTCGCTACACCAGCGTCGATGACACCGAGGCGTTGAAGGCGTTCCACCTGTGTTCGCGGTTGGAAGGCATCTTACCCGCGCTGGAGACCGCGCATGCCGTGGTCGAAGCGATGCGAATTGCGAGCAAGCGGGCGCATGAGGATGTAGTGGTCGTCTGTTTCTCCGGGCGCGGTGATAAGGATTGCTACGAGGTGGCGCGGCTGGAGGGCGAGACAATTGACTGAAGATTGGTGAAATAACAACGATTGGCTGGAAGCCATTCAGACCCGCAGCGAAAAGGCCGGCGACCGTTTCTTGACAAAGCGCAATGGAAACGGTTCGCGTCCCCATTCTCTTTCCGGTCCTGACACCTTTTCCCCTTTTCACAAGCCACAGCCATACCCTTATTGTCCGCGCCACCATTGGAGTGTCCATCGCCGGCTCGGTTACTTCGTGATCTGGCACTTCGGCAGAGCCTTCTGGAGTTCCTCGATCCCCGCGTTCGTCACCTCGGTGTCGATGAGATGCAGGCTATTAAGTTTGGTGAGTGGTGCGAGTTCCTTGAGCCCCGCATCCGTCACCTTGGTCCCGTGGAGGTCGAGGAGGGTCAACCCCTTAAGTTGAGCGAGTTCTTTGAGCCCCGCATCCGTTACCTTGGTCGCGCTGAGATCGAGGAGGGTCAACCCCTTGAGTTGAGCGAGTTCCTTGAGCCTCGCGTCCGTCACCTTGGTTCCGCCGAGGTGGAGGGCGCCCAACCCCTCGAGTTGAGCGAGTTCCTTGAGCCCCGCGTCCGTCACCTCGGTGCTATTGAGGTTGAGTACATTCAGCCCCTTGAGTTGTGCAAGTTCCTTGAGCCCCGCATCCGTCACCCCGGTGCTGTCGAGAAGGAGAGTCTGCAGCCCCTTGAGCTGAGCGAGTTCCTTGAGCCCGGCGTCGGTCACCTTGGTCCCGCTGAGGTGGAGGCGGGTCAACTCCTTGAGCTGAGCGAGTTCCTTCAGCCCCGCGTCCGTCATCTTGGTCCCCCCGAGAAAGAGCCACCCTAGTTGCTTGAGTGGTGCGAGTTCCTTGAGCCCCGCGTCCGTCACTTCGGTCTCGTCAAGGTTGAGGGTAGTCAGTCCCTTGAGTTGGGCAAGTTCTTTGACCCCGGCGTCAGTCACCCCGGTGCGGGGGAGGATGAGTGTTTTCAATCCCTTGAGTTGAGCGAGTTCCTTGAGCCCGGCGTCCGTGAACTCGGTACTGCCGAGGAGGAGATAAATCAGCCCCTTGAGTTGCGCGATTTCCTTCAGTCCCGCGTCCGTCACCTTGGTCTCGTAGAGGGCGAGGGCGTACAGTTGCTTGAATTGGGCGAGTTCCTTGAGCCCCGCATCCGTCACCTCGCTATTGTGGAGGGTGAGCCAGCCCAGTTCCTTGAACCCCGCAAGGTCTTTGAGATCCGCATCCTTCACCCCCTTGCCGGAAATTGTCACATCTGTCACCGGCTTGCCCGGCTTGGTTGCATCCCGAAGGACCTGGCCGCCAAGTCTCTCCACAGCCGCAAGAGCCTTATCCTCGGCATCGTCCGCGCAGACGGGCGCGGCGAGCGCGACTATGAGCAGCGCAACCGAAAGCAGTACCGCAGTTCCCATCCGATAATCGCGCAATGTCATGAGTATCTCCTTTGAGTACGGGTTAGCAACTGGTTCTCCTTGTTAGACGAGCTACCCGCGCTCCCGGATTGGATCACTCGTACAACCGCCGGTCGGGTAAGGGGGTGACGTCGCCGTCACCCCCTCCCCTAGAAACTGCACGGGCACCTTTCGATGCATGCAGCTTGAGCCTGGCAAACGCTTCTTGCGAAACGCGGTGCTTCCGCACCCGGCGGAGACACCTGCACGATACTGGCCCGGAGCCGCTGCCGGTTGCCCGGGGAGGCCGCACCAGCTCGCGTCGTCGCGGCCGACATCTGCTTGCCTCCTCCAGCGGTTGCTCGAACGTTCTCGTGCCGCCAGACCAGAGGGAAGTCAGCCCGCTTTCGCGTGGGGTGCTGTTGCAACCCCTATCCGTCCCATTACAGGACAGCGTTCGCTTGCTCCCTCGTTCTCTACCCGCTATCGCATCGATCCCTCTTGCGAAGGACCTACCCGGAGGGACGACAACGGGTTTACCACGTTCCGCAGGTGTACCCGGATGGTTTAGGTCGCGCCTCTTCGCCGGTGGTGCCACATCTGCGTCGGGTGAGTTCGGAACACCCAGACCTGACCACGTACCTTTTGGTCCCAGCCTCTCAGCATCTTTGGCTGGTCATCAATAACGGCGTTTAGCAGCGCTTCACCTGGGTTGACCATGCCACCCGATCCTGGTTCCCGACCGCGTTGATGCTGGCAGTCGCAGCGTCGGTTCGCACGTCCGCTGCCACCCCAAAGGGTGAGGTTACGTTGTCCCGAGAGCTTCGCACCCCGGCGTTACCACCGACGCACGTCTCGGTAGGATACTACTGGCAGAACAGTAGGTGATGTCAAGCTTCCGACTGCATCACAGCTACACCTACAACTTCGTGTCGCACCCGAACTGGTGATTATCCCGACCGGCACTGGCATTGGTATGGCCCGCACCGGTCGGGGTAATTCGCCCGCGCCGCTACAGGTAAGGCTCGCGCCGGTCAAGGTATTCCATTGCACTTCACCACGGCGCGACGGTCGCGTCAACTGCCACACGCCCCCTTTCAGGGTGTGGCAAATCTTTCGGGGAGCGAAACGCTGCCTGCCCTCTCCCCCGCGGTGCGCGGAGAGCCATTCACCGACGGTGGCAGCTTTTTCGCGTGCGCCAGCGTCCGCTGGCGCACGCGAACGACACCCCGTTTTACTTTGGCGAGGGTCGGCCTTGTTCGTGGCGAGGGTCGAGATTGGCCAGGGTCGATCCGGCGTCGGTGCTGATGCG
>JBBRLG010000587.1:0-4595 GCA_038231495.1 Gemmatales bacterium | reverse complement strand
TTTCCGTGTCCATCGCCCCGAAGGGAAACAAGGGGAGTCCGGCAGAAACGAACGGTGACGCGCGTCCTGCGCTGCCGCGCACCCAGAAAACTCCCAGCACGGGATGGCTATTGCTGTCCGACTCCCACCACCGCGGTGAACGGTTACTTCGTGGGCAAAGGGAAGACCTCGGTCTGGGTGCAGAATGGCCTTGGTGGCGCAGGTTGTGGCGTGCCCACCGCTGCGGACCCAGCCAAGCCAGGAACGAAGCTCGTCCGTTATGGAACCGCGCCCGAAACCGTTGAAAAACTCGCTGGCGAAGCCGCAGCCGCGCTGGCCAGCCCGAAAGTCGGGATTCACGGCGTGTCTGTCTTCTACCGCAATCCCGTCCCGTCTGCTGCCGAATTCGTGGAAGTGCAAAAGTACTTCAACCTTTACAAGACACTCAGAAAAGGGCATTATACGGTCGAGCTTCCCAGTCCCGTTACCCAGCAGGTCGCTGATACGTTCAACCGCGTCTTTGGCAGGATTCCGTAATAAGTGTACTTGAGGCAAATAATAATGCAAACATTGTCATCTACATGCTGCAAGTCGGCGCCGACAACCTTTCCGGTCATCGTTTCCGATGATCCGTTTTCGCAAATGATCGTCCTGGACTTCTACGATGGTCCAGCCGGGGGTCTTCTGAAATGTAAGTATTGCTGTGGGGAATATTATTTTTACCTCCTTGACTGGGACGAGATGCACGCCGTACGCATTTTTGCTCTCGCTCCAATGCCGCAATCCTCATTTGGCGAGGTTTTCCGCCTGTTCAAGGCGACTCCCGACGAGAGGGTTTGGATTCCCCCTTGGCCTTCGGAAGAACATCTCTCAGAGCTGTATGACAGCCACCTTCAAGGCGTGACCGATCGGGCTGCCACTCCAACGGTTGTGATTGCATGGTCAATCAGGGCAGAGAAAACATTGGCTATGCGCGCAGTCGATTCAGCGGCGATGGCTCATTTGTCCCCCTGGTTCGATCGTCAGCCTCATCCCGTCGTGTTTGATTGGTTCGGTTATCTTCGCGTCGTGAGGTCTTTGCAGCCAGCGTGAGAGCGGCTAACCAGGTGGATGTGGCGCTGATTGCCAGTCGGTTGCTGAGTCTGTGGGTGGGCAAGAAGCCGACGAAACGGACGTACGAGATGTTCTGTTTGTACTTTAGCGGCTGGGCGACGGCGGCGGAATTGACGGCCCACCTGGAAAGCCTCAAGGATCAGGACGCCAATTCCTCGTAGCAAGAATCGAGCCGAACCGTATTGAAGTTCGTCCCGGTTGGCACCCACCACGTATTCCTGTCTCCCTCCCGATGCGGCCTGACGAATTGACAGGTCGTCCCAACGCAACGGCAGCGTCACTCCGGGCATTCCAGCAAATATACCGTCGTGTTCGCGTTCGCGGTTGCCAGCTGTTTGCCGTTCGGCGTGAACGCCAGGCTGCGCACGAACGGGCGCTCCGGTACGAACGGTAAGTGCAGATCCCAGGTCCGCAACTCCTTGCCTGTCTTTACGTCCCACACCTTGACCACGTTGTCCTGGCCCGCCGTCGCGAACCGTTTCCCGTCCGCACTCATCGCGAAACCGACGAGCGGCTTCTTGGGGGCCGGGATCGTAAACAACGGCTCGCGGCGGTTGGTCAGGTCCCAAATTTTGATCTCCCCGGTCTTGTCGCCCGTCACCAGCGTCTTCTTGTCCGGCGTTATCGTCAGGTCGGCGATGTCCTGTTTATGCGCGGGCATGTCGCCGCCGGGCAGGCGCTCTTTCTTGCGCACGTTCCACAGGCGCACCACGCCGTCGGTGCCGCCCAGGGCCGCGACCTCGCCGTCGGCGCTGAACGCCAGGCTCGTGATCGTCGAAGGCTTGTCGTGGCCGGCGAAACTCGACGACTGTTTGCCCTGGGCCAGGTCGTACGTCTCGATGTTCGCCGTCGCCGCCCATACCATTAGCCACACGCCGTCCGGCGTTACCGTCAGGACCGGCACGTCGCTGGCCGGGCCGGGGTCGCGGATCGTCTTGGCCTCCTTGCCCGTCTCGGCGTTCCAGACCTTCAGCGTCCGGTCCTTGCTCGCCGAGACGACGAACTTATTGTCCGGCGTGAACGTTAGCGCCGTCACCTGGCCCGTGTGGCCGTTCATCACGAACAACTCTTTGGCCGTCGCCACGTCCCACAGCCGTACCGTCGTATCCTCGCCGCCGGTCGCCATGAGCTTGCCGTCGGCACTGACCGCCACGGCGTTGAGCTTCAGGGTGTGGCCGTAGCCCGCGGCACCCTCGCGGCCGCCCAGCTCCCACAGCTTGATCTTCTCGTCCACGCCCGCCGACACGAGGAAATGGCCGTCCTTGCTAAATGCTACCGACGTGATCCAGTTCTTGTGGCCGCGGAAGCTGTGTAGCTCGGCCCGCGTCTGGGCGTCCCACATCTTCACCACCTGGTCGCCGCCGCCCGACACCAGGAAACGTCCGTCACTGCTGTAGGCGACCGAGCTGATGACGTTGGTGTGGCCGGCAATCCGTTGCGGCGGGGTGTCCGCGCCGAGGTTCCAAATGAAGAGGTTTTGGTCGGCGGCACCGGACGCCAGATGCTTGCCGTCCGGGTGGAAGGCCACCGCGCCGATCGGGCCGGTGTGGCCGGTCAACGTCCGCTCCTCCTTCGCCTTGTCCGCGTCCCAAAGCTTGATGGTGTTGTCGCCGCCGCCCGAGGCGATCTTTTTGCCGTCCGCGCTCCAGGCGACGGTACTGACGACGGAACTGTGCCCGGTCAGGCTGTGCAGTTCTTTATCCTTGTCCACGTCCCAGATTTTCACGAGTCGGTCGGCGCCGCCGGAGACGAACCGCTTGCCGTCCGGGCTGAACGCGGCGCAGGTGACGGTCGCCGTGTGGCCGGTAAACGTCCGCAGCTCTTTGCCGCTCTTGGCGTCCCAAAGCTTGATCGTCTTGTCGCCGCTGCACGACAGGATGTACTGGCCGTCGGGGCTGTAAATCGCCGCCGTCACGGGGCCGGTGTGCTTGTCGAGCTTCGATACCGTCTGGCCGCTGTTGACGTTCCAGACGCGGACCGTCTTGTCGGCACCGGCGGAGAGGATGAACTTGCCGTCGGCGCTCAGGGTTGCGGACCAAACCGGCCCCTGGTGCCCGACGAAGTCGCGGTACTGCTCCGAATGGCCAACGTCCCAGACGCGGGCAGTGAAGTCCTTGCCGCCGGACGCCAGGCGCAGGCCGTCGGGGCTGAAGGCCACGGACGACACGCCATCGGTGTGCCCGGCGAGGACGCGGAAGGTCTGGGCCGTCGCGGCGTCCCACAGGCGGATTGCGTGGTCCGTGCTGCCGCTGGCCATCGTGCGGCCGTCTTTCGTGAACGCAACGCTATTGACGGCCGAAGTGTGTCCCTCGAACGTCAGCTTGGGAGTGCCCGTCTCGACATCGACAAAGATGACAACATTGGGGTCGCTACAGCCGACGGCGACGAGCTTGCCAGCGGGGTGAAAGGCGACCGCGTTGACGCTGCCGCGGTCGCGGTTGATGAGCGGGTGGGCGGACTTGAGGATGCCCTTGTCCGGGTCCCAGAGCCGGAGGGAACGGTCGTAGCCGACCGAGGCGACCGTCTTGCCATCGGGGCTAAAGGCCACCGCGGAAATCATAAGCTGGTGGCCTTCAAGCGCGTGTTTAAGGTCGCCGCTCTGCACGTCGTAGATGCGCACCTTGCGGTCGACGCCGCCGGAAACGAGCAACGTGCCGTCGGGGCTGAAGGCGATGGCGGTGAGCTTTTCCGTGTGGCCCTTGAGAGTCTTGACATCCTTACCGGTGTCGGCCTCCCAGACGCGGATTTCGGGGTCCTTACCCGCGGAGGCGATGTATTTGCCGTCGCTGCTCCACGAAATGGCCCGGACCTCGCCCGCGTGGCCGGCGTAGTGAACCAGCTCGTGGCCGTTGTCCACGTCCCAGATCATGATGAGGCAGTCCTGGCCCGCAGTGGCGAGGCGCTTGCCGTCGGGGCTGAAGACGACGGCAAAGATCTCGTCCGTGTGCCGCAACCGGCCGTCGCCGAAGACACGGGCGACGTGTTCCTTCACGTTGGCCGGCAGCCCCGGCAAGTGCCAGCGTGCCTGCCGAAAATGGTCCAGCGCCTCGACGAGTCGGCCGTCCTGGAGCGCTTCCTCGCCGCTTTTGGCCAGGGCGTCGGCCTTCTGATACCAGTCCGGCGAAAACTTCTTGGCCGCGCCGGAGCTGTCGGCGGCAGCGCGTTCGGTTTGAAAGGCCTTCTGCACGTCGCGGACGGCCTCGGCGGTCAGCGCCTTGGCGGGGTCGGCGGCACGGCCGGGCACCAGGCGCAGGCAGGCCAGGAAGCACACTCCGACGAGGGCGGCCGCGAGCGGGCGGGCCATCCGGACGGGAACGAAAGCCGTCGGCATCAGTCGCATGAGCGTGTACTCCCTTTCGACGAAGTCGGGCGTTGGATCGACCTTGAGTATAGGGTCACGGTCCGAGGTTCAGCAAGTGGTTTCGGGTTAGGCTGTTACCGATAGTGCCGCTTGCGGCTTTGCGGGAGGGTCCAAGCCGGCGGAAGCCCCGCCAAGCGGGTGT